>CAZQHE010000010.1:39766-42665 GCA_964593155.1 uncultured bacterium
CTTGGGAGAATCCCCCATCCACGGGGGAAGGTCCTGCCCCACCGGCAGCGGTCTTGCTCCACACCGCCTCACCCGGCCTCGACACGACATCCCAGACTTCGATCCAGGGCAGGCACCCCATGGTTCCGTGGTTGGTCGAACTGTACGGCGCCGGCGAGTCGAGCATCGCTCGGGTGCTCCTGGAACCCTGGAAGCGGCAGCGTCCGCAGTCGGCGCGGCCCGCCGCAGACTCGACCCGCACGAGACGGGCATCGTGACCGCCCGCAAGGAGGCCTTCGCGTGAACACGCCGCGTATGCTGTTCTGGCTGGGACCCGGGATCGACGACCGTGACGCCTGGCGCGCCGTCGTGGCGGCCGGACGGGGGCAGGTCCTCGACCCGGAACGCACCGAAGCCCTGGTGTCGGGGATCGACGACGAGACCCCCACGCCCGCCCTGGCCGCGGGTATTCGCGGACTCGTCTGTCGGGACGGGCGTCTCGCCGGTGCCCGGGTCCGCCGACACCTCCGATCGATGGTCGGCGCCGACGGTTTCGTCGTGCAGGTCGTGCGCGAGCCGATCGCGGCCCTGTCGGCCGAGCTGCGGCGCCAGCAGGCCGCGGCCATGGTCCGCCGCTGGAGGTCCCCCGGGAACGCCGGCAGCACCGAGCTGCACGTCACGGCCCGCATGACGGCCGAGCGCATCCTGCCGCGCCTGGCCTACGGCCGGCGTGGGCAGGCCTTCACACCCTCGCGGGGCCGGCGCATCGTCCTCGATCGCGACGAGCTCTCCGACCCGCGCTCCCGTCGATTGCGCGCGCCCGTCGACGACTGGTTCGCCCGCCTCGACGCCCGCGTCGACTGGGACTCGATCGAGCCCGGCACCGACGGCGACGCCACCGAGATCCTGTTGGGACTCGCCCGCGGCCCGGTGGACGTCGAGGGGGCACGCGTGCCCGTCGAGCTGCTGCCGGCCGCCGACCTGGCGCTGCGGACCGATCGCGTGGCGCTGGCGCGCGTTCCCTCGATCGCGGCCCGAGTGGGTTTCCCGGTCGAGAACACGTCCTTCGTGCTGGCCACGTCCGGCGACCGCCTGGCCCAGCTCCCCCGCGGCCTGCGACACGCCTTGACAGAGACGGGGGTCGTTCAGCATCAGTTGGAAGAGGACCTCATGCCGCGGTGGATCGATCGTGCCGAGCAGATCCATCGCGAACTCTCGCTCGAGCCCGTGGTCAGCTCGTCGCTGGCGGCGAAGATCCGGCGCGCGCTGCGGACCGACCTCGACGAGATCTTCGCCCTGCGACCGACCCTGCGCACGCGCTGGGGCCTGATGCTGGAGCAGGCAATCGCGTCCTGATCCGGCGGCGAACGTCGGGGCCGGGGTGTCCGCCCCCGGAACTTCCCTCCCGGGGATCACGGAGGCCCCGGCCCGCGACGGGTCGGGGTCTCGCGCATTCGCCCCTGTGACGACCTCCTTTTACCAATGGGTGACGGCACGCACCGCTCGATCGAGCGACCATCCTGTGCGTATCGTCCGTACCCCCGGTCGGCCCTCCGACGCCGGCCGCGGCCCTGCCCACCCCAGACCAGGAGAGCCGAGACCATGTCCGCCGACGTGCGACCGCGCCCCCGAACCATCGTTCGTCCGCTCGCGGCCGCCGCGATTCTTTGCACCCTGCTCCTGATCGGACCCGTCCCCCCTGCCGCCGCCGACACGACCGAACTCGCCATCCTCTACAACGGCGCCGTCCGCGCCGAGATCGACGACTGCGGATGCCCCTCGCGCCCGCTCGGTGGCCTGGCCCGCCGTGCGCACGTCATCGACGGTGTCCGCACCGACCACCCCGACGCCGTGCTCCTCGACGCCGGCAGCCTCTTCGGCGATCCCACGCGCGAGACCCTCGAGCAGAGCCGCTTCGTGGCCGAGGAGACCGCCGCCATGGGCTACGAGGTGATCGGCGTCGGTCCGTACGAACTGGGTCACGGTGTCGACGCCGTCCGACAGGTCGCCGCCTCCACCGGACTGGAGTTCGTGAGCGCGAACGTGCGCCGCGGAGGCGACCTGGTCTTCGATCCCTACACCGTGATCGAGCGCGACGGCGTCCGGATCGCCGTGACCAGCGTGATCGATCCCGCCTACCTCGACGCGAGCTACGTGGTGAAGGCCGGTGACGTCGAGGCCGGCGATCCCGTGGCGGCCATGAAGACCTGGCTGCCCGAGATGGACGAGAAGGGTGACGTGGTCGTCATCCTGTCGAGTCTGCGGCGCAGCAACAGCCTGTCGTTCCTGCGCCAGCTCCATCAGGGCGGCTTCCAGCAGATGGACCTGATCGTCGACGGCATTTTCGACAACGCCCTGCCGCGCCCGCGGCAGTTCGGCCCCACACGGCTGCTGGCCGCCAACAGCCAGGGCAAGTACGTGGGCCAGATCGACCTCACGATCGAGGACGGCGAGGTGGCCGGCGCCGAGAACCGGATCCACTACCTCGACACCGATCTGCCCGAAGACACCGAGGTTGCGTCGCGGGTCGAGGACTTTCGTGCCTCCACCGGGATCGTCGCCGGCGGCCGGTGACGCCCGTGCCCACCGCACGGACGAAGACCCCGACCGCAGATGCGATCGGGGTCTTCGTTTCCGCACTCAGGGAAACCGTCGGCGGTCGACTTCGTCTCGGGGTGACGCCGTGTATCGTCACGTGGGCGAGTCGGGAGCCGGGCGTCGATCCTTCTGCTCCGTTGTCTTCCGTCGACGAACACGATTGTAGCACGACCGCGGTGGTCGGTGCCGGAATCAATCGCGCTTCTGCATGAGATAGTGCGACACCAGCCATTCACGGCCACCGTCGTAGCCGAACATCTCGGCACACGCCATGAAGAAGACGCGCCAGCGGTTCAGCCAGCGGTGCTTTTCGGCGGAGCCG
>CAZQHE010000010.1:42675-52677 GCA_964593155.1 uncultured bacterium
GGCCATGAAGAAGATCCGCCACCGCGACCACCAACGGACGACCTGGTCCTCCCCGTAGGTCTCGGCGAGAACGGGAAGGATCTCGGCCCGCTGCGAATCCATGCGGTGCAACCAGGCATTGCTGGTCTTCTCGTAGTGCGAGCCCGGGATCCGCCAGTGGTCGCGCACGACGAGATCGCTCTGGAATCGCAGCATCAGGTCGTCGGCCGCCATCGTTCCGCCGGTGAAGAAGTAGCGGGCCATCCAATCGCCGTCGTGCTTCACCTCGTAGTGATAGCTGTGCCGATGGTGCGTGAACATGTGGATGAACAACAGCCCGCCCGACTTCAGCATGCCGGCGACGCGTCCCAGCAGCCGCTCGTAGTTCTTCATGTGCTCGAACATCTCGATGCTGATCGCGCGGTCGAACCTGCGCTCGAGGTGCAGACGGTTCACGTCCTCGGTGATCACCTCGACGTTGTCGAGTCCGCGCTCCCGCGCCCGCCCCAGGATGAAGGCGCGCTGCGGAGCCGAGTTGCTGACCGCGGTGATACGGCTGTTGGGCATCTTCTCGGCCATGTACAGCGTGAGCGAGCCCCAGCCACATCCCAGCTCCAGGATGTCCTGGCCGTCGACCATCCGCGCCCGCTCGAGGTACAGGTCGAGCATCGCGACCTCGCTGTCGGCGAGCGTCTCGACCCCCTGCGGCCAGTAGCCGGAGCTGTACTTCAGGCGCGGCCCGAGCACCCGCTCGAAGAACTCGGGCGGCAGCTCGTAGTGCTGCTCGTTCGCCTTGTCGGTGTGGATGGCCACGTCGCTCGCCCGCAGGTCGCGGACGAAGGCGCGTTCGAGTTCGTGGCGCTCCTCCACTCCCGGCGCGTTCAACTCCCGCAGCTTGCGCGCGCAGCGCCGGCGGATCCCGAGCCGGATCACCGGATCGGGCACCATGTTCCGGTCGAGAAGGGCTTCGACGGTGTTGGCCGAGGGGCTCGACTGCACTGCGGTCATGTTCGTTCCTGTGGGGTACGGGGGAACCAGGGGAAGAATGGACTCGTGGTGCGCTGGTAGTCGCGGTAGTCGTCGCCGCGGCTGCGCAGGGACTGGGCCTCGGTGGGCGGGATCCCGGTGACGTGATTGATGAACACGTAGATGATCAGCGGTGCGATCCATCCGAGCCATCCGCCGGTCGCCGCGGTTCCGGCCGCAGCGAAGGAGCACCAGAGGATCCACTCGAAGAAGTAGTTCGGGTGCCGCGAGTACCTCCACAGCCCCTCGCGGCAGGTGCGTCCCTTCGACTCGGCCTTCTGCTTGAAACGCTTCAGCTGGTGATCGGCCACCGACTCGCCGACGATGCCGGCGATCCACAGACCCGCGGCCACGAAATCCGTCACCGCGGGGAAGGGCGCGGCACTCGAGGCCGCGTAGGCGAAGGGAAGCGACAGCACCACGGCCAGCACGGCCTGGAGCTGGAAGAACCAGAGGAAGTGGAGGTCGGCACGGTCGCCCCAGATCTCACGGAGCCGGACGTAGCGACCCTCTTCCGGATGACCGAGGACGCGATCGACCCAGAGGTGCCAGGCGAGCCGAGCCCCCCAGCCCCCCACGAGCACCGCGATCAGCAGCTGCCGTCCCGCTTCGCCGTCGTAGAGGAAGGGGTAGGCCACCCCCATCATCGCGAGCGAGGTCGCCCACGTGGCATCGACGATCCCGGCGTTGCGCGTGCGCAGCATCACTACGTACGACACCAGCTGCAGCGCCGCCGCGCCGGCCAGTCCGATGCCCAGGGGGCCGAGTGCCGGGAGCTCGAGGTGCACCGTTCAGACCTGTCCGTGGACCACGGACCGGCGGTCGAGCGGCTTGCCGGCCACGATCTGCTGCACGCCGATCCGCCGTTCGGCGAAGCCACCCTCGCAGTACTTGAAGTAGAAACGCCAACGGCGCAGGAAGGCGTCGTCGAAGCCCAGCCCGCGGACCCGGTCGGCCGCGGCCACGAAGCGATCGTGCCAGTCGCTCAGCGTGCGCGCGTAGTGATCGCCGAAGTCCTCGACGTGCAGGAGTCGCAGATCCGTGCGGCGCTTCATCGCGTCCTGGATCACGTGCAACGAGGGGATGAAGCTGCCGGGGAACACGAACTTCTTGATGTAGTCGACCGATCGCACCGCCGTGTCGTAGACGCGGTCGTCGATCACGATCGCCTGCAGCAACATACGTCCGTCGGGCTTCAGGCGATCGCTGCACACACGGGCGAAGGTGTCGAGGTGGTCGGCACCGACCGCTTCGATCATCTCGATCGAGACCAGCTTGTCGTACTGTCCGTCGATCTCGCGGTAGTCGCACAGACGCACGTCGACGCGACCCTCCAGGCCCTCCTCGTGCACCCGCCGGACGACCCAGGCGTACTGCTCCTCGCTGATGGTGATCGTGGTCACGTGGCAGCCGTAGTCTCGGGCAGCGGTGATCGCGAACCCGCCCCACCCGCTGCCGATCTCGAGAACCCGGTCGTCGGGATTCAGGTCGAGCTTGCGGCAGATCCGGTGCAGCTTGGCCACGGCGGCCTCGTCCAGCGTGGAGTCGGCCCGCGGGTAGAAGGCCGCCGAGTACATCATGGTGGGATCGAGGAAGGTGGCGAAGAAGTCGTTGCCCAGGTCGTAGTGCTCGTGGATGTTGCGGCGCGAACCCTCCACGGTGTTCCGCCGCGCCCACAGCCAGGCCCGCTGCACCGGCTTCGTCACCCACGCCCAGCTGCTGCGCCAGGTGTTCAGGGTGGATCCGTTCCGCACGAACAGACGGATCAACGCGCCCAGGTCGTCACAGGTCCAGTGCTCCTCGATGAAGGCACGCCCCACCCCGACCGTTCCCTCGAGCAGCATGGAGGGGTAGAACGAGGGGTCGTGGATCCGGACCTCCACGTGTAGTTCGCTTCCCTCCGGGTCGGGCCCGAAGACGTGCCGCTCGTCGTCCTCGACGATCTCGAGACGTCCGAACTGCATTCCGCGCAGCACCCGGAAGAAGAGGTGGCGCGCCAGTCGCTCGTCCGGACGGGCCGCGCGGGTGCGGGGCCGACCGGGGGAATGGGTGACACTGGTCATGAGGTCCGACTCCGGGGGCCGTCGGCGGAGGTCAGGGGACCGTCCGCGTGATCCTGATGGTTCTTCGGGTGCGAGAAGAAGGGCACGCGCTTGCGCCACAGCCGGAAGGCCTGCCAGTGGATGCCCACGACCACCTGCAGGGTCATCAGCGGGTAGCGCACGAGCACGCGCAACAGCCCCTTGCGATCGAGGCTCCGGCGGTCGAGACGTAGCGTGGCGTCGAAACGCCGCTCCTGCTCCTGGAAGCTCTCCATGTGAACGGTCAGCGAATCCTCGGGCGGGGTGAAGAACCACCGGTACCGCTGGTCCATGGGCATGAACGGCGACACGTGGAACTCCTTGTCGAACTCGTTCCACGCTCCGCGGCGCACCGCCTCACCGAGACGTACCACGTAGCAGTGGCGTTCCTTCCACGGCGTGTTCGTGATCTCGGAGAGCACGGCGACCACGTGACGGTCGTCGCGGTCGAAGCAGTAGTAGAAGCTGACCGGGTTGAACACGTGGCCGAAGGTGCGCACGTGGGTGAGCAGGCGGACCGGGCCGTCGGGGCGCTCGCCGATCGCGGCCTCCACGCGGTCGAGCACGGCGGGCTTGAGGGAGGCGAGCGATTCGGGATCGCTCCGGTCGGGCAGGTAGTCGCGCGCGGCGAAGCGCAACGGGGCCAGACCCCGCGTGGACGCGAACGGCGCCTTCGCCAGGTCCGAGACGACCTCGTCGAGGTCGAGGTACAGCATCGCCACTCCGTAGGCGAAGGAGTGCTCCGCGGGAGCGAAGCGCCGGTGGCGCACCCGACCTTCGTAGATCGCGCTCCTCACGACCCACTCCCCAGGCGTGCTCCGAAGTCCTCGCACACCCGCAGGGCGCTGCGCACCCCGTCCTCGTGGAATCCCCAGCCCCAGTAGGCTCCGCAGAACCAGGAATGGTTCGCCCCGGAGATCTCGTCGTGACGCTTCTGGGCCGCGATGCCGGCGGTGGTGTACTGCGGGTGTTCGTAGCGGATCCGTCGCAGGACCGTGTCGTCGTCGACGAGTTCGTGGTCGTTCAGCGTCACGCAGTAGTCGCGCTCGGCCTGCAGGCTCTGGAGCTGGTTCATGTGATAGGTCACGGTCGCGGTGCCGATGGTGTCGCGGTCGGGGCGCACGCGGTAGTTCCAGCTCGACCAGGTCTTGCGCGTCCGCGGGAGCACGCGGGTGTCGGTGTGCAACAGGGTGTCGTTGACCGAGTACGGAATCGATCCGAGGACCTCGTGCTCGGCCTCGGTGGCCCCGTCACCGAGCAGGCGCAGGGCCTGATCGGAATGACAGGCGAAGATCACCCGGTCGAAACGTGCCGCCTCGTGGCCGCGTGGCTTCACGGTGACCCCGTTGACGTCGCGCGCGACGGATTCGACCGGTGTGCTCACGTGGATCCTCTCGCGGAACGGAGCCACCATCTTCTTCACGTACTCCCGACTACCGCCCTCGATCACGCGCCAGGTGGGACGGCCCTTCAGGTGCAGCATGCGATGGTTGTGCATGAACTGCACGAAGAACCGGGCGGGGAACTCGTCCATCTGCCGCTCGCTGCACGACCACAGGGCGGCTCCCATCGGCACGATGTGCTGCTCCACGAAGCGCCGGCCGTAACCGTTCTCGCGTAGATACTCGCCGAGAGTCCGGTCGTCGTCGCCCTCGAGCAGGGCCGGGGCCTCCCGATAGAAGCGCAACAGATCGTGGACCATGCGGTGGAATCCCGGCTTCAGCAGGTTCCGCTTCTGCGCGTACACGTGGCCCAGAGAGGCTCCGGCGTACTCGGTGCCGTCGCGGTCGTCGCGCACGGAGAATCCCATGAGCGTGGGTCGCGATTCCACCCCGAGTTCGTCGAGCAGCTGCACGAAGTTGGGGTAGTTGACCTCGTTGAACACGATGAACCCGGTGTCGACCGGAACCGTGCCCGTCGGGTCGTCGACGTCCACGGTGTTCGTGTGGCCGCCGATGTGATCGGCCGCCTCGAACACGGTGACGTCGTGGTCGCGGTGCAGCAGATGCGCGCACACCAGACCGCTCACCCCTGCTCCCACGATCGCGATCCTCATGCGCCTTCGACCGTCCCGGGCCGGACGTCACCCGCCGGGGCCTCGGTGCCGAGGAGTTCGGTGACCGGCGGCGTGACGTCGCCGAACATCTCGCCGATCACCCGCTGACGGTGCTCGAAGATGGCGCGGAGCTGTGGCTCGAGGAACAGCCTGTTCACGACGTGTCCGCCGATCGAGGCGTACTCGACGTGGTCCTCCACCCAGGTGGTGTCACCGTCCGCAAGGAAGGAGTGGGTGTGGTGCCACCGCGAGTACGGTCCTCGTCGCTGCTCGTCGACGAAGCGGTACGGCGGTTCCCACACCGTGATCTCGCTCTGCCACTTCATCGGAATGCCTCGCAGGCGGATCCGGTAGTCGAGCAGCAGTCCCACCCGCATCTCGGGATCGCCGGGCGTGAGGATCTCGAAGTCCAGCCAGTCCGGTGTGATCACGCCGAGGTTGGCGGCCCTCGAGAAGAACCCGAAGACCTCGTCGCGCGGGCGATCGAGGTGCTGGCGTGTCCGCAAGTGGAAGATCGGCATGGGCTTTCGACTCCCGCCATCGGGGCGTGGATCTTCGTCGTCCGCGCGCGGTCCGGGTTGATCGCCGGAACCGGGCGCGAGCAGCCGTCGCTCGCCTCGATCCGGAGCAGCTCTCCTGTGCGGGATCTCCCAGTGGGAGGCAGCTGCGCGGCCGGAGCGAGGGGGACCGGGGTCGACCCGGAACGTCCGCGGCTCGTGTCTGTTTTCGCGGTCCGGGCGCGACCGGATGCGAGCCCCGCCCGGGCGCCGTCTCAGCTCCCGTCCACCAGGCTCCTCTGGTCCTCGAAATCGTAGAGCGTCTGCCGGGCCAGGTCGGCCAGGGCCAACCGGAGCTGGATCGACGCGTCGAGCGTGGCCTGCCGTGCCTGCACGAGACGGTCGCGGTCCAGCGCCAGGTCCTGGCTCGTGATCTCGCCGTTGTCGAAGCGCGCCCGGCTGATCTCGTAACTGCGCTCGGCCACGGTCTCGCTGCGCTGCAGCACGTCGAGCCGCTGCCTCGACTCGCGGACACGGACCAGGGTCGACCGGACGTCGCGGATCACCCGGCGCCGCGCCTCGGACGCGTCGAGCTCCTGACGATCGAGCGTGGCCTCGGCGGCGGCGACCTCGGCGGCGTTCACGCCCGAATCCCACAGCGGCACGCTCAGGCTCAGGCTGACGCCCCGGTTGTCGGGGCGCTCGCGCAGGTCGTCGAAGCTCGAGTCGAGCAGGTCGGGCACCGAGCCGCTCTCGCGCAGGTCGTCGTCGCTGATCCCGCTGATGTCGTAGAAGCCGCGCAGTTCGCCGCGTACCGTGCGCCGCGCGTCGGTCTGCTTCAGCGTGATCTCGGCCAGGCGCGCGTCGATGCGGCCCTCGCGGATCTCACTGCGGTGCTCGAGGGCATGATCCAGCGCGAAGTCGGGATCGATGTCCACCGCGGGCACGCTCACGCTGGCCCGCACCTCGACCGTTTCGTCCATGTCCAGGCCCAGCGTCAGCAGGAAGGAATCGCGCGCCCGGGCCAGCGTGCCCCTGGCCTGCAACAGCTCGCTCTCACTGCGGGCGAGGTCGACCTGCATCTGCAGGGCCTCGACCTCGGGGATCAGCCCGGCCTCGAACTTCCGCTGGGCCAGGTCGGCGCTCTCGAGCTGCTGGTCGCGTGTCGACCGTGCGATCTCGAGCTGCTGCTGGGCGCGGAACAACGAGAAGAAGCCCTCGGTCACGCGGTAGACCACGTCGAGCTCGGTGCGCGTGAAGCGCATCTCCGCGCGGTCGAGTTCCAGCTCGGCCCGCTCGCGGCCCAGCGCCAGATCGTTGGGCACGAACAGCGGCTGGCTGAAGCCAAGACGCATCGACGTGAAGAAGCGGTTGTCCTCGAACTCGGTGTCGTCGACCTCGAGGAAGGTCTGCTGTTGCAACAGGCGCAGCGAGCTGCTCAGCGTGATCAGACCGTTCGTCGGCAGGGGCTGGTTCAGACTCAGGCTCCCCTCCCACTCGAACGACTCGGTCTGTTCGAACACGCTGGGCTGGCCGGGCACGGGCTTCTCGAAGAAGCGCTGGTCGTAGCTGGGGGTCTGGAACTCGAGATCGGCGAAGCTCTTGAACCTCCCCCGCGCCGCCTCGGCGTTCTGCTCGGCGCGGTACAGGTCGAGCCGGAGCGTGCGGGCCTCGAAGCTCCGTTCGAGCGCGAGGTCGACCGCCTGGTCCAGCGTGAGGACGACCGCCTCGTCGGCCTCGACGACGGCGGGGATCAGCAACAGTGCGAACGCGAGGTTTCGGATCATGGCGTGATCACTCGTCCGGGTGGAAGCGCCCGTCGCTGCGTCGATGCCGGGCGTCGCCGGAGACCGTCTCCAACCACCCGAGACGCAGCACGTCGCGCGCGTCGAAGTCGGGAACGAAGGGCTTGAGGTCGAGCACCGGCGTGCCGTCGAGCACGTCGACACCCTCGACGAACAGGGTGCCGTTCTCGATGCGTTCGAGGTGCAGGACGGACAATCCGATGGGATTCGGACGCCGCGGCGACCGGGTGGCGAAGATTCCGTGCTCCTCGGTGTCGAGGTACGGCGTGACGATCAGCTCGTAGCCCTCGATCCGGTGCAGGTGGTAGAGCACGATCACGTGCGAGAAGCCGTCGAGGTCGCGCAACCCCTCGTGGAAGCGCGGCTCGATCTCGATGGTCCCGCGCACGCCGTTGGCGCCGCTCGGCTGCACGGGCATGCCGCGGGCGCGGGTGAACGGCGTGTGGAATACGCCGATGGGTTCGTACTCGATGCTCATGCCGTCACTCGTACCGAAGGCTCTCGATCGGATCCAGGCGCGCCGCATTGCGCGCCGGGACGAAGCCGAAGACCACCCCGACCATCACCGACACCCCGAAGGCCAGCACCACGCCCGGCACCGAGATCGCCACCGGCCACCCGGCCGTGGCCGAGATCACGGCGGTGAGCACGAAGCCCAGCCCGATGCCCAGTAGACCGCCGAGCACCGAAACCACCACGGCCTCGGTCAGGAACTGCGCCAGCACGTCGCGCTGCCGCGCGCCCACGGCGCGGCGGATGCCGATCTCGCGGGTCCGCTCGAGCACGCTCGCCAGCATGATGTTCATGATGCCGATCCCGCCCACGAGCAGCGAGATCCCTGCGATCGTTCCCATGACCACGTTGAAGATCCGCTGCGTGCGCTGCTGCTGCCGCAGCAGGGCCTCGGGCACCACCAGGCGCACGTCGTCGACGTCGCGGTGTCGGCGCAGGAGCAACCGGTCGATCAGGGCCGCGGTCTCGGCCACGTGCTCTGCGCGGTCCACGCGCAGGGTCAGGCGGTGCAGTTCGCTGCCGTCGATCTCGTGGAGGAAGCGCTGCAGCAGCGTGGTCACCGGCAGCAGGACCTCGTCGTCGGGATCGCGTTGCACGCCGCCCTCGACCCCGCTCGGCACGCGGTGCGGCAGCACACCGACCACGGTCAACCACTGGTCCTCGACCTTCACGCGCCGACCGATCGCGCCACCGAACGGGAACAGCGCTCGGCCCACGTTCGCCCCGAGGACGCAGACACGGCGCGCCCGCGCGAGTTCGTCGGCGTCGAACATCCGGCCCTCGGCCACGGACTGGTCGAGAACGGTGAGGTGGGCGGGGGTGGTCCCCACCAGCGTGGCCTCGACGCGTTCACGCGCCCGGCGCACGGCGGCCTGGTGGTCACGCTGCGGAACGACGTCCTGGATCCACGGGTGCACGCCGCGCAGTGCATCGGCGTCGCGCAGGTTGAGTCCGGGCGAGGTGCGGGTCTCCCGCTGCCCCTCGTCCTCCACCACCGGCTCGGGCGGCGGGTCGTCCAGGACGATGACGTTGCGTACGCCCAGGCGCTCGATCTCCTCGAGGGCCTGCTGACGGGCACCCTCACCGATCGACAGCATGGCGATCACGGCGGCCACGCCGAACACGATGCCCAGGGCGGTGAGCAGCGTGCGCACGGCATGGCCCCGCAGGGCCGCCAGGGCGGTACGGATCAGCTCGGCGCGCTTCACCGGGCCGGGGCCTCGGGACCCTCGTCGGCGCCGGGCAGGTCCTCGCCGACCTCGGGCAGGGGTTCGGTGGGATCGCGCAAGGCGACGACCTCCCCGGCCTCGAGACCGTCGAGGACGTGCACGCGGTCCTCGTTGCGCGATCCTAGCTCGACGGTGCGCGCGACGGGTTCACCGTCGGCCACGTAGACCACCGTGCGGTCCTCGCGTTCGAACACGGCTTCGAGCGGAACGCTCAACGCGTCGTCGTGACGCTCGACCTCGACCTCGCACTGCACGCTCATGCCAGGTCGAAGACGGTCGTCGTGGTCGGTCAGGAGGATCTCGACGTCGAAGGTCTTGGTGCTCTCGCCGCGTTCCTGGCGGGCGAGCGTGGCCACGCGCGAAACCTGGCCGGTCAGGCGCAGACCGTCGAGGGCGTCGACGGCCACCACCGCCGGCTGGCCCACCGCCACGCGGTTCACGTCGACCTCGTCGACCTTCGTCCGCACCATCATCGCGTCGAGATCGGGGATCTCGATCAGTTCCTGCCCCGGCCACGGCGTGTCGCCGATCGCGACCTTGCCGCGTCCGCCGGACTTCCAGATGGTCTCGTAGACCACCAGCCCGGCGATCGGCGCGGTGAGCGTCTGGCGCTCGAGCGCCTCCTCGGCGCGGGCCACCGCGGTGCGGGCCTGCTCGACCTCGATCTCGGCGGTGCGGATGTTCGCGGCGTCGACGGCGCGCTGGCTCTCGATGCGTTCGCGCGCCTCCTGCAACGAGAGTTCGGCCTTGCGCAGTTCGAGTTCCTGTTCCCGCCGGCGGGCCTCGGCCTCGTACTGCATCTGCTCGTAGCGCAGC
>CAZQHE010000010.1:52687-53002 GCA_964593155.1 uncultured bacterium
GGTGTACTCCTGCAACTTCAGCTGGCTCTCGATCTCGGCCAGGCGCGAGGCGGCCTGCGCGCGTGTGGCCGCGAGCTTGGCCCGGGCGTTCTCGAGTTCGGCGCGGCGCTGCTCGAGCTGGCGCTCCGCCTCGGCAGTGTCGAACTGCAGCAGGAAGTCCCCCTCTTCGACGATCGTGCCCTCGGGCACCATGTCGACGATGGCGCTCTGCCGTCCGCCCTCCCGCGGGCGCGACACCGTGCGCGACTCCACGGCCGCCAGTTCTCCGCGCGAGGACACGGTCACGAAGAAGGTGCCGCGCTCGACCTCGACGGT
>CAZQHE010000011.1:0-48558 GCA_964593155.1 uncultured bacterium
GCCACGTGTGGTGGGCCGCAGTGCTGGCGGGCCTCGCGCCCTGGGCCAAGACCATCGGACTGCTCGTCACCGCGGTGGGAGCGTGGTGGGTGTGGAGATCCGGCCATCCAGTGCGCGGCCGGGCCCTGATCGTGCTCGTGGCCCTGGCCGCACCGGCCGTCCTCGCGCTCGACCCCGAACTGCTGCGTGGGATCCTGAGCTTCGCACGCACCGGGCCCGACACCGGTCCGCTCGCTCGCGTGGGATTGTTCGTGCTGGGCACGGTGGTGCTGGCCGGCCCGATCCTGCCCGTCCTCGCGGTGCGGGGCGGTTTCGAGATCGGTCGCCGTGGTGTGGATCCGGGCGTGGTGCTCGCACTGGCCTTCGTGGCCGCCTTCGGCGGCGCCACCGTGGTGACCGGACAGGTGAAGGGCAACTGGATGCTCCCGGCGATCCTGCTGCTGTGGCCGGCCGGTCTGCACTGGACGCGGCCGGCACGCGCGGCGCTGGCGATCGGGTCGACCGGCCTGCTCTCGGCGGTGATCGTCTTCGGTTTCGTGCGCGTCGACCTGACACGTGCCCTCGAGACACGGTGGGAGACCGCGCCGTCGTACCTGGGCCTGGCCGGGACCCGTGAACGGTCGGTGGCATCGGCGACGGACTGGTGGCACCGGCTCGCCGAGTACCGGTCGCTGGACGCCCTGTGCTCGGCCACCGCCGCGCACCACGACGTCGAGGTCGTGATCAGCGACGACTACGGGCTGGCCGCCCAGTGGGCCACCCGGTGTCCCAGCGCGGTGCCCCGACTCGTACTGCCCGACGATCCGATCTTCGCCGGGGCCGACGACGGGATCCCGGTCGGAGCCCTGGTGATCGCCGTCCGCCGTGCTCCGTCCGCGCTGCTCGGGACGAGGTCCTGGGAACCGGCGGGCACGATGACGCATCCCATTACCGGTGAACCGGTCGCCCTCGCTCGCGTGACCGGCCAGCCCTGACCCCGGAGTCCACCGTGCGTACGATCCTCGTCGTCCTCTCCGTCCTGTTCGTGGCGTCGCCGGCGACCGCCGGGGTGACCGACGCCCACACCGCCTGGAACACGCTGGTCGAACGCTACGTCGTCGACGAGCGCTGGGTGGACTACGCCGCCTGGCACGCCTCCGGCGACGACGTCCAGGCCCTGCGCGACGTGGTCGACGCCTACGAGGCCGTCGATGCGTCCACCTTGTCGCGCGACCAGCGGGTCGCCTACTGGTTGAACCTGTACAACGCGGCCACGGTGGAACTGGTGCTCGAGCACTTCCCCGTGGAGTCGATCAAGGACATCGGCGGGCTGATCGGATCGCCGTGGGGCATCGAGAGGGTCACCGTGGCCGGCGAGGCCCTGACGCTCGACCAGATCCAGCACGAGAAGCTCGACCCCGTGGCACAGGACCCACGGATCCACTTCGCGCTGAACTGTGCCTCGGTCGGCTGCCCCCCGCTGGCTCCGTTCGCCTTCACCGGCGACGCCATCGACGAGCAGCTCGACCGCGTGACCCGCCGCGCGGTGACCGACACCGCATGGGTCGACCTCTCGGGCTGCGCCGGTACCTACGGCGACGGCACGATCCGGCTGACGAAGATCTTCGACTGGTACCGCGACGACTTCGGGGGCGACGACGGCATCCGCGAGTTCCTGATCCGCTACCGCCCCGACGACGCCTTCCGCCTGCGGAACACCAGCTGTGCGCTAGACTTCTCGGGGTACGACTGGAACCTGAACGCGCCGCCCGCGTCTCGCTCCTGAGAGAGGCGAGTGGCCCGGTCCGAGCGCGGGAGTGCACAGCGGTGTGGGAATCGTTCGCGGGGTCGGCGGCGTCGGTCGGCGGGTGGGTCGGCTACGGCTCGTGGGTCGCGCTGCTGTTCGTGTCGTGCTTCACCATTCTGCTCGGACTGCCCGGCGGCTGGGTCGCGTTCGGGCTGGCGGTTGTCTACGACCTGTTCTTCGGGTTCCAGGCGATCGGCTGGGTGTGGCTGCTGGTCTTCGCCGGCCTGCTCACGCTGGGTGAGATCGTCGAGTCCTTCCTGGGCATGGTGTACGTGGCCAAGAAGGGCGCGACCCGCTACGGGATCATCGGCGGCTTCGTCGGCGGCATCCTCGGGGCCGTGCTCGGCAGCGGCGTGGTGCCGGTGGTGGGAACCCTGCTCGGCACCTTCGTGGGTGCCTTCGCCGGAGCCGTCGCCGGGGAGTACCTGCGCGACCAGCAGCTGGAACCGTCGTTGCGCATCGGGTGGCATTCGACGGTCGGCCGGCTGCTGGCCACCACGGTGAAGTTCGCGCTGGCCGTGACGGGAAGCGTCCTGGCCCTGCGCGCGGCCGTTCCGGGCTGATCGCGGCAACGGCGACCGGCCCGCGGGGATCAGTCGGACACCCCGCCCTCGAGCCAGAACACCTCCATGACCAGTTCGCGCTCGGCCTGCTCGTGCCGGCCGAAGCGGGTCATGAGGTCCACGAAGTCCTTCTTGAAGTCCTCGCAGCGGGGCAGGTCGTCGGTCAGGTCGGTGGACAGTTCCTCGTGCAAGCGATCGAGGACGACCCGGATCTCGCGGTGCTCGCGCAGCAGCATGTCGACCTTGGTCTTGTGGTGCGGACGGCGGTCGAGCACCTGCTGCATGTAGCCGCCCTCTTCCTCGAACTCGAAGTGTCGCTGCAGCGAAGCGCGGAAGTCGTCGAACACCGCGACGAACTCGCGGTGGTTCTCGGGGGTCCGGTCCTCGCAGAACGATTCGAATCGATCCAGCAGGTCTTCCTGGAGAACACGAAGGGTCCGGTGTTCGTGGTGCATGCGCCGGCGTAGGTCTTCGGTCACCGCCATCGGTCTCACCTCACTTCCGCTCTCGGGTCTCATTCCTGATTGGATTGAACCACGGATGTCCCGGGGCGGATATGGTGCCGATGCACTACGGCGGCGCTGCTGTGCAGGAAGGAACGGCCGAAACCTCAGCGATCAGGGTCGTAGGCCTCCAGTTGCAGGCGGCCGTGCTCGTCGCCGACGAGCAGGATCTGATCACGGATTCGCAGCGCGTCGGTGCACCACGACGGGGCTTCGTCGGTCAGGACCGTCCATCCGGCGCCGTCACGCTGCAGCAACCACCCGGCCGGATCGCCCGGAACGAGCAGGACGCCGCGGTCGGTGCCGCCGACCCAGCGCGGGGAACGCATGGCAACTCCGCGGTCGTCCGGGCGCAGGATCGCGCGCACCGTCGACCCTTCGGGCCACCCCTCGACGATCCGATCGACCGGCTGCGATCCGTCGCGCCAGATCACGGCGCCGGTGTCGCCCACCGGACCCGACATCGGGCAGGCCGCGATCTTCCACAGCGGCGGGCCGATGCGCACCGGTGGCGCCCAGTCGCCGTTCGGACGCCGGACCCGGCGATGGACGTCGCGGTAGCCGCGGTCGTCGATCGCGCGGAAATCGATCTTCAGCCCGAAGCGATCGACGTGCAGGAAGGGACGGCAGCAGCCGCAGACGCTGTCGAAGAACTCGCTGCTGAGGTCGGTCTCCGCCGTCGCGCCGTCCGACGTGAGAGTGGCGTGGTAGAGGTGGGCGGGCTCCTCGAGATCGTCCGGCGCCTCGCGGGCGTCGAGCCAGACGACGTGCAGATCACCGTGGTCGTCGAAGGCCGCGTGCACGAAGGCGTGGGCCGCGTGCCCGGGTCCGTCGTCGATCCGCATCGCCGCGCCGAAGGCGCGCCCGCCGTCGGAGCTCCGCGCCGCCCACAGTCGGCCCTGCCGGTCGAACCACGCGGCCCCCACGAGACGATGTCCGTCGGACACCAGCGCCGGCCGCGCCTCGTCCAGGTCCAGGATCCGCACCGAGCCCGGGCGCCGCTGCAGCCGACGCGCCTCGCCCATGGCCCCGTCCCTTCCGCGCCGGGCCACCAGCAGATCATGGCCTCCCGCCACCGGCCGCGCCCAACCGAATACCGCCGTATCCTGTTGCAGTGAAACGACCTGAACCTGTTCGTATCCGACCCGCGGAACCGGGACCCGACGCTCCTGGGCCACCGCCGGGGCGACCAAGCAGATCGGAATGAATCCGAACAGCAAGGCGGCGCGAAGGATTCCGGTGAAGGTCATTCGAGACTCCTCGGGCGGCGTGGCCGTGACGGGGACCCTGACTACACTACAGGTTCGACCTTTCCACGGTGCAATCCCCAAGCCCACGAAGGGACGTGAGACCATGGCTGCCGACAACGATCGCGCCACGGCCGATGCACTCTCGAAGCTCCTCGCCGATAGCTACACGGTGTACCTGAAGACCCACAACTTCCACTGGAACGTGACGGGTCCGATGTTCACCACGCTGCACAACACGTTCGAGGACCAGTACACCGAGCTCGCCGCGGCCGTGGACGAGATCGCCGAGCGCATTCGCGCCCTGGGCTACCCGGCCCCGGGCTCCTACAAGCAGTTCTCCGAGCTGGCCACCGTGAAGGACGCCGAGGGGATCCCCAAGGCCCATGACATGATCCGCGAGCTGTCCGACGACCTCGACACCATCGTCGCCAGCGCGAAGGCCGTGCACGATGCGGCCGAGGCCGCCGGCGACCAGGCGAGCGGCGACCTGGCCGTCCGCCGCATGGAGATCTCCGAGAAGAACGCCTGGATGCTGCGCAGCCACCTCGAGTAGGACACGACGCCTTCGCGCGTCGAGGCCGACTCGACGTCGATCGCCCCGGTCGTTCGCGGCCGGGGTGATCGTCTGGTCCGGAACACGGGTCGACTCACAGGTAGCGCTGCACCCAGTCGGCCAGGATGTTCGCGACGAACTCGGAGTCGGCGGGATCGGTGAGCAGGTGGTCGGCCCCGTCCAGACTGATGAAGCTCTTGGGATGCTTGGCGGCCTGGTAGATGTGGGCCGCGTTCTCGATCCCGACCGTCTGATCGAGCGGGCTGTGGAAGATCATCAGGGCGCGCTTCAGATCGGCCAGCGAGTGGTCGAGCTCGTGCCGTTCGATGTCCTCGAGGAACTCGCGACGGATCCGGAAGGTCCGCCCGGCGAGCTGCACCTCGGCCGAGCCCTCTCGTTCGATCTGCTCGCGCAGCACGCCGAAGTGCTCGGCCACGTGGGCGGGATCACTGGGCGCGCCGATGGTCGCCACGGCACGGGCGGAGTCGATCCTCGGGGCGACGGCCAGGGCCGCAGCACCCCCCAGACTGTGTCCGATCAGCAGCGACGGGCTCTGCTCGTTCCCGGCGAGCCACTCGGCCGCGACCACCAGGTCCTCGCAGTTGCTCGTGAAGTCGGTGTGCGCGAACTCGCCGCCGCTGTGGCCCAGGCCCGTGAAATCGAAACGCAGAACCGCATAGCCCTGGCCGGCCAGGCCGCGGCTGATACGGCTGGCCGCGTGGACGTCCTTGCTGCAGGTGAAGCAGTGGGCGAAGAGCGCGGTGGCGCGCATCTCGCCGTCGGGGCGATCGAGGCGCCCGGCCAGACGGGCGCCCTGCGATCCCGGGAAGTCGACGCGATCGGAAGGCATGGGTTCCCCGTTTCGACAGAGGGGGGCGAAGATCCGAACGACCCCATCCTACGAGACGCGCCCGGGCACGTGACAAGGGTCGGACGGATTCACACGCCGGGGCCACGCGACTCGACCGGCTCCTCGTCGGGTGCGCCGTTCCGTTCCGCGGGCGGCCCGCCGTGCCCGTCGGTCTTCGCCAGGGGCACTTCGATCGTGAAGGTACTGCCGCGGCCGACCTCGCTGTCGAGGCCGATCGAGCCGCCCAGCCGTCGCACCACGTGCTTCACGATGGCCAGGCCGAGACCGGTACCCCCGAGTTCGCGGCTGCGGGCCTTGTCCACGCGGTAGAAGCGCTCGAAAATCCGCTCGTGGTGGGCCGGATCGATGCCGACCCCGGTGTCCTCGATCTCGAGACGGGCCTCGTCGTCGTCGTGGCCCAGGCGCAGCGTGACGTGCCCGTCGGCCGGAGTGTAGCGGATCGCATTGCTGAGCAGGTTGTCGACGATCTGTCGGATCGACTCGGCGTCGGCCGCGATCCGGACCTCTTCGTCGGTCAGGTCCAGGTGCAGATGCAGACCCTTCTGCTCGGCCGCGGGCCGCTGGGTCTCGACACAGTCGAGAACGGCGCGTCGGAGTTCGACCGTTCCCTCGGCGCGAACGTCCAGTTCCCGCTCCAGCCGGGACAGGCTGAGCAGATCGACCACCAGGCTGTTCAGTCGGTCCGCCTGGCGCTGTACCCGGCCGAGGAAGCGCCGCCGGATGGGATCGGGCATCTCCTCGTCCTCGAGGATCGATTCGACCAGTCCCTTGATCGCGGCCAGCGGCGTCTTGAGTTCGTGGCTGACGTTGCTGACGAAGTCGCTGCGGACCTCCTCGAGCCGGCGGATCTCGGTGACGTCGTGCAGCACGATCACCACGCCGATGATCTGGCCGTCGCGATCGCGCAGGCCGGAACTCTGCAGCTCCAGGACCACCGACGACATGCCGGTCTGCAGGTGGATCTCGCCCTGCTTGCCGTCGACACCCTCGAAGGTCGACCGCACCGCCTGCTGTAGCTCCGGGATCTGCACCGCACCGGCCAGGTGCCGGCCGATCGCGTCGGGCGGATCGATCCGGAACATGCGCCCGGCGGCGTCGTTGAGGTGCACCACTTCTTCGCTGCGATCGACCGCGATCACGCCCTCGGTCATGGCCGACAGGATGGCCAGGATCTTGTTGCGATCGGCGGTGATCGTGTCGTTGTGCTCACGGATCCGCGTACGCATGGCCTCGAAGGCACGCGCGAGCGTGCCGAACTCGTCGCGCGAACGGACCTCGATCGAATGATCGAGCTCGCCGCGGCTGATCGCACGGATGCTCGAGATGATCTCGCGCAGCGGCCGGGTGAAGCGCCGCGCCAGGACCCAGCCGAGCACCAGGGCCAGCAGCGAGGCCGCGACCGCCGAGAGCACCGTGCTGTCGCGGAGGGTGGCCAGGCGCCGGTCGACGGTGTCGAGCGGCAGGGCACTCCGGCAGAAGCCAACCAGTTCGTCGCCGCGCTCCGGATCCCGGACGGCGACGGCCACGTACATCATGTCGACGTCGAGCGTGTCGCTGCGGCGCGATGCCTGTCCCACGCCGTACCGTCGGGCCTCGATCACCTCGGGCCGGTCGGCGTGGTTCTCCATCACCGTGGGGTCCTCGTGCGAATCGGCGACCACCCGGCCGTCGGCGAGCATCACGGTGAGGCGGGTCTCGTTCGGGGCCGTCAGGTCACGAAGGCGATCGGCGATGGTCTGCAGATCCACCGCTTCGCCGGCGGCGGAACTCGCCAGCGCCGGCCGCGTCCACTCGCGCAGCACGGTCACGGCCGTCTTCAACGACCGCTGCATCTCCTCGAGCGTCGACTCCTGGATCCGGCTCCCGACCAGCACGCCGGTGACGGTGATCGTGAGAAGGATGAGAGCGACGTATCCGAGGTAGAGCCGGCGCAGGAAGCTGGCTCGGACCATCAGGCGTCCTCGATGTCGCGGAAGCGGTAACCCACTCCACGCACGGTGGCGATGTAGTCGGCCTCGTCGCCCAGCTTCTTGCGGATCGCGCGCACGTGCACGTCGATGTTCCGCTCGAGGATGTAGGCGTCCTCGCCGATGGCCTCCTTCACCAGGCGCTGTCTCGAGAAGACCTTGCCCGGGTTCGACGCCAGGAAGTGCAGGAGGCGGAACTCGGTCGCCGTGAGGTCGATGCGCTCACCGGCGAGGACGACCTCGTGGCGACTCGGGTCGATGCTCAGCTCCTCGAAGATCACCCGATGCGGACCCTCGTCCTCGACCCGAACGTTCGCCCGGCGGAGCACGGCGCGCACGCGGGCCACCAGCTCGCGAGGACCGAAGGGCTTGGTCAGGTAGTCGTCGGCGCCGACCTCGAGGCCCAACACCACGTCGCTCTCCTCACCCTTGGCCGTGACCATGATCACCGGGATCCCCCGCGTGGCCGACTCGTACTTGAGGCGGCGGCAGACCTCGAGACCGTCCATACCGGGGAGCATGAGATCGAGCAGGACCAGGTCCGGACTCTCCTTCCGGACCAGGTTGAGCCCGTCCTCGCCGTTCTCCACGCCGGTGACCTCGTAGCCCTCGCGGCGCAGGTTGTACTGGATGACCTCGAGGATGTCGGGTTCGTCCTCGATCGCGATGATCCGTTCACGGCTCATGACGCTGTCTCGTGGGTACGAGGAATCCGGCGGCCCCGGCCCGGGCTCGCGTCGACCGCGGGTGCCGCACACGGGCACACCTGTGTAAAGACTACACCAGACCCTTCGATCCGCCGTCAAGATGGGGTGAAGGCAGGGTCAAGGCAGCCGCCGCGGGGTCACTCGGTCCGAGGAGAGGGCTCCGCGCCGGCGAGCGGCCGTGCCCGGCGCGACCCGCGACGCACGGTCCGTCCCACCCACTCCCGAAGCCGTCGGACCTGCCAGCCGGACCACACGAAACCGAAGTAGAGCGGCGGCAGGGCCAGCAGCAGCAGGATCGTGCTCGAAACGAGCCCTCCGACCGAACTCAACGCCAGGTTCTCCCAGATGTCCTGGTTGCGGTCGTCCATCCACGACAGCTCGAAGGGCAGCTCGACCCCGAACACCGTCCACGGGATCTCCTGGTAACTGATCAGCAGAGGGATCAGGCCGACGATCGTGGTTCCGCTGGTGAGCAGGATCGAGCGCAGCCGGATCATCGTGGCCCGCGCGACCGCCCGGCGGAGCAGCGAACCACGTTCGTCCGGCGGCAGCAGGTACAGGTCGCTCCCTCCGAGCTGCTTGCGCGTCCCGGGCAGGATGCCGGCGTCGGCCTCCGGGTCGCCGCCGAGCTTCGCGCGCAGCACCAGCGCCGCCTCGTGCCGGAACCGACTCACCAGCAGGATGGCGTTGTTCACGACGATCCCGAACAACAGCACCAGCCCGATCTGGGCCGACGAATCGAAGGGAACCGTGCTCCACGCGAAGATCAGCACCACCCCGATCCCCGCCATGGGCAGCGACGCGAGCACCAGGGTGGGCAGGGCGATGCTCTCGAACAGTGCAGCCAGAACCATGAAGATGAACACCGCGGCCAGAACGATCGCCAGCTGCAGTTCCTCTTCTTCTTCCTCGGTGAAGAACTCACGGTTGGCTTCCTCGGCGGTGTAGCCGTAGGGAAGGACCATGCTGTCGAGGATCGATTCGATGTAGGCACGGCGCATGCGATCGGTCCCGATGTACTCCCAGTTCACGAACATCGAATAACGCTGGTTCTCACGGGTGATCTCTTCGCTCAGCGGTACCGTCTCGAGCTCCACCAGATCGCCGAGTCGAACCTGTTCCCCGCTCGGCGTCTCGACGACGTACGACGCCACCTCGCTGAACTCGATCTCGTCGGCTCCGGCGTACGACAGCTGCATGCGTTCCTGCTCTCCGTCGACGATCATGCGCCAGGGTGTGTCGACGCCGAGCAGGCGCCGCACCTGCTGGACCACCTGCAACACACTGAGTCCGTACTCCCCCAGCACCTCACGCTTCAGCTGGACGACCGTCTCCTCGTTGCTCGCGCGCCCGAAGCGGGCGCTGCTGGTGATGCGAGCGTTCCGTGCACGCCGGCTGCGCGAGGCCTTCTCCAGGGTCTCCTCGGCGATCTGCCGCAGCACCTTGCTGTTGTAGCCCGTGATCTTGATCAGGGAGTTCAGGGCCGAACCGCCGAAGCTGCCCTTGAAGTAGGGCTGGTCGGAGAACCCCCGGATGAACACGAAAGCGCCGCCCGTGAGATCGGCGACCTCGACGAGCAGGTTGCGGTAGAGCAGCGGCAGCGGCGAACGGATCTGTTCGTCGGTGAACTCGATGTTGATCGAGCCCTGGTTGCCGAACACGTTCGTGCGCATGCGCACGCCGTCCTCGAGCGGCAACAGGGCACGCTCGAACTCGAAGATCGTCTCGCTGGTGACCTGCACGTCGGTGCCGTCGGGCATGCGCACGAACACGAGCAGGGTCTCCTCGCTACCGAAGCCGAAGAACCCGCCCTTGATGACGTCTTCGTCGTAGACCTTCCATCCGTACCAGCCGAGCGCGACCAGACCCACCAGCAGGACGGGCCAGATCACCTGGTTGAAGGCCAGGATGCGTCGCGGCCAACCGAGCTTCTCGGTCAGGTCGGGCAGCACGTGCACGATCCGCTGCAGGTGCGCGTCGTCGGTCAACTCGTTCGGCCCGTCGGGGCTGCGCCGCGCCAGGCGCGTGGCCCAGGCCTGCTTCAACACCACCGGGATCCACCCGAAGGCGACGAAGATCGACGCCAGCATGGCCAGGCCCACGCTCACGGCCAGGGGCACGTAGTACAGCGCCAGTCGTCCGCTGAGGAAGATGAAGCTCATGAAGGCCACGATCGTGGTCAGCGTCGTGGTCAGGATGGGGAAGATGACCTCGGTCGTCCCCTCGACCACGGTCTCGAACACCACCCGCAGCTTGGCGCGACGCGACAGACCCGCCTGGTTCGCGCGATCGAGCGACTCGATCCGCCGGTGGATGGAGTCGAGCACGAGAATGCTGTTGTCGAGGAGTAGTCCGAAGCAGATCGTCAGGCCGCTGATGGTGATGAAGTTCACCGACAGCTGCAGGAAGTAGAACAGGCTCAGGCAGATCACGAGCGCGAACAGCACCGACGCGATCACGATGGCCGTCAGCACCACCTGGCGCAGCGAAATCGCGAGCAACACGAACAGCACGAGCAGGATGATGCCCGATCGCACCAGCAGCTCGGTGAGCTTCGCCTCGAGTTCCTCGCCCTGGTCGGTCTCGATGCGCAGGGTGGCATCGAAGGGTACGCTGGTCTCGATCGCGGGCAGGGCGTCGCGCAGGGCGCGGCTGACCGCGATCGAATTACCGCCGCTACGCTTCTCCACGCGCACCTGCACCACGCTCTTGGCGTTGCTGCGCGCGAAATTCGTGGGGTCCTCGTGTCCGGCGACCACGTCGCCGAGCATCTCCACGGTGAAGTTCACGTCGCCGCGGCGGGCCACGATCGCGTTCCGCAGGTCGTCGACCGACACGCGGTCGCGCAGGGCCACGAGCTTCTCGGCGCCACCCTCGAACACCGCCCCGGCCGAGGCCAGCAGGTCGAGGTCGTTGATCGCCGCGAAGACCTCCTGGCTCGTGATCTCGTAGAAGCGCAGCTTCTGGCGGTCGAGCAGCACCTTCACCAGCGGCAGCGCGCCGCCCACCACCCGCGCGTCGGCCACTCCCTCGATCCCCAGCACCTGCGGCACGATCCACTGCTCGCTGCGATCGCGCAGTTCGTTCGGTCCGAGATCACTCTCGATGCTGAAGATGAAGAAGCCCTCGGTCTCGAACTCCTCGGGCACGAAGGTGGTGATCTGCGGCTGCGACGCCCCAAGGGGCAGGTTGCGCCGCACCGAGCCCAGCGCCTCGTTCAGCTCGAGGCGCGCGAAGTCGATCACCGCGTCGCGTGTGAGTTCGATCTCGACCCGACTCCGCCCGGCGCGACTGGTCGAGACGACGTTCTCCACGTCCTCGACGCTGCGCGCCGCCTCCTCGATCGGCAGGGTGATCGACTGCTGCACGGCCTGGGGCGACGCGCCGTTCCACACGGTGGTCACCGTGAGCGTCGGCAGGTCGACCTCGGGTAGCGCCTCGACCTCGATCCGCGGCAGCGCGTACAGCGCCAGCACCACGAAGGCGCTGAAGATCATCCAGGTGGTCACCGGGTGGTTCACGAAGAAGCGCGTCATGAGCGATCTCCTCCGTGACTCAGGCCCGCTCGGCCCGCAGGGTTACGGCATCGCGCTCGAAATCGCGCGGCCGGCGGATCCGGTGCGCGAGCATGTACAGCAAAGGCGTGTAGACCAGGGTGAGCAGCGTGGTCAGCGCCAGACCACCGATGATGGTGATCGCCAGCGGCCGTTGCAGCTGCTCGCCACTGCCCAGCCCGATCGCCATGGGCAGCATGGCCAGGATCGTGGTCACACTGGTCATCAGGATGGGACGGAAGCGCAGCCGGCTCGCAGCGAGGATCGCGTCGAAGTCGGCCATCCCCTCGGTGCGCAGACGCCGGATGGTGTCGACCTTCACGATCGCGTCGTTCACCGCGATCCCCAGCAGGGCGAGCACGCCGATCAACGAAAGGATGTTCAGGGATCCGTGCGTGAGCGAGATCGCGATGGCGGAACCGGCCAGGCCGATGGGGATGACCGCGGCGATCAGCAGCGGATCGACGAAGCTCTCGAACTGCGCGGCCAGGATCATGTAGACGAGGATGATCGCCAGGGCCATGGCCAGGCCCAGGTCGCGGAAGCTGCGCTGCATCTCTTGCCGTTCCCCGGTCTCGATCACCCGGATGTTCGGCGGTAGCTGCAGACCGTCGATCGCCGCCTGGGCACTCTCCCACGCCTCGTCCAGCCCCCCGGTGCGCACGTCGCCCGAGATCGTCACCATGCGACGCTGGTCGTTGCGCACGAGCTCGCGGACCGGACGCTCCTCCTGCAACGTGACGAAGCTGTGCAACGGGACCTTCCTGCCCCCGGGCAGCGTGATCGGCGCGCCCAGGGCCAGGTCGAGGTCTCGGCGTTCGTCGCGCTCGAAGCGCACGGCGATGTCGATGCGCTGTTCGATCTCGTTGAAGGTGGTCGCCTCCACGCCCACGATCCGAGCGCGCAGCTCGTCGGCCACGCGGTTCGGATCGAGCCCGCTGCGCAGGGCCTCGTCACGGTCGACGCTCACGACCACGTTCGGCGTCCCCAGGACACGATCGATCTGCAGATCGGTGAGTTCGGGCACGTCGCGCAGCGCCGCCTCGATCCGTTCGGCGGCGCGCAGGGCGATCAACGGATCCTCGGCGATCACCCCCATGCGGAAGGCCGTGCCGCCCGCCGACAGCAGTTCGCCCAGACCGATGCCCTCCTCGCGGAAGACCCAGGTCGTGCCCGACAGCGTCTGCTCGAGCCGCCGCGCGATCTCGTCCTGCAACCGCTGGCCCTCGGCCCATGCGTCCCGATCCTGCTCCAGGATCACGCGCACGCGCGCGGTGTGCGGAGCGGTGTAGTCCTGCAGCGCGGCGAGCGTGCGTTCGGTGGTTCCCACCTGCGCGAACACGTGGCGCACCGCCGAGTCCGCTTCGATCCAGGCGGCGAGTTCGGCCACGGTGGCCGTGGTCTCCTCGAGCGGCGTGCCGGCCGGCAGTTCGAGATCGATCCGCATGTCGCCCTGCGAACGCTCGGGCAGGAAGCTGCGATCGAGATGGGTGACCAGCCACGCGGCGGCGCCGAGGCCGATCACGAGCGCGACGAGCAGCGTCACCGGCCGCGCCAGTGCTCGGACGAGCACCCCGTGGTAGAGGCGGTACAACGCACCGAATCCCGCCGCGAACAGACGGAACACCCCGCGCGGCAACCCAGCCTTCATGTTCAGGATGCGTGCGGCCAGCACCGGCTGCAGCAACAGGGCCGCGAAGATCGACACCACCAGCGACAGCGTCACGGTCAGCGCCTGGTCGCGGAAGAAGGCCCCGGCGATGCCCGGCACGTACACCACCGGGAAGAACACCGCGATCGTCGTGAGCGTGGCGGCGACCACCGGACGCGCCATCTCGGTCGCACCGCGCGCGGCCGCGTCGGCCACCATGCGCGTGTCGGCCGACGGAGCGGCCGGACTGTCCGATCCCGCGCCCGGTTCGCGGCCCGCCGCCCGCTTCTCGGCGATGTAGCGGTTGATGTTCTCGATCACCACGATCGCGTTGTCCACGAGCATGCCCGCGGCGAGCGAAAGACCACCGAGACTCATCAGGTTGAGCTTGACGTCGCCGAAGTACAGCAGACCCAGGGTGATCACCAGACTCACCGGAATGCTGAACACGCCGACCACGATCGGGCTGCGCCAGTCGCTCAGGAACAGGAACAGCACCAGGATCGCGAGCAGCGCGCCGAGCAACAACGACTGCTGCAGACCGGCGAAGGAAGCGCGCACGTAGTCGGCGTCGCGATAGACGAAATCGAAGTCCAGGCCCACGATGTCGCCGCGCACCACCTCGAGCGCGCGGTCGACCTCTTCGCTCACCGCGATCGTGTTCGCATCGGGTTCCTTGTAGACCAGCAGCGACACCACGGCGTCGTCGCCGAGCAGCGTCGCCCCCTCGGGCTCCTTGATCGTGTCGAGCACCTCGGCCACGTCGGCGATCCGGATCGGCGATCGGCCGGGCCGGATCACGTCGGTCCGGCGGATCTGCTCGAGGGTCTCGAACTCGCCGTCGATGCGCAGACTGAGGAACAAGGGGCCCTGGCGGACCTTGCCCCCGGGGAAGTTCACGTTGCTGCGCTGCAGGGCGGCCGCGATGTCGGCCAGCTCGATGCCGTAGATCGCCAGCTTGCGCGGATCGGGGCGCACCAGGATCTCCCGGTCGACCCCACCCACGAGCTCCGCCTGGCTCACCCCGTCGACCTGTTCGAGCGCGGGCTTCACCACTTCGCGCGCGAACTCCGTCATGTCCTTCATGTCGCCCGCGCCGCGCAGCACCAGGATGCTGATGGGCCGCGAGGTGGGATCCCATCGCAGGATCACTGGGCGCTCGGCGTTCTCGGGGAAGTCGTCGCGGAAGGCGACCCGGTCGATGGCCTCGCGCAGGTTCAGGTTCGCGAAGTCCATCTGCGTGCCCCACTCGTACTCGACGGTGATCGTCGAGACGCCTTCGCGCGTGCGGCTGACCACCCCGCGCACGCCCGCCAGGGCGGTGATCACCTCTTCGAGCGGCTGGGTCACCAGTCGTTCGAGATCCTGGGCGGGAATGTCCTCGTAGGTGGTGATCACCGTGAGCCGCGGGTAGGTGATCGAAGGCAGGAGGTCGACGGGCAGCCGGCCCGCGCTGAGCACGCCGATCAGCACCAGCGCCGCGAAGAACATCGACACTGCGATCGGACGTTGGATGGCGAAGCGGAGCATCAGCGTTCCACCCGGGCGGCGCTCAGCGGGACGACCCGGCGGTCTCGGCCATGAGCGTGGCCCAAGGATCCTCGAGCTCGATCGTGCGCCGCACGCGGATCTTCGCGTCGTGGGTCAGCGTGAGATGGTTGTCGACGACGACCAGCGCTCCCGGCTCGATCGCCCCACCCTGCACCACGCGGGCGATCTCCACCGCGTAGTCGTTGCGCCGCCCGAGTTCCACGTACACCCACTTGGCGCGGTCGTCCTCGACCCGGAACACCAGCGGCCGGCCGTCGCGGGTGAGGATCGCCTCGCTCGGGACGACCAGGCTGTTCGGGTGGATCGAGCCGGCGATCGACGCCCGCACGAACATGCCGGGTTTGATCCGACCGTCCTCGCTGCGAAGGCGGATGAGCACCGAACAGGTGCGACTCTCGGGGTCGATCTCGGGACTGATGACGTCGACCTGCGCGGGCACCGTCTCGTCGAGGGCAGGGATGGTCACCAGGACCGGCCGGCCCTCGTCCAGGCCCTTGAGGTCGGCCTCGAGCACCCCCACCTCGGCCTCGAGGTCGACGTCGTCGATCACGCGGCAGAGGGTCTGACCCACCTGCACGCGCTCGCCCTGGGCCAGTTCCAGACCGCGCACGACGCCGTCGAAGGGAGCGCGGAGCACCGTGCGCTCGAGGTTCAGTTCGGCGCGCTGCTCGGCGGCGCGCGCACTGGCCAGCCCGCTGCGCACCTCGAGCAGCTCGCGGCGGTAGGCGCCCTCCTTGACCGCCTCCACCCCGAGTTCGATCTCGCGGGTGCGGCGCTCCTCCTGGGTGATCGTCCCCTGGCGCTGCAGGCGGTCGAGTTCGGCGAGCTGCTCGTCGAGCTCGCCGCGGGCCTCGGTCGTGCTGCCGATGCCCTGTTCCTCGACGGCGATCTGCCCCAGCGCCTGCAGGCGATTGGAGCGGGCCTCCTCGAGCGCGACCTGGTACTCGCGATCGTCGAGCGTGGCCAGGCGCTGTCCGCGGCGCACCCGCTCGCCCTCCTCGACGAGCACGCGGGTGATCCGGCCGGCGAGCTCGAACTTGATCTCGGCGGCGTGGCGGGCGCGGACGGCGCCCTCGGCGACCACCGGAACCACCAGATCGACGCTCCCGGCCGGGCTGGCCGTCACGGTCACCGCGCGCTCGCGGCGGCGGGGCGATTCCTCCTGCTCTTCCTCGCCCGCGGCCGTGGTGTCGGCCTCGGCAGCGCCGTCACCTTCGGACGCGCCGTCACCACCGGCGCAACCCACGAGGGCGCCCGCGGCCAGGAGGAGGGTCAGGAACGCGAACAGCGACGCGCGTCGGATCGGGACAGGGCGCATGGGCAGGAACTCCGGGTGGGCGCGGCGGCGAAGGGGAGGACCGTCGGGGCGTGTCCCTCCCCTTCGCGGGAATCGGGTCGACGGATCCGTCCCGCTCAGCGGGAATCCGCCGGACGATCGGGGATGCCGGCGGCACGGTCGAGATCCGCAGAACGATAACAGATGATCGCCATCGGTTCGGCCTCGTCTTCGCCTTCGTCCACGGCCGCGCCGGCACCGCCCCCCTGGGCCGCCATGGCGGAACTCAGGAACTCGGTCACGACGAAGATCCGGTCGCCGACGAACATGATGCGATCGTTCATGTTGTCGCACTGACCGTTCAGCGTGGCCTGCCGCACGAAGCGACCGCGGGGATCGTAGACGTCGAAGGTCCCCAGGGATTCGTCGCCGGCCTCCATCGAGCCCCGTGAGGTGAGCACCCACAGACTTCCGTCCGGTCGGGCCTTGAGGCCTTCACGGTCGATCGCCGGGTGTACGTCGTTGACCTCGAACTTCGTGTTCGGAGGAACCTGCCCCTGCGGTGTGAAGCCCCGGTAGATCTCGAGCATCTCGTCGATCTCCTCCTGGGTCCGTTCGTGCACCGCGTACTCGCGCGAGATCACACGTTGGAGCGAGCCGTCGGGATTCCAGGCGAGGATCTCGTAGTCGGTCAGGTCGTCCGGCGCGTAGATCATGCCCTCGGCGGACACGGTCACCCGCTGGCTGAAGTTGTCGAAGCTCGTCTCGGACACCACGGGGTTCTTGAAGTCCATACCCCCGACGTGGCTGTGCAGGCGCTCCACCTCCGCCCCCGATTCGGGATCGAAGAGCGACAGCCACGTGGTCGCGACGAATTCCTGCGACTCCTGGTCGAACTCACGGAACGAGTAGGTCACGGCCACGTGATCGCCGGCCTCCTGGACCGACTGCACGAGCATGAATCCCGAGCCCTCGGGTTGCTGCAGTTCGAAGTCGGCGCCGGGGGTGCCGTCGCGTTTCAGGGTGACGATGCGCGAGGGAAACGCCTGCACCACGGCGAGGTCGCCGTTCGGCAGCCAGAACAGATTGCTGGCGCCGCGGAACTCCCCCGGACCCTCGCCCTCGCGGCCGAGGATGTTCAGGAAGTTCCCCTGGGAATCGTAGACCTTGACCTCGTGCAGCTGGGCGTCGAGCACGTACAGATTACCCTGCTCGTCGACGGCGATGTCACTGATCACGCCGAAGAACTCGTCGTCGCCGCCGTCCCATCCTCCGAGGCGGAACACCTCTTCGAGGTCGATGGTCATGGCGGGATCGATGGCCTCGGCCGGGTTGTCGACGTGGACGACGCCGTCGACCGTCTTCTGTTCACCCTTCCAGTCGGCAGCGACGGACGGAGCCGGCGCCGCGCAGAGGACGGCGAGCGCCAGTGCGGGCAGCAGGATCGGGCGCGCGAGAGCTTTCATGGGAGCGGACTCCTGTGTGGGCGGGAACACCGCGGGTACGCGCCGCGGCAGGGCGGGTCCGGAATCCACTCCGGCCCCGCGTGCAGCCTACGCCACCCGCGTGGCGACGGTTGCACCGGGTTCAGATCCGGTACCGAACGATCGCGAGGGGGTCGGCCTGTTCGTCGATCTCCTCCTCCGCCACCGTGTCGTCCATGATGATCATGCCGCCGCCGCGGGCACCGACCAGGTCCTCGAACACGACCAGCGCGTCGCCCCGCAGGGTCATCCGGTCGGTCGACCGGTCGTAGGGCGCCCGCAGCTCGACCTGGCGCACGAAGCGCCCCCGGGCGTCGAAGACGTCGAAGACGCCCACGACCCCGGGATCGTCGAACGCGAGACCCTCGCCGGGCAGGACCCACAGCTCGCCGTCGGGACGCGCGATGACGTCGACGATCGCGGGTGCGAGCCGGTCGACGGTGTCCGGATCGAAGGACCCGCCCGTGCGCTCGGCCATGGCCTTCCGCTGGGCGATGTCCCGCTCCACGTCCTCTTCGGGCCGCGGAACGCGCTCGAAGGCACGGCGGATGGTCCGGACGTGCTCGCCCCGGGCGTCGAGGACCTCGATCGCGTAGTCGTCGCGGTCGCGCACGGCGTACAGGGTTCCGTCGGCCGCGAGCGCCCAGTCGCCGACGAAGTCGGGACTCCCGATGGTGATGACCACGTCGCCTCCGCTGCCGAGGCGGTCGCGCTCCTCGGTGTGGACCAGATAGTCGACGACGAAGTCCCCCGTGGCCGGATCGATGCCGCGCAGCGCGTTCTCGCTGACCTGGGTCGTCTCGCGGATCGTCGTCGACGCGGTCTGCAACACCACCCGATCGCCGGCAGCGGTGGCCGCGATCGCGAAGTGGAAGCCCTCGTTGCCCACGAGGCTCACGTCGCCGGTCGGCGTGCCGGCGGCGTCGTAGGTGATCAACTTCGGCGGACGCATGTTCAGCACACCGACACGGTCGCCCGGGAGCATCATGATGCCCTGCCCCCGGTCCATCTCGCCCGGCCCTTCGCCCGCGCGGCCGAAGGTGGCGACGACCTCGCCGTCGAGGTCGATGGCGGTGATCTCGGACAACTGCTCGTCGAGCAGGTAGGTGGTGCCGTCGTCGGCCACGGCGGCCGAACCGACGATGCCGAACAGGAAGTCCTCGTCGTAGCCGCCCACGCGCCAGAGTTCGGTGGCGTCGAGCACGGTGCGGCCGTTCGGGGGCGTCGCGGGGTTGTCGACGACGGGCGGTTGGGCGTGGGCGGTGGACGCGATCAGGGCGAACGCCGCCAGGGTGGAGCGCAGGTGCACGGGACCGGATCCTCCGAGCGCGAGGGAGCGGCAGGGCCGCTGGTTTTCTGGCACCCAACGTACACGCAGAGAGCGCGCCCCGGGTTCCACCGAATCCCGGCCCGGGCGCTCGCTCACCCGCGGCTGCGGACCTCGACCACGGTCAGGTCGTCGAGCTTGCCCACGCGGCCGTAGTTCTCGCGGTCGACGCGCAGCGTGACGATCGCCGCGCCGTTCTCGTAGACCACGTCCTGGACGTCGCTGATCTCGTACAGGCGCGACAGTGTCCGGCCGTTGCTGCTCGGCACCCGCACGACCATGTGGCGCTCCTCGCGGCGCAAGCGCGTGGCCATCTCCTCGAGCAGTGCGTCGAGACCGTCGCCACTGCGCGCGCTGGTGAACACCGCGTGCGGGTAGAGCCGGGCCAGGTGGTCGCGCACCGGGGCGCCGATGGTGTCGGCCTTGTTGAACACCAGCCAGCGCTCCTGCTCCTCGTCGAGGTCGAGGGAGTCGAGGACCTCGTCCACGGCCTCGATCCGGCCCTCGAGATCGTCGTCACCGGCGTCGACCACGTGCAGAAGGAGGTTCGCCTCGGCCACCTCGCTCAGGGTCGACTTGAAGCTGTCGACGAGATGGTGCGGCAGGTTGCGCACGAAGCCCACGGTGTCGGTGAGCAGGAAGGCGTGCTGGTCGGGGGTCTCGACGCGGCGCGTGGTGGCATCGAGCGTGGCGAAGAGCTCGTCGCGCACGTAGACCCCGGCCTCGGTCAGCCGGTTCATCAGCGAACTCTTGCCGGCGTTCGTGTAGCCGGCCAGGGCCACGCGGAAGGCACTGCCCCGCTTCTTGTGCTGCGTGCGCATCTGCTGCTCGATGCGCCGCAGGTCGCGCTTCATCTGGTTGATGCGGTTGCGGATGATGCGGCGGTCGGTCTCGATCTGCGTCTCGCCCGGACCGCGCGTGCCGAAGCCACCGGCCTGCCGCTCGAGGTGCTTCCACATCTTCGCCAGGCGCGGGAGCAGGTACTCGTACTGGGCCAGGCTCACCTGCAGGCGCGACTGCCGGGTGCGCGCGTGGCGGGCGAAGATGTCGAGGATCAGCTCGGTGCGGTCGATGGTCTTCACGCCGAGGTGCTTCTCGAGGTTGCGTCCCTGGGCCGGGGTGAGGTCGTTGTCGACGACCACCAGGTTCGCCTCGAGGGTCTCGACCATGTCCTTCAGCTGGTCGGCCTTGCCCTTGCCGACGAGACTGCGCGCGTCGGCGGCGTTGCGCCGTTGCTCCATGCGGCCGACGACGTCGGCGCCGGCCGTCTCGGACAGGCGCTGCAACTCGTCGAGATCGGCCAGGTGTTGCGGGCCACCGGGGCGGGTGGCGATCAGGTGCACACCCACGAGCAGGGCCCGTTCGGTGACGGCCTCTTCGTGGGGGCGGTAGAAGCCCTGCGCGTCGCGCTTCTCCAGCCGGGACTGTTTGCGGGTCTCCAAGGGACTCCTGGCCGTCCTTGCACGGGGGTTGGGGCCGAGTACCCCACAGTCTAACAACACCGGCGGGCGCGAGCCTCCGGATCCCTCCCGATCGAGGCGTCCGTGATCGACCGGGGCGGCGGTCAGCCCTGCTCCCGCTCCATGACCGCGTTGAGTTCCTCCCACCGGGCCATCTTCCGCTCCAGCTCCTGCTGCTGATCCTGGACCTTCGCGGCCACACGGGCCATGTCGTCGCCGGCGAGGGCGCCACTGCTCATCTCCTCGCCCGCGAGGTCGATCGAACTCTCCAGCAGCGCGATCTCCTCCTCGAGATCGGCGATCTCGCGGCGGATCTTCTTCAGTTCGTTCTTCGAGAACTGGCGCTTGGTGCGCGTTCCCACCTCGACCTGCGTCGGAGCGACGGCCACCGACCGCCCCGCTTCGGCCACCGGTTCCGGCTGCGGGTCGTCCCTGGCCGTCGTCTCGCGCTCGCTCTGCAGGCGGTAGCGGTAGTCGTCGTAGTTGCCCAGGAACTGGCGCACGCCGCCCGTGCCACCGCCCGCCACGCTCTGAAAGGCCCAGATGCGGTTGCAGATGCGGTTGAGGAAGTAGCGGTCGTGGCTGACCACGATCAACGTGCCCGAGTAGCCCACCAGAGCCTCCTCGAGGGCTTCGCGCGTGTCGGTGTCGAGGTGGTTGGTCGGCTCGTCGAGCAGCAGGGTGTTGTGGCGCTCGAGGATCAGCTTCAGCAGTGACAGCCGTGCTCGTTCCCCGCCGCTGAGCGTGCGGACCTCCTGCTCGATCATGTCGCCGGTGAAGGCGAAGGCACCGAGCATGCTCCGCACGTCGCCCTCGGACATGAGGGGATCCATCTGGTGGATCTCGCGCAGCACCGTGTTCGAATCGCTGACCAGGCGCAGGTCCTGGTCGTAGTAGCCCAGGTCGACGTTCGAGCCGAACACGAGCGTGCCCACGGTCGGTGTGATCTCACGGGTCAGCACGCGCAGCAGCGAGGTCTTGCCCGTTCCGTTCGGGCCGAGGATCCCGATCTTCTCGCCTCGCAGGACCTGCAGGTCGAGCGCTTCGAACAGGGACAGCTCTCCGAAGCTCAGACCGAGACCGTGCGCCTCGAGAACCACCGCACCGCTCTCGCGAGCGGGCTCGATGCGCATGCGCAGCTTGCGCCCCTCGTTGGGCGGAGCCTCCATGCGTTCGAGTCGCGCCAGCTGCTTACGACGGCTCTTGGCCTGGCTGGTGCGCTGGCCGGCGATGTTCTTGCGGATGTAGGCCTCGGTCTTCGCGATGTGCTGCTGCTGACGCTGGTACTGCTCCTCCCACTGTTCCTTCTGCTCGGCCCAGGCCTTCGTGAACTTCGTGTACGCGCCCTGGAAGCGGTCGAGCTTGCCGTTCACCAGGTGCAGCGTGGAGTCGGTGGCGTTGTCGAGGAAGGCGCGGTCGTGGCTGATGGCGATCATCGCGCCGCGACGATCCAGGAGGTGCGCCTCGAGCCACTCGCGCGCCTCGAGGTCGAGGTGGTTGGTCGGCTCGTCGACCAGGATGATGTCGAGAGGGGCGAGCAGCAGCGCGGCCAGGGCGGCGCGCCGCTTCTGACCACCGCTCAACTGCGACACCGGCTGCTCCAGGCGGTCGGTCGTGAATCCGAGACCCTGCAGCGCGGCATTCACGCGCGACTCCATGGTGTAGCCGTCGTTGCGCTCGAAGTCCTCGTGCAGGCGGCCGTACTCCTCCATGAGGGCCGGGTCGTCGTCGCCCGCGCCCATGCGCTCGGAGAGCCGGGCGAGGTTCGCCTCGATCGCGAGGAGTTCGCCGAAGGCCTGTTCACGGACGGCCTCGCGCAGGGGCCGGTCGGTGTCGAGGACGGTGTCCTGTTCCAGGTAGCCGATCCGCACCCGACCGCTGCGTTCGATGCGTCCACGCTTCGGCTCGATCTCTCCGTGGATCAGACGCAACAGCGTCGACTTGCCCGCGCCGTTCACGCCCACCAGTCCGTACCGTTCCCCGGCGTGCACGGTCAGGTTCACGCCGTCGAGCACCGTGTGTCCGGCGTAGTCGAACTCCAGGGACTGCAGGGTCAGGAGGCTCACGGCCGCAGCTCCGTGGGGAACGAGGGAACGGCCGACAGGATATGCGGGCGAAGGGCCGGGACCAGGCGCCCCCGAAAAGAAGCTGGCGTTCCTGATTCCGGAACGGTCCGTGCAAGCGGTGCGGACGACCCGTTCGGCTCCCCGGGTCGCCGTCGACGACCGCACCGCGCCCGCATGGTCCCAGGCACCGAGGGAATCCGATGTCCAAGACGCCCGCCGCGCCCGATTCGGGCAGCGAACCGACCCTGTCGACGCTGCGCAGCCAGGTGGACCGCCTCCGCCGGGAACGCGACGAGTACGCGCAGGAACTCGAAAAGGTCCGCGAACGCAACCACGCGCTCGAGAAGCGTCTGGACGAAGCGGTCGACCGGCTGCTCGAGCTGGAACGCCTGCGGGCCCGTGATCGGGGCGCCGGTGACTCGACCCCGCTGGACCCGGCCGTGGCCCGAGAGCGCGCCCGTGCCTCCGCCGACCTCGAGGTCGAGGCCTCCGGCCCCCTGCGGGTCGCGCCCGCGCCGGACGAGGACCCGGGCTCCGAGAAGCCCCTGGTCGAGATCGAAGGCATCCCGCCCGACGTCGTGGAGCGGCTCGCGCTGGTCGCCGTGCACACGAACCTCGACCTGCTCCGCAAGGCCGGGCCGAGCCGCCACCGACGCGCGCTGGCCACGAGCATGCGGATCGCCGGTCACGAGCTGCTTCGATTCGTCCATCGTGCCGATCTGGCGCGAATCGGGCTCCGCAGCCGTGACCTGCAGGTTCTCGAAGACGTCGGGGTGGACGACCTCCGCGCGTTGGCCAGCGCCGAGGCCGCCGTTCTACTCGACGACCTGCGATCGCGCGGTGGCGACGCCGTCGATGCCGCCACCGTCGATCGCTGGATCCACCGCGCGCGGGAACTGACCTGGATGGTCGACGAGTAGAGTCACTCTTTCCAACGGGTTACGAAGACATTCGTCTCGCCGCGCTGCGAATTGTGGCGGTTCGAGGCGAAGACGAAGGTCTCGCCGTCGGGCGAGAACATCGGGAAGCCATCGAAGCCCGGAGAATTCGTCACGCGCTCGAGGCCGGTGCCGTCGACGTTCACGACGAACAGGTCGAACTCCCGCCCGCGGTCGGGGTAGTTCGTACTGAACACGATCTTCTCGCCCGACGGGTGGAAGAAGGGCGCGAAGGCCGCCGAGTCGAGATCGGTGACCTGCTGCTTGTCGGTGCCATCGGCGTTCATCACGTAGATCTCCAGCCGGCTCGGCCGGATCAGGTTCTGGTCGAGCAGCCGCTGGTAGTCGGCAATCTCGTCCTCGGTCTCGGGGTAGTTGGCGCGGTAGACGATCTTCGTCCCGTCCGGCGAATAGAAGGGACCGCCGTCGTAGCCGAATTCGTCGGTCAGGCGGCGCACGTCGCTGCCGTCGAGGTTCATGCTGTAGATGTCGATGTCGCCCTCGCGGACCGACGTGAACACGATCCGGTCGCCCGCGGGCGACACGGTGGCCTCGGCGTCGTAGCCCCATTCGGTGGTCAAGGGCTGGGGATCACTGCCGTCGGCATTCGCGACGAACACGTCGAATTCCGGATGCAAAGCCCACACGTAGCCCTGCGACATGTCGGGCGGCTCGGGGCAGTCCTGGTCGTGGTGGTGCGTGGAGCTGTACACGATCCGGTCGTCGCCGGGGAGGAAGTACGCGCAGGTCGTGCGGCCCTTGCCGGTCGACACCAACTGCATGTCCGAGCCGTCGACACCCATCGTGAAGATCTGGTCGCATTCCCACTGGCCGTGGGTCGACTGGAAGATCAAGTGCTCACTGTCGAAGGAGAAGTAGGCCTCGGCGTTCTCCCCGCCGTCGGTGAGCTGGGTCAGGGTCGAGAAGAACCTCTCGCCCTCGGCCGGGGCGTGCTCCCGTGGAAGGTCGCCAGCGCCGTGGTCGTCGGCCATCGAGGGCGCGGCGATCAGCGCCGCCAACAGGGCGGCCGCGCGGAACGTCCTGGTCATGATTCGCTTTCGGGAGGGGGATGAGCGGAAACCCAAGGTGTCAACGGCCGGCGGCCTCGGCAACTCAGGTCATGCGCTGACGCAGCCACTGCCCGAAGAAGGGGTCGACGAAACGGACCGCCGTGTCGGTCTTCTGAAGGATCTCGCGGTCGGCGAGCACCTTCAGATTCTTGCTCACCGTGCTCGGCGAGCCCAGGCCGAGCTGGAAGACCATGCGCTGGCTGTGGAGCCGCTCGGTGTAGCCCTGGGCGATCGCGAGCACGAGATTCCGCTGATGCAGGGAGAGCTGGTCCCACACGAAGCGGTAGCCGTAGCCGTTCACACCGAGGACGTGCTCGAGGGCGGCCTTCAGGTCGGCCTCGGCCGCCACGCCGGCCTCGTGCGATGCTTCGTAGAGCGAATGAGCCAGGAGCATCACGTAGTGCGGCGCGTGGTCGGCGAGGTCGACCAGCCGGAAGAGGAGGTCGACCTCGACGCGGACCCCGGCCTCGCGCATGCGTTCCTCGAGCCCCAGCACGAGGGCCTGGTCGGGTACCGGGTCGAGCAGCACCGGCTCGGCCAACCGGTGGAAGGGGCTCCTGGCCTGCGCGAACAGCGCGCGGGCAGTCGGCTCCTTGCGCAGGACGAACACGTAGGCCACGTTGCGCTGCCGTCGGATCGCCTGCGCGAGCCCCTGCTTCAGCGAGTCCTCGGCCACTCCGGCGAAGTCCTCGAAATCGTCCAGAACGACCACGAGCGGGGCCTCGGTCTTCTCCGCGAGCTCGCCCGGGGCGTCGAGGATGCGCTCGAGCAGACGCTGGATGTCGCGGTCGCGATCCCACAGGTCGAGCTGCAGGCCGGGCTTGCCGCTGCCGGTGATGGTCACCCGCGGCATGAACGACGGCACGAGTTGCTGGACCGCCTCTTGCATGCTCTCGACCGTTCGCGACGGCTCGAGCGCCAGGGCGCTCGCGTAGATCTCCGCGAAGCGGCGCGTGTTGATCGCCGGGAACAGGTCCACGTAGATCGCGTGCCGACCCGACGCCCGCCACTCGTCGAGCACCGCCAGCAGCAGGCTGGTCTTGCCCATGCCGCGTGCAGCGGTCAGGGCCAGACTGCGGCCTTCGCCGAGCGCGCGGAGGAGCTCGGCACACTCTCCGTCCCGCCCGATCAGGCGCTGGCCCTCGGCCGGGGCCCCGAAGCGGAACGGGTTCGAGCTCATGCGCTGATGGCCTCGCGCTCGCGCCGATCCGGGACCAGGAGGCCCGAAATGGCCTCACAACGCCCGGAATCCGCCTCTTGCGCACTTCCGTGACGGCACTTCACCGATCGGCGAATTCGTGCAGATGAAACTTGCATTATCCCGAAAAGTAAAGTATGAATAGGTGCGGTTCCGGGTGGTGAAGGGACAAGAGTCGTGTCGAGAGGGGCTTGCCCCGATCGTGCGGCTCCCCTGGCACCCCGTCCAGTGCGTACGATTCGGGGGGCGTGGGGCACCTTAATCGTATTCTCTCGGGCGGTGGGACGCTGGCCTCTCGAGGTGGATAGAACGGAGTCGATTCCACCGAGGCAATGGCCAGGGCCAGCATCCAGGCTGCCACCACTCGGAGCCACCGAATCGGGACGCTCCGTCGGCCGGCCACGACGAGCACCACGAGTTTCCGGAGGACGTGGTTAGCCGCCGGATCGCGGGAGCAGGGAATCCCTGCTCCCGCTCCTTTTTTTGTTCGACTCGACGCTCTCACGCTCCCGCGCGGAGAGCCTCCACGGCCGCGGCATAATCTTCCTGCGAGAAGATCGGGTAGCCCCCGACCAGCTCGTCGGCCCCCGCGGACACCAGACCGTCGCGGGTCTTCTCCCACACGCCGCCATCTGCCTGGACCCGGACCCCGAGCCCGCGTCGCTCGCGCTCGGCCACGATCCGTTCGATTCGTTCATAGGTCGTGTCCTGGAAGCCCAGCCCACGGGTCGGGTCGACGCCGAGTGGATTGATCACGTCGATAGCGTCCATCAGCCCGAAGACCTCGTCGACCGGCGTCGAGGGCAGCACGACGAGTCCCGGCCGGACCCCGGCCGAGACGATCGCGTCGACCAGCGCCCCGGGTGTCTCGGTCACCTCCAGGTGGAACGCGATCCGGTCCGCGCCGGCACGCGCGTAGGGCTCGATCATCGACGCCGGATCGTTCGCCAGCAGATGGACGTCGATCATCAGTCGGGTCTTCGGCCGAAGTCCCGCCACGAAGTCGGGATCGAAGCAGGTCTCGTCGACGAACGCGCCGTCCATGACGTCGACGTGCAGGCCATCGATCCCGGCGGCCGTGAGCCGCTCGAGCTCTCGGTCGAGGTCCGACCGATCGGCCGAGCGCAGCGAGGCCAGGATCCGAGGACGGGTTTCCATCGTGTCACCACCCCTGCCGGAGCCGGTCCCCGAGGTAGGTGTGCAGTCCCGCGTCGTGGGTCCGGCGGATCTGGGTCTCGATGTCGTAGACAACTCTTCGCAATTGCAAGCTTGTGGATTCGAAGTCCAGGAGCGCATAGGCGGCACGGGCGTCGCCGTCGCGCGGCTGGCCCACGCTGCCCGGGTTGATCAGGTACCGCCGGGACCTCTCGAGAGTCCGGGTTCCCGGCTGGCTGCTGGACCGGTCCCCGTCGAAGACGAACTGCTGGTGCGTGTGGCCGCAGAACACGAGCCACGTGCTCTGCTCGGCCACGAGCGCGCGGACGCGCGTCTCGAGCAGCAAGTACTCGTCGCGGTCGTCGGGCGAGCCGTGGCAGAACAACACCTCGTCGCCCCAACGGATGCGCGTCGGGAAGTGACGGACCTGCTCGAGGTCCCGGTCGTCGAGCGTGTGGAGGCAGTACTCGATCGCCGCCTCGGCCATGGGGTTGAAGGGGCTCGTCGGCAGGCCCAGCAGGCGCGCCTCGTGGTTGCCCTGGAGACAGGGCACGTCCGACCCACGGAGCCGTCGCAGACACGGCCCCGGATCGGGTCCGTACCCGATCACGTCGCCCAGGCACACCCAGCGATCCACTTCGGCCGCCCGGCCGTCGGCCAGGACCGCGTCGAGCGCGGACGCGTTGGCGTGGATGTCGGCCACGATGCCCAGGCGCACGCGGGACCTCCGTTCCGGTGCTGCGAAGTCTTGCCCGGCCGCGAAGTGTACACGATCGTGGGCGGCGTGCGGATTGCTGGTGTGGGGGGACACGAATCCACGACGAGCTCCGGGAGCGCCGGAGCGGAGGTTCCGGTCTTGCCCGAGGTCATCGCCCACCGCGGAGACAGTGCCCACGCCCCCGAGAACACCCTGCGGGCCTTCCGCGGGGCCATCGCCGCGGGTGCCGACCGGATCGAACTCGACGTGCGGCGCAGTGCCGACGGGGTCCCCTTCGTGTTCCACGATGCCGACCTCGGTCGGCTGACCGGTCGTGCCGGGTCGGCGAGCACCCTCAGAATCGATGAACTCACTTCGCTGCAAGTACTTTCGGATAGATTCGGGGCGGGCGCGGATACACGGGTCCCCACCCTCGACACCGTGCTCGAGGAAGCGGGCGACCCCTGCCCGCTCTACGTCGAGATCAAGGCGGACGGTCGCGGAGCCCGATCGGACGACGAACGCGCCCTCACCGATGCCTGCATCGAACGCATCGACCCCGAGGGGCCCCATGTCCTGGCCAGCTTCTCCACCCCGGTGGTCCAGCGCTGCCTCGACGCCGGCCGCCCCACCGTGCTGATCGCCGACGATCCGCTCGTCCTCGGTACCCTCGACGCCCGCGAACAGCGATCGCTGCACGCCTTGAGTCTGGTCCACCACCGGATCGACCGCGTGCTCGTCGCCCATTGCGCCGCCGCGGCACTGCCCCTGTGGGCCTGGACCGTGGATCGGCCCCGGGACTTCGAACGGCTGTGGGCCACCGGCGCGCGTGCGGCGTGGTGCACGAACGACGTGGGCGCGCTGCGCGCCTGGCTCGACGGGACGGGTGCCGGGTGAGCGATCCGACGACGATCGACGTGGCCGTGGTCGGCGGCGGGATCCACGGCACCGGAATCGCCCGCGACGCCGCCCGGCGCGGGCTGCGCGTGGCCCTGTACGAACGCGCCGACCTCGGCAGCGGGACCAGCAGTGCCAGCAGCAAGCTCGTGCACGGGGGTCTTCGCTACCTCGAGCAGCTGCAGTTCGGCCTCGTGCACGAAGCCCTGCGCGAACGCCATGTCCTGCTGCGGATCGCGCCCCACCTCGTGCGTCCCCTTCCCTTTCTCGCCCCCGTCGCCGACGGCTCGCGGTGGAAGCGGTGGCAGCTCGGTCCCGGACTCTGGCTGTACGACCTTCTCGCGGGAACGCGTGGCCTCGAGCGGCACCGCTGGCTCGACCGCAGCCGAACACTGGAAGTCGAACCGGTACTCGAGAATCCGACCTTGCGAGGGGCGTACCGCTACGTCGACGCGCAGATGGACGACGCCCGCCTGTGCGTCGAGAACGCGATCGACGCCGCCGAGAACGGCGCCCGTATCCTCACCCGGACCGAGGTCACCGGCCTGATCGTGCGCGACGGCGCCGTGGCCGGCGTCCGGATCCGCGACGGCGCAGGCACCGACACCGAGGTCCGGGCCCGGCTGGTGGTCAACGCGGCCGGGCCCTGGTACGACCGCATCGCCTCGGCTCAGGAACTGGCCCACTCCGCACGCCTGCGCCTGAGCCGCGGCACCCACGTGATCGTCCCCCCGGTCACCCGGGGCCACGCCCTGATCCTCACCGCGCGCGAGGACCGCCGGGTGTTCTTCGTGCTGCCGTTCAAGGGCCGGACCCTGATCGGTACCACCGAGGTCGAACACCACGATCCCGATTCCGTCGAACCGACCGGCGCCGAGATCGACTACCTGCTGCGGGCCGCCGGCGATCACCTGAAGGGCCCGCCCCTGCAGCGCGACCAGGTGCTGCACGCCTTCGCCGGCGTGCGCGCCCTGCGCGACGGCGACGAGGACGACGCGGGGAGGGTCCCGCGGGGCGCCGAGATCCGCGAGGACGCGCCGGGGCTGATCGGAGTGCTCGGCGGCAAGTACACGACCTACCGTGCCGTCGCCGAGCGCGTGGTCGACGCCGCCGAACGCCGCCTGCGCGGCCGCACCACGCGCTGCACGACGGCGACCACGCCCCTGCCCGGCGGCGACGTCCCGGCCATGAACGACTACTTCCGCGTGGCCGAGGACCTGCTCACCGACAAGTACGAGGGACTCGACGTCGGACTGCTGCGCTACCTGGTGGGCACCTACGGCGCCCGCCACACGCGCATCCTGCGTCTGCTCGAGGACGACCCGACCGGTGTCGAACGGATCGAACCGGGACTGCCGTTCACCCTGGCCGAAGTGGAGCACTGCGTGCGACAGGAGTTCGCGCGCAGCGTCGACGACATGGTCGAGCGCCGATGCTATCGCGGGGTGTTGGGCAATTGGAGCCCCGCAGTACGAGACCGCTGGGAGCGGGCGCTCGATCGCGCGCGGTCACGCGTCGGCTGAGCCCGCCCGCCGCTGGCGGCCGGCACGCCGTCGCACCAGCAGCTCCTGTACCCGCCGGTGGCGATCGTCGGTGAGCGGTGCCCGCGTCAGGATCCACCCCCCGGCCAGGAAGAACAGCCCGACCACCGGCCCGAACAGGATCGCCAACCGGAACCCCACCTCGGGCGCCTGCGTCGTGGCGTTCTCGTCGAAGCCGATCACGCCGAGCAGCAACCCGGCCAGTCCCAGGCCGATCGCCCGCGACAGCTTGGTCCCCATCTTCCACACGCCGAAGTACAGACCTTCGCGCTTGCGCCCCGTGCGCAGCTCGTCGAGGTCGACCACGTCGGCCACCATCGAATCGAGAAGGACGATCGCGCCCGCGAGCAGTCCGCCGACGAAGGCCATGCCCACCGGTCCGACCAGGCTGCCGGGCGGGAACAGCGGATACGCGACGATCGTCAACACTCCGAGTCCACCCACGCCGACCAGCGCCGGAGCGCGCTTACCGTAACGCTTCGAGGCCCACACCCAACCCGCGATCGACACGAGGAAGAACAGGAAGAAGGGCAGCAGCACGAAGCCGACCGTCCGTTCCTCGCTCAGGTCGAGGCGGAACTCGTAGTAGTACAGACCGGTCGACGCATTGATCGCCCGCCCCACCGCTGCCACCACGAAGGCCAGCAACAGCGGGACGAAGGCCGGATTGCGCAGGGCTGCGAGCTGCCCGCGAAGGAGCGATCCCAGCGACATGGTCTGCTGCACGCCGCCGCCGGAGTGGTCGAGCCCGCGCGTGGCGACCACCGTGATCACCGCACTCAGCACGATGGGCACGGTCAGCAACCACGACGCGAGATCGCGCGAGCGCTGCTCGAGTTCCGGACCCTCGCCCCCACCGAGCGCGGCCAGCACGATCGCCGGCAGGGTGAGGCCGAGCACGCTGCCGAAGACCGAAACCACGCGCCGGTAGCCGAAGACCTCGGTCCGCTCGTCACGATCGAAGCTGATCTCGCCACCGAGCGCCAGGTGCGGCACCGCGACCACGGTCATCGCGGTGTTCACGAACACGTAGGTGACCAGCAGGAACAGGAACTGGAACAGGTGGCCGTCGAGCGAGGGTGGATTGAACAGCAGGACGAAGCCCACGGCCAGGCCCAGGGCACCGGGGACGATGTAGGGGCGCCGCTTGCCCCAGCGGCTGCGGGTGCGGTCGCTCAACCCGCCCATGACCGGATCGCTCACCGCGTCCCAGGCGATGGCCAGGGCCAATGCGAGACCGGTCCACGCGGCCGGCAGACCGACGACGGTGTTGTAGAACTTCAGCAGGTAGATCTGCAGGAGCGTCTCGACGGCCACGACCCCGAACTCGGCGGCGCCGTAGCCGAGCTTGGTCGGCCAGCGGAGTCGGTTGGGCAAGGGGGTGACCTCGGTTCGGGGACGACCAGTTGGCCCGCACTCGTTCGCGATTCGCCTGCCCCCGGATGCGCCACGCCCCGGTGGCCCGTCGCGCTCAGGCCTGCGCGATCACCTTGAACTCGACCGCGATCGGCGTCGGTAGCCGCTCGACCTCGACCGTGGTCCGCGTGGCCTCGACATCGGAGAAGAACTCGGCGTAGACCCGGTTGAAGGTTTCGAAGTCACGCTCCATGTCGATCAGGAAGCACTGCACGTCGATCACCCGCTCGAGCGAACTGCCGCTCGCGCCGAGGACGGTGCGAACGTTCTCGATCACCGCGCGGGTCTGGGCCTCGACGTCGTAGTCCTGCTTCTCGCCGCGTTCGTTCCACACGGCGCCTCCCGGCACGGCGTCGGTGCCGGGCGTCCGCGGCCCCATGCCGCTGATGAACAGCAGATCGCCCACGCGCCGGGCGTGCGGGAAGGCGCCCACCGGACGAGGAGCCTTATCGGCGTGTACCACGCCCGCCGCGGCGGATGATGGGGTAGGCGCTGCCGTCGTTTCGCTCGTCGTCGGCCCGGCCGCGGGCGGTTCGACCGTGTCCGGTTCCGACGAGCCCTGGCCGCTCAACACGTTGCGATCACCCGTGAAGACCTCGACGTCCTCCTCGTCGAACTCGAGGTCCGCCGTGCTCCTCGGGGCCGGCGTCAGCCCGACCACGGCGGCACCGGTGCCCACCAGCGGCTGGTAGTCGAAGACGCGGCCCTCGTAGCGGTTGGTCTGTCCCATGAGCGCGGCCAGCCACCAGATCGCCTTCATCTTCTGGTCGGCATGGGCCTGGGCGGTGAACTCGCGCGCGTGCTGGCTCACGTCCTCGAGTCGGCCTTCGGCCAGGATCTCGACGATCTTGCGGTTCCACTCGTCGTCCTTGATCGCGCTCACGCGGTCCTGGGACGGTACGATCGGGCGGGTGAACATGCGGTTGCTCAGCGCCGTCACCGAGATCGCGATGGCCCGCTTGCCCTGTTCACGCAGCGCATCGCGCGCCGCCTTGCCCAGCACGAGGGTCTCGGCGCGATCGGCGTACATGTTGCAGCTCACCACGCAGGCGGGCAGGCGGTTGTCGGGGTTCAGGAGCTTCAGCGCGACCACGGTTCCGGTGTCGACGGGAAAGCCGTGGTAGGCCACGGTGCGCGCGTGCAGGCCACGGCTCGTCGCAGTGCGCTGGTAGGCCGCGGCGTAGTCGGCGTCCACGCGGAAGGAGTAGGGCATGTCGCCGAGGTCGTGCCATTCCTGGTCGACCAGGGTCCACTCGGGATTCGGATCGGCCTGGATCTGATGGCCGATCACGCTGAGCCACTGCGTGGAGTACAGCAGCAGGAGGTCGGCCTCGGTGTGTTCGATCTCGCGGCGCACGGCTTCGAAGGCTTCGCGCAGCTTCTGCCACGGTTCGGCGCGCTCGGGACACAGCAGCGGGTGGGGCTTGCCCGGAACGACGTAGCCACGTGCGATCTGCGGATCGACGAGGGGCTCGCTCATCGCGTCACCTCCGCGCGCTCGAGGTTCCACTCGACCACCGCGTTGCCGGTTCCGATCACCGTGCCGTAGGCGTGCACCTCGGCCGGCACCGTGGGGAAGTCCATGGCGGCGAGCATCCAGCTCAGCGAGCCCTCCCTGGTCTCGGCCGTGGCCTGCCGCGTGAAATCGACCATCTCGTCGGCGATCTGGCGCGTGCGCCCGTGGCGCATGTGATCGAGCAGGCGCATGTCCCACAGGTACTGGCCGTGGTGGTAGACGTGCTCCTGGCTCATGTCCTCGGGCGTCTCGCTCTCGTGCGTGAAGTGGCGGTGGCTGAGCGAACAGCTCGACAGCACCACCGCGCGCCGGCCGCTGCGTTCGATCGCGCGACGGGTGGCGTGGCCGAGGGCGATCATCTCCTCGTGACCGACGTCGTCGCCGAAGTCGTAGAATGCCGTGCTGCTGCTCAGGCCGACGATCGGAACGTCCCACGCCGGATTCATCAGGTGGCAGCTCGCGATGGTTCCGTAGTCCACGCGGAAGTTCGGGTTGCGCATCATCTTCGTGACCAGGCCGTCCTCGTCGATCGCACGGTGGATTGCCTCGGCCAGCTCGACGTCGACGTCGATCTCGTAGTGGTAGCGGAAGAGATTCGGGAAGATCGGATCGACGCTCAGGCCGCTGAAGTGCTCCACGCCGAGCACGTGCGTTCCCTGGGTGGTCTTCCAGTGCGGGGAGTGGACCACGAACACGTCGGGTTCGAGCGCCAGGATGCTCCTGCGGCAGCGCTCGTAGCCCCAGCGCAGCATCTCCCACCCGCACTCGGCGCGGGGTTCGTTCTGCGGGGGGTTCTCGGCGTAGACCAGGTGCGGCGGGTGCGGGGCGAGCACTCCGGCCACGATGCGTCCTCCACTCATCGCTTCTCCGTTCGTTCGTTCAGGCGGATGCAGACGTTGCGGGCCTCGCTGAAGAACTCGAGCGACCAGCGACCGCCTTCGCGGCCCACACCACTGTCCTTCACGCCGCCGAAAGGCACGCGCAGATCGCGCAGCAACCACGTGTTCACCCATACCATGCCGCACTCCAGCCGCGCGCTCACCCGGTGCGCGCGGTCGAGGTCGCGCGTCCACACGCTGGCGCTCAGTCCGTAGCGGACGCCGTTGGCCAGGGCGAGGGCCTCGTCCTCGGTGTCGAAGGGGTGCACGGTGACGACCGGGCCGAAGATCTCCTCGGTCGCCGTGCGGCAGGAAGGGTCGAGTCCGGTGATCACGGCGGGCTCGAGGAAGAAGCCCCCGGAGAGTTCGCCGTCGAGATCCGGCCGCTCGCCGCCGCACAGGATCGTTCCGCCCTCGTTGCGGGCGAGCTGCAGGTACGACTCGACCTTCTCGCGGTGCGCCGCACTGATCAACGCACCGACCTGTGTCTTCGCGTGGTCGGGATCGCCGAGCCGCAGGGCGCGCACGCGGTCGACGAAGCGCTCGACGAAGGCGTCGAGAATCGAGCGCTCCACCAGGACGCGCGATCCGCACAGGCAGATCTCACCCTGGTTCGCGAAGCCGGCCTGCACGGTGCCGGCCACGGCGCGCTCGAGGTCGCCGTCGGCGAACACCAGCGTGGGATTCTTCCCGCCGAGTTCCAGGCTCAGCTTCTTGAAGTCCTCGGCCGCGGTGCGGGCGACGGTGCGGCCGGTGGCCGTGCCTCCGGTGAACGAGATCGCGCCGACGTCGTCGGCCGCGCACAGGGCCTGGCCGGCCTCGGCGCCGGCTCCGTGGACCACGTTGAAGACGCCCGGCGGCAGACCCACGTCGTCGACGATCTCGGCCAGCGCGTTGGCGGTGAGCGGCGTGAGCTCGCTCGGCTTGGCGATCACCCGGTTGCCCATGGCCAGCGCGGGTGCCGTCTTCCAGCTCAGCAGGTAGAGCGGCAGGTTCCACGGGGTGATCAGCGCGACGTTGCCCACGGGCTGGCGCAGGGTGTAGTTGATCGCCCCGGGCATGGTCTGGAAGCCGTCCTCGTGGTGGCGGATGGCGCCGGCGAAGAAGCGGAAGTTCGCGACCGCGCGCGGGATGTCCACACTGCGCGCGAGGGAGCGGGGTTTGCCGGTGTCGAGGGATTCGAGCGACGCCAGCTCGTCGAGACGTTCCCCGATGCGGTCGGCGATGGCGTCGAGGAGATCGGCGCGCTCGGCCACCGTGGTGCGTGCCCACGGTCCCCGGCCGGCCTCGGTGGCGGCGGCGACCGCGGCGGCCACGTCTTCGGGGCCACTCCGTGGGATCGTGGCGACCACGGCCCCGGTGCCGGGCGCCACGTCGTCGATGCGCCCACCGCCGGACGCGGGCACGAAGACCCCGCCCACGTAGTTCTCGACGCGACGGATCATGCGCGGTCTCTCGTTCTGTCGTCGAGCCATGCCGTGGCCGCCTCCACGGTGGCGAAGATCTCGACCTCGTGGACCCCCTGCGCCGCCATCTGGTACAGCAGTCCGATCGCCACCTGCCGCGGCTCCTCGATCACGAAGGCCCAGCGCCGGCCGGCGAAGTCCAGCTTGCCCCGGAGTTCGTCGACGATCGCCCGCACGTCCTCCGGATCGACGTCGACCTCGGTGCCGAGGAAGATCGCCATCCCGTCGAGCCCGTCGCGCATCTCTTCCATGGACGCGAGTTCCTCGATCACCTGGAAGTACTCGCGCACCGTGACGCGTCCTTCGTAGCGGATGATCAAGCGGCCTTTCTTCCGGTCGAATTCGATGTGGTGCATGGTCCACCCACGGGTCTTCGAGGATCGGTGGGAGCCTCCGCCGCTCAGGCGGGATCCTCGGAGGCCGTGCCGTCGGTCGCGTAGCGGTCCCACTCGTACGACCAGTGGTCGCGGTCGGGATCCCAGTCGTCCCACGTGGGGATCGACTCCAGGGCCTCGAGCCGGTCGGGCGGCACGACGCCCGGCACGAGGAAGGCCTTCTGCTTGTACAGCTTGTAGGGATTGCGCAGTTCGAATCCGAGTGTGCCCAGGATACCCCGGGCGATGTACCACGTGGCTCGCGGATTCCACCCGTGGGCGATCTTCACGACCACGCCCAGGCCGTGCGGGTAGTCGGGGTGATCGATCGCCATGCCGAGCAATCCGTCGGCGCCCTCCTTGGCGATCACCCTGCCGTCGCAGGCCTTGAGGATGGTGGAGTCGAGGCGGTTGAAGCCGCCCACGAGGTCGGGGTGGCGCACCATGGCGTCGAAGATCCAGTCCTCGTCGCGCCGCAGGGCGAGGCCGGCGTAGATCTTGGCCAGTTCGCCGACCGTCATCGCGATGGTCGGGAAGCCGTCGCCGTCGCGGGCCATGCGCCGCGGCTGCCAGTCCGCACCGAGGTCGCGGCGGATCAGCTCCAGGTACTCGGCGAACCACTCGTGGTGGGGCAGGGTGTAGCCCGCACGATTGAAGCCCCGCAGACGGCAGCCCTTCAGGATCGCCGCGTGCTGTCCGCTCGAGTTGTTGTACCAGCGGCGCGGGCGCCGCACCTGCCGGCCGAACTGCACGAGCGGAACGTCGAGGGGTGTCTGCATGAGTCCCCACTCGGACTCCGGCAGCAGGGACTGCGCGGCGCGCACGTGCTCGGCACTGCCGTTGTGGCTGGCCACGGCGATGGCCTTCTGCTCCCACGTGGTCTCGGGCTCGAGGATCTCTGCGAAGACCTTCAGCATGACGGGCTTCATCATGCTGCGCCCGTAGCACAGCACGTTGCCGCCGAAGGAGTGGAAGATCTCCTCGCCGCTGGCCCAGGCGACCGCCCCGTGGATCGTCGTCTCGCTCACGCCATGGCGCCGGTAGTCGATCAGCGGTTCCCACTCGACGTCGCGGCCGGTGGCAATGCCCTCTTCCCGTTCGCCCAGCGGACTGCGGGGATAGAAGTGACTGCCGGCGCGCCGTTCGGGCGTCTCGTGCGGCCACGGTCGGCGCAGGAGCTCGTCGACCCTGTCGTCTCCGCTCATCGCGACACCGCCTCGTCCACGCGCGGGGCCACCTCGCGCATGAACACCTCCATGTTCCGGATCACCCGCGGGCTGTCGTGGTCGAAGAAGTCGAACCACAGCATCAGCCGGTCGTCGGGATGGAATCGCTCGACCATCTGCTCGGCCACGTCCTGTGGGTTGCCGACCAGCGCGTTGTCGGCGGCCTTCTCGACCTTCTTCGGATCGAGCGTGCCCTCGAGCGCGGTCCAGTAGGCACCCATGGCGGCGCGGGCCTCCTCGTGCGCGGCGGCCCGTTGCTGCTCGGCCGACAGGCCGGGCTCGCCGTTGACGAAGACGAATACGGTACGCGGCATGTACGAGCGCCTCCAGGGACCACCGTCGGGATGGAAGGCCTCGCGCATGCGCTCGTGCGTGGCCTCGATCACCTCGGGGCGGGTGATCGACAGATTGAAGACGTGCACGGGCAGGATCTCGTTCACCCGGGCCTGCAAGCGTGGATCGTGCGAGCCGATCACCAGCTGCAGCAGTTCGCGCCGCCAGTCCTGCGGCACGATCTTCGTGGCCTCGAACTTCCATCGGTGCGGCAGCTCGATCGACTTCACGGTCGGCGAAGAGCCCGCGGCACGCAGCAGTTCGTCCCACTCGTCGTCGCTCTTCACGTCGTCGCGGGTCACCTTCGCCTTCGGCAACTCCTCGCTGTCGACGACGTCGCCGCGCAGCAGATGACAGAACACGAGCGCGGCTTCCTCGAAGATCTTCCCCTTCACGAGGGGCCAGAAGGCTTCCTCGAAGAAGTTCTGCGGGCGGATCCCCGTCGGCGTGTTGTTGAAGTCGAAGCGCCCGGCGGCGAAGCCCACCTGGATACGCCGGCGCTCCTCGGGGTCGAGGCCGTGCAGGGTGCAGAAGGCCGCGATCCGCTCGGCCGCGGCCACCGGACCGCCGTTGCACAGGATGTTCATGACGGCGCTTCCGCACTCGATGCGCTTCGTGCGCCGGAAGACCCGGGTGGCCAGCTGCAGGAAGTCGACGTTCAGGCCCACCTCGCCCTGCCAGTGCGGGATCACCGGCTTGCGATGGGTCTTCTGCACCTCGCTCGACAGGTGCGCCTCGGCGATCCACGCGGTGGCGAAGCCGAGTTCGTCGGCCGCCTCGACCTGGTCGAAGAAGTTGCCGAACATGGTCGCCTCGTCGGGCGCGTGACCGCCGACGGGCGTCTGGCTGATCGAGAAGAAGATGTCGTAGTCCATGCCTACAGCCCCCTCAGACGACCACCCTCGACGGGCAGGCTGTGTCCGCGTACGTAGCTCGCCAGGGGCGACACCAGGAACAGGACGGCGGCGGCGAGTTCCTCGGGCCGGCCCACGCGCCCCTCGGGGATCGTGCTCACCCAGGACTGCTCGATCTCCTGTTCGCTGCGTCCGGTGCGCTCGCTCAGCGCGGCCTTGAGCTCGGTCAGACGGTCGGTGGCGGTGTAGCCGGGCAGCACGTTGTTGATCGTCACGTTCGGCGGAAGTTCGTGGGCGACGGTCTTCGCCCAACCGACCATGCCCGCGCGCACGACGTTGCTCAGTCCGAGGTTCTCGATCGGCTCGCGCGCCGACGTCGACAGCACGTTCACGAAGCGTCCGTAGCCCTCCCTCTGCATGAAGGGCAGCAGCGCGCGCACGAGGAAGTGCGCGGTGATCTGGTGGCGGCCGAAGACGTGGACCAGGTCCTCCTCGCTCTTCTCGAGGATCGGACCCGCCGGTGGCCCGCCGGTGTTGTGCACGCAGATGTGTACGCCGCCCGCGCCCGCCACACGGTCCTTGATCGCCGTCGCGAAGTCCACGAGCTGGTCCATGTCCACGGCGATCGGCGTCGCCTGCGTCGCGCCCCTGCCGCGGAGTTCGTCGCACAGGGCCTCGAGCCGTTCGGCGCTGCGGGCCAGGACGAACAGTTCGGCACCGGCCTCGGCGAGCGTGGTGGCGATGGCACGGCCGAGTCCGCTGCTGGCCCCGCAGACCAGGGCGCGGCGCCCGCTGAGATCGATGGTGACGGCCATGGAGACGTCCTCCGGGAAGGGGTTCAGCGCGCGAACCCGTACCAGGCCGGGTCGCGCAGCGGGGGAAGGGACGCGCGCGGGAGCAGCAGACTGCGCACGGCCCAGAGTTCGGGGAAGATCCGCCCGCGTGCCGCCTCGTCGAGGTAGTCGACGCCGCTGCTGCCCCCGGTGCCCACGCGCCGGCCGATGGTCCGCTCGGTCATCCGCGCGTGACGGTGACGCCACAGCACGAACTGCTCCTCGACCTCGACGACCGCGTCGATCAGGGTCCGTGGCCAGGCGAGCAGGGGCAATTCGCGGTACGACTCGACGAACAACAAGCCCGCGCGCGCGCGGCGCTGCTCGGCCCGGTGCCCGGGGTCGACGTCCGTCGCCTCGAGGAAGCGGCGCGCGGCATCGATCGTCTGGTCGACCCGGCGCCGCAGGGACCCGGTGTCGGCGACCGAGGCGGCCGCCAGACGCCCGGCCATGGCTTCCTGGTCGGCCCGGTAGGCGTCGAGGTACGCGTCGAGGAAGGCGGCGATCCTGTCCTCGTCGCCGAGGTCGCCGGGTTGGCTTCCCTGGATCGGCGTCCGCGAGAGCCACGCGTGCAGCGCCGCGCGCAGCGTCGGCTCCTCTCGCGCCGAGATGATCCGCTCACGGACGAAGTCGCCGGCCGGCGACACCTTCGCCGCCTCGAGGATGTGGTCCAACGGATCCACACCTCCGTACTGCAGCCGATCGCCGTCGTCGGTGCCCAGAACGAGCTCGATCTCGCGCATCTGGAAGCTCTGGAACCCGCTGGCCGGCACCAGCTTGTCGCGGAAGGCCAGGAAGTCCTGCGGCGTGAGCGTCTCCATGACGCTCCACTGCTGGACCATCAACTTCATGATCTCGGACACGCGCCCCAGGTGACGGACCACGTACGGAACCGTCTCCTCGGGAACCTCCGGCTCGAGCAGATGATCGCGGGCCACGCGCACCTCGCGCAGGCACAGCTTGAACCACAGCTCGAAGACCTGGTGCACGACGACGAAGTGCAGTTCGTCGGGCATCAGCCGGCTCTCGTCGCCGTCGAGTCCGCCCTGCAGCGACAGCAGGGACTCGAGACGAAGGTAGTCCCAGTAGCTCGGAGGCGGGGATCCGGTCGAGTCCATGGCTCCGGCGCACCAACGTGACAGGGGAAGAGCACGGATCGGGCGAGTCTACCCCGCCCTCGCCGCGCCGTCCAAGGCACGACCCGGAATCATGCTCAAGAATGGCCGCGCCCGACCGAAACCCCCGATCGAACCGGTGTGCCGTGCCGACGAGGACGAGACGGACGGGCCCGGAACGCGACCACGGGAGAGGCCATGACCACCACCGCCGCCTACGACCTGCAGATCAGCGACGATGGCCTCGAGGCCACGTTGACGGTTCCCCGCGGGTCGAGCGAGGTTCCCGAGCCCGACGAGTTCCTGCGGTACCTGGCCGAGGAGGAGGGCCTGATCGGCGTGGACGAGGACGCCGTGTTCGAGGTCCTCGAGGCCGCCCAGGCCGGCAAGCGCGGCGGGCCGGCCGTGATCGCCCGGGGCGAGGAGCCGATCGACGGCGACGACGCCTGCCTCGAATGGCTGGGCGAGTTCTTCGAGCGCGTTCCGCTGCACCGTCCCGACGGCTCGGTCGACCACTTCCACCGCAACAAGACCAGCGTCGCGCCCGAGACGGTCCTCGCCCGCTGGGTCCCACCCACCGAGGGCACGCCGGGCCGAACGGTGCGAGGCGTGCGCATCGATGCAGAGCCCGGCCGACCCTGGCGCCCCAAGCTGCACCACACCGTGGCGTGGACCGACGAGGACCACACCCACGTCCAGTCGCTCGTCGGCGGCCAGGTCGAATACGCCAAGGGCCGCGTGAGCGTCTCGCAGATCTACAAGGCGAGCGCCGTGGACTTCTCCACAGCCAGCATCGACTTCGACGGTGCCGTCGAGGTGAAGGGCGACGTGCTCGAGGGCTTCGACGTCCGTGCGACCGGCAGCATCGCGGTGAGCGGCTACGTCGAGAGCGCACCGCTGCACAGCGGGGCCAGCATCAACGTCCAGCAGGGGATCATCGGGAGGAACAAGGTCGCGGTGCACGCCGACGGCGACGTCGAGCTCGGATTCGCCCGCGAGTTCGAGCTGAACTGTGGAGGCCAGCTCGTGAGCAAGGGCGAACTCATGCGCCTGAACGCCGTGGTCGGCGGCGACGTCACGGCCACCGGCAACCGCCTGGTGGGCGGCACCTGGCAGATCGGCGGCTCCCTGTACGTGGCCGAGCTGGGATCGGAGTCGGAGGTCGCGACCACCATAAGCGTGGGCATCGACCCCGATCTCGAGAGCAAACAGGCCGAGCAGATACAGGAGCGGGCCGACCTCCAGCTCGAGATCGAGAAGCGGCAGGAACAGATCGAGGCCATGCAGCGCAAACGCAAGCGCACCGAGAAGGAGAACCTGGTCCTGCAGAAGCTAGAGGTCTACCTGCAGCAGCTCCAGCAGAAGGAGCAGGAGCTGGCCGATGCCGAGCGTCTGCTGCGCCGTCGCATCAAGATGCGCCGGCGCTACGGCATGGTGTGGGTCGACGAGGGCGTCCACCCGGGCGTGAAGATCTGGGCCGGCGGCAAGAACCAGCCGCTCGAGGTGGACACGTACATCCGCGGCCCTGTTCGCATCGGCTACATGCCGGGCCGCCAGAAGCCGGCGATCACGCACGGCCGCAACAAGAAGTTCGACCCCGAGTGGTAGGCGCGCCCCCCTCGCCGAACTCCGCGCACGCTGCTACACTGCTCCGCCGATCGCCCTGAGCGAATCCCCTTCTCGCGCGGAGGAGCCCCCATGCGCGTCGTCGAATGCGTTCCGAACATCAGCGAAGGCCGTGACCGCGCCGTCATCGACGCCGTGGCCGGCGTGATCCATCAGGTCGAGGGCTGCGAGCTGCTCGACGTCGACCCGGGCGCGGCCACGAACCGCACCGTGATCACCTTCGTCGGCACGCCCGAGACCGTGGTCGAGGGCGCCTTCCAGCTGGTGAAGAAGGCGCAGGAACTGATCGACATGCGCCAGCACTCCGGCGAGCACCCGCGCTTCGGCGCCACCGACGTGTGTCCCTTCGTGCCGGTGAGCGGCGTCGACATGGACGACTGCGTCGAGCTCGCCCACCAGCTCGGCCAGCGCCTCGGCGAAGAGCTCGGGATCAGCGGCTACTTCTACGAGAACGCCGCGCGCGCGCCGGAGCGGCAGAACCTGTCGGTGGTCCGCAGCGGAGAGTACGAGGCCCTCGAGAAGAAGCTGTCCGACACGAACTGGAAGCCCGACTTCGGTCCCGGCACCTTCGACCCGAAGTTCGGCGTGGTCGCGGTGGGCGCGCGCGAGTTCCTGATCGCCTACAACGTCAACGTGAACACGGCCGACAAGCGGCTGCCCCACGAGATCGCCCTGCGGGTCCGCGAGCAGGGCCGCGCCAAGCGCGACGAGAACTGGCAGATCGTCCGCGACGAGAACGGAAAGCCGTTGAAGGTTCCCGGCCGCCTGAAGAACGTGAAGGGCATCGGCTGGACGATCGAGGAGTTCGGCACCGCCCAGGTGTCGATGAACCTCACGAACTTCCGCGAGACACCGGTGCACGTGGTCTTCGACGCCTGCGAGGAGGAGGCCCGCGACCTGGGGTTGCGCGTGACCGGCAGCGAGATCGTCGGCCTGGTCCCGCTGCAGGCCATGCTCGACGCCGGCCGTCACTACCTGCAGAAGATGAACAAGTCCGCGGGCGTGCCCGAGAAGGACCTCGTCGACACGGCGATCCGCTCGCTCGGTCTGCGCGACGTCACCGACTTCGATCCGCAGGAAAAGATCATCGAGTACCGGCTGCGCCGCGACGAAGGCCTGCGCACGCTGAGCATCCGCGACTTCGCCGACGAGCTGTCGAGCGAGTCGCCCGCGCCCGGGGGCGGGAGCGTGGCCGCGCTGTGCGGCTCGATGGCCGCCGCCCTGGCCGCGATGGTGCCGAACCTCAGCGTGATCTGGCGCGACCCGCCCGAGGCCCGCGACGCCATGAGCGCGATCGCCGAGGAGGCCCAGCAGCACAAGGACTGGTTCGTGCTCGCGATCGACGCCGACACCGACGCCTTCACGAAGGTGATCGAAGCCAATCGACTTCCCTCGGGTACCCCCGAGGAGAAGCAGGCCAAGGAGCAGGCCCTGCGCGACGCCAACCGCGGCGCCACGCTGGTGCCGCTCGACGTGCTCGAGCGCACGCTGCCCGTGTTCGACCTCGCCCGGCAGGCGGCGGAGAAGGGCAACCCGAACTCCCTGAGCGACGCCGGCGTGGCCGGACTGTGTGGCCTGGCCGGGGCCGAGGCCGCCTACTACAACGTGCTGATCAACCTGAACGGCATCGAGGGCGACGACGCCTGGGTGGCCGAGACGCGCCAGCGCGCCGACCGGGCCCTGGCCACGGCCGAGGAGAAGGCCGCGTCGCTCCGCGCGCTCGTCCGCGAGCGCCTCGGCGCCTGAGCCCTCCGGCCGGCCCCGGCTGGACCGCGGGGCGGCCGGTCCGCATATTGTGGGCACGGCGACCCCGTCCCTGGAGACCTCCATGCGCTCATCGCTGCTCGCGCTGGCGTGCGCCCTTGCCTGCGCACTGCCCGCCCCCGCCCGCGCCCTCGACGACACGCTGATCTGGGTCGGCATGCGCGGCGGCATGGGCTTCTACAACGACACCGACCCCGATCCGCTCGAGGACCTGGCCACGCGGCTGTCGACCGGGCGGCAGACCTTCGAGGTCACCGAGGAGGTCGAGTTCTTCGACAAGGAGTGGGGGATCCCCTTCGACGTGCGCGTGGGCCTCACGGTGACCGAGACGATCAACGCCTGGCTGTTCTACGAGCGGCTCCCGTACCTGCTCGAGGCCGACGCTCCCGACCGCTTCGTCACTCCGGGGTCGAACAAGACCGTGAGTCTGAACATCCCGGCCAACGTCTTCGGCGCGGGCTTCGACTTCCGTCTCGGCACCGAGGGCTACGGAAATTCGCTGCTGCTCGGCTTCGGGGCCGGTCGCTTCGAGTCGCGCGGCGACGACGAGGACTTCAGTGGCCTGAGCAACTTCGAGGTGACGGGCTCGGGCGTGTTCTGGGAAGTGCAGGCGATGGCCGAACTCGAGTTCACGACCGAACTGTCGTTCCTGCCCTTCGTGGCGTTCCGGTCGGCGGTCACGCGCGAGACCGACGTGACGGTGAATCCGCGCGACGACGCGCGCCCGGTGCCGCCCGGTGACATCCCGGAGTTCGAGATCGACTACACGGGCGTCACCATCGGCATGTCGGTGCGCTTCCGCGTGTATCCCTTCGACATCATCGGCGACCCCGACCTGGGCGGAGACGACGACTGACGGCACGAAGCGTGCGTGCGCCCCGACGAGACTGCGAGTAGACTGCGCCCCCGTACGCGCTTCCGTCCGTCCTCCTGCCCGCGGAGTCCGCCGCCATGCCGCACGAGATCCTTCGCGCCATCCGCGGGGGCGACTCCGCCCGGGTCCGGGAGATCCTCGAACGGGATCCCTCGGCCGCCGGTGCGCGGGACGCCGCCGGCGTGTCGGCGATCCTGCTGGCCCTGTACCACCGGGCGAACGAGGCCCTCGACCTGTTGCTGCACGAGGACCCGGAACTCGACGTGTTCGAGGCCGCGGCCCTGGGCCGGACCGGTCAGCTGCGGCGCGCCCTGCGCGAGGACCCGTCGCGCGTGGCCGCACGAGCGGGCGACGGCTTCACGCCCCTGCATCTGGCGTGCTTCTTCGCCCACCTCGACGCCGTCGACTTCCTGATCGACAGCGGGGCCGACGTGAACGTACCCGCCGACAACGAGAGCGCGGTGCGGCCCCTGCACAGCGCCGCGGCGGGAGGCGATGCGGACATCGTCGGGCTGCTGCTGCGCGACGGCGCATCGGTCAACGCGCGGCAGACGGGCGGCCACTCGGCGCTGCACGCGGCCGCCGCCGCGGGCAACACCATGATGGCGCGGCGGCTGCTCGAGCACGGCGCCGACCCGGACATGGCCGACGACGACGGACGCACGCCGGTCGACCTGGCCCGCGAGGGCGGGCACGACGACCTGCTCGGCCTGCTGGAGGGTCGCTGATCCCATGTTCGACGGCCCGGTCCTCCTCGCCTTCGGACTGACCCTCTTCGCGGGCCTGTCGACGGGGATCGGCAGCGCGCTGGCGTTCTTCTCGCGCCGCACCAACGCGCGGTTCCTGGCCGTGTCGCTGGGCCTGTCGGCCGGCGTGATGATCTACGTGAGCTTCGTCGAGATCCTCACCAAGGCGCACGAGTCCCTGACCTCGGCGCTGGGAGAGACCGCGGCCTCGTGGGCGACCACGGGCGGGTTCTTCGCGGGGATCCTCGTGATGGCGGTGCTCGACCGCCTGCCCGCGCTCGAGGGCGGCAATCCGCACGAGCTGCGGCGCGTGGAGGAGATGACCGAGGCCGAACGTCGGCAGCACCGGCTCATGCGCATGGGCCTGTTCTCGGCCTTCGCGATCGCGCTGCACAACTTCCCCGAGGGCCTGGCCACCTTCCTCAGCACCCTCGACGACCCTTCGGTCGGAGTGTCGATCGCCGTGGCGGTCGCGATCCACAACATTCCCGAGGGCATCGCCGTGGCCGTACCGATCTACTACGCCACGGGCAGCCGCCGTCGCGCGTTCCGGCTGTCGTTCCTGTCGGGCCTGAGCGAGCCGCTGGGAGCCGCCCTGGGCTACTTCCTGCTCCGGCCCTTCATGACCGATGCCGTCTTCGGAACGGTCTTCGCCGGGGTCGCGGGGGTGATGGTGTTCATCTCGCTCGACGAGCTCCTGCCCGCTGCCGAGCAGTACGGCGAGCACCACAGCGCGATCTACGGACTCATCGGGGGCATGGCGATCATGGCGCTGAGCCTGCTGATGTTCCTGTAGGCGCCTCGCTCCATCACAGCTTCTACGTGGCGCCGACCACTGCCGAGTGCGCACCCTTGCAGTAGCATGTGGGATCGGTCGGGGCCGGTGGTGCCCCGGAAACGTCCACCCCAGCGCGAGTGCGTGGAACCATGCGCATTCTGGTGACCGGTGCGACCGGTTTCGTGGGCCGGGCCCTCGTGGCGGCCCTGGTGGAACGCGACGTCGAGGTCGTGGCGTCGTCCCGGAACCCCGTGCGGGCGGCGAGTCAGCTCCCGCTGATCTACCGGCACGTGAAGTGGGATCCGAACGTCGGGCCCGCCCCGCGCGAGGTCTTCGACGGCGTCGACGCGATCATCCACCTGGCCGGCGAGAACGTGGCCGGCCGCTGGACCGACGACAAGAAGAAGCGCATCCGCGACAGCCGGGTCCTCGGCACGCGTCACCTGGTCGACAGCCTCCGTCCGCTGGACGAACGGCCGCGCACGCTGGTGAGCGCGAGCGCCGTGGGCTACTACGGCGACCGCGGGGACGAGGAGCTCCGCGAGGACGCCGAGCCCGGCGACGACTTCCTGGCCCGCACCTGCGTGGAGTGGGAGACCGAGGGCGTGCACGCCCGCGCGCTGGGCCTCGACGTGGTCCACTTGCGGATCGGGATCGTGCTCGACCCCGGCGGCGGTGCCCTGCAGCAGATGCTGCCACCGTTCCGGTTCGGAGTGGGCGGCCCGCTCGGCTCGGGCGAGCAGTGGTGGAGCTGGATCCACCGCGACGATCTCGTCCGGATGTTGATGACTGCGGCCGAGGATCGCTGGGACGGTGCGTTCAACGCCACCGCCCCTGGCGCGCTGCGACAGAAGGAGTTCGCCGACGTCCTGGGCGACGTCCTGAACCGGCCGTCGTTCGTGCCGGCACCGGCCTTCGCCCTGCAGATGCTGTTCGGCGAGTTCTCCGGCGAGCTGCTCACGAGCAAGCGCGTCGTGCCCCGGCACGCGCTCGATGTAGGCTTCCGGTTCCACCACCCCGAACTGAGAGACGCACTGCTGGATCTGCTGGACTGACCCGTCGCCGTTCCACCTCGCGCATCCGGAGGACCGCATGGCTTCCGTCGACGACCGCAAATCGACCGACTCCCGACCCACCCCGCGCGGCGCCTGGAGCAAGGCCACCGCCAGCGAGACCGGCGCTCCGCCCACCCACCACGACGGCGCGCTGAAGCGGATCTTCCACAAGGGCATGGTCGGTGTCCTGCGGGCCGCCCCGAAGCAGCTGGTGCGCCTGGCCGCCGATGCCTACATCGCCGGCGAGACGCGCGAGGAGGCGCTGCAGACCGTCGATCGCATCTGGAAGGAACGCGGTCTGCACTCGACCTGCGACGTGCTCGGTGAGGACGTCGAGAACGACGCCGACATCCAGGCCTACTACGACGAGTTCCACGCCCTGATCCAGGACATGGCCAGCCGCCGCGAACACGGCAACGTGTCGATCAAGCTCAGTGCGCTGGGCCAGATGATGGACGAGGAGGCGTGTTACGAACGCGCCGTCACGCTCCTGTCCCTGGCCCGCGACTGCGGTCAGTTCATGCGCCTGGACATGGAGGACCACACCACCATCGATTCCACGCTGCGTCTCTACCGGCGCTTCCGCGAGGCCGGCTTCGACAACTGCGGCGTGGTGCTGCAATCCCGCCTGTTCCGCACCCGCCAGGACATCGCCGACCTCGCGCCGCTGCAGCCGAACGTGCGCCTGTGCATCGGCATCTACCGCGAGCCCCCCGAGATCGCGATGCAGGACAAGCACCAGATGAAGCAGCACATGCTCGAGCTGCTCGAGGTGCTGTGGGCCAACGGCCAGCACGTCGGCATCGCCACCCACGAGGAGTGGTTGATCCGCGACAGCCTGGCCCTCGCCGAGCGCATGGGAAAGCCCATGGAAGAGGTCGAGGTGCAGCACCTGCTCGGCGTCCCCCGCGAGGCGCTGCAGCGCGAGCTCGTCGAGCGCGGCGTCCGCGTGCGCCTGTACGTGCCCTACGGCGAGCAGTGGCACCCCTACTCGATGCGCCGCCTCGAGAACAATCCCGACATGTTCGGCATGGTCGCCTGGAACGTGATCAGCGGTCCGTTCCGGAAGTAGGGCGGCGAGCGAGGCTTCGCGGGGTGGGCCCGTGGCCTCCGGGGCGCTGGGCGGAGCGACGCCCTCGCGGGTGTCCGCTGCCGAGCGACGCGACTCGTGTGGGCTCGCTGGTGGGGTGGTTCCGGGTGGTGGTGGTGCGGGTGCTGGTCGGACTCTTCGAGAAGGACATTCGTTCGGGTGGCTTCCGCAGCGGAAGTCGGCCGACGCCGACTTCGTCGCAGGTGCGTTCCGCGGTGTCCGGTGCAGAAGTGGGAGCGATCCAGGTCTGGTCGCGGGGGAGGACTGTGGTTCCGGGTCGGGGTCGGGGTCGGGGTCGGAGGATTCCTCGCGCTTCTGTGTACGTTGGACGGTTCTTCTCGAATCGTCCCCAGGTTTGTTCCTGAGGGGCTTGACAGGATTCTTCGTGGGCGGATTTCGGGGTTGGGCGGTCAGGATTTCGTTCGCCGTCACGTCAGCCTGATGCTGCCTGTGCGCGCTGTTCCGGACTTTCTCGCCTTCGACGTCTCGATCTCCGTCGTTCGTCGCTCTCGCGCCCTCTCAGGGCGTCGCGAAACCGGGTGTATACTG
>CAZQHE010000012.1:0-45346 GCA_964593155.1 uncultured bacterium
TCTACGAAGTGCTCGCGTTGGCCCACGAGAAGCGGATCACCATGTTCGAGGCCGAGCAGAAGGTCATGAACTTCACCCACGCGCGGGCGGGCCGCATGCTCGCCAAGCGCTGGGGACTGCCCGACCGTCTGGTCGAGACCATCGCCTGGCACCACGACCCGCGCCTGGCCGAGAAGTATCCGCGCTACGCGGCGACGGTCCACATCGCCGACGCGGTGGCCAATGGCATGCACCTGGGCAGCAGCGGCAACGGCTGCGTGCCCCCACTCCGTCCCGAAGCGATCGAGATGACGGGAATCGGGCCCCACCATCTGCCCGATGCCCTCGACGCCGTCTACGCCGAGTACAAGGACGCGCTGGTCATGCTCAGCTTCTGGGACGAGGAAGAGAAGAGCGAGATCGCCGACGACCTCGCGAACGTCTGAGACGGTCGGTCCGGGCCCGTGGCGTGAAGCTTGCACCCCTCGGGGTGGAATCGGAAACTCCGGGGGCGGACGTGTGACCTTCCCGGAGTCCGGACAGCCCTCGGCCCTCGCTCGAGCGGACGAATCGACGACGAGATCTTTGGAGGCAGCGCGCGCCATGATCGTTCAGTGCCCGGATTGCAGCACCCGCTATCAGCTCGACCCCGAACGCGTGCCGCGTGAGCGCATCCGCGTCCGCTGTCCGAAGTGTCGGTACGTCTTTCCCATCGACGGCACACTTGCCCCGATGCCGGACGTCGACGTGGCCGCGGCCACTCCTTCGCCCGCGCCCGAGGCGCGTCCCGAGCCGGCACCGGAGCCCGCGCCTACCGCGGCCGCAGCGCCGGAGTCGGAGGCTGGTGCCGATCCGAACGCTCTGGACCTCGAGATCGAGCGGCCGTCTCCCGCGGTGACACCCGTGGGCGGCGCGCCCGGCGCCGAGACCGTCGAAGCGGGCGTGGCCGTGGCCGAGCCGCCGCGCACCGAGTCGCCGCCGGCAGAGACGGAGGCCCGCCCCGACGCCGCCGCCGCGACACCGACCGAGGAGGATCCCGCGCGGAAGAAGGCCCGCCGTCTGGCGCGTGCGCTGGTGTCCGACATCCTCGTCTACAACCGCGACGTGCGGGACAAGGCGCTGGCCGAGGGCAACCTCGTGCAGGCGCTGGGCGTAGAGATCAAGAAGTCCTGGGAACTCTACAAGGAGCGCGTCACGCCCGAGGTCGCCAACAGCAACAACGACTTCCGCGACGCGCTGAACGACATCCTGGCCGACGGCCAGAAGATATTCTGACCCGAACCCCCTGCGGCCCGATGTCCGTGACGCCTGTCGATCGACACCTCGACCTGCTGGTCCTCGACCGCCGTGCGGCCGAGGCGGTCCTGGGCCTGCCGGGTGCGGCGGACTGGTCGGTGCGTGAGTGGAAATCGCTGACGGCCTTCGTCGATTTCGTCGAACGCGAGGACGTCGATCGGCCGATCCGGCTCGCGGTCGCCGCCGGCCGCGGTGGAGACGTCGACGTCGACCGGATGCGGGCGCTGCAGCTCGCCCCGCGGCGGATCGACGTGCTCCTGGTGGTCGCCGAGCTCGAGACCGAACGTCACCGCGAGCTGCTGCAACAGGGGATCGGACGGGTCGAGTGCCTTCCGCTCGCACCACATCCCCTTGACGTGATGTTCCAGGACCGCTGCCACCTGGCCGCGCTCTTCCCCGGCGAGGTGCGTGGCCTGCGGCGGGAGATGGTCGAGTTCGAGGTGCCGGTCACCACCTCGGCCATCCCGGGTGTCGTGCGCTCGGTGTGCGAACGGGCCGACGCCATGGGTCACCCCAACGATTTCGTACGGTCGCAGCTCCCGCTGGTCGTCGACGAAGCCCTGACGAACGCCATGAAGCACGGCAACGACTGGGACGAGACGACCACCGTCGAGTTCCGGGCCACGCTGACCCCCGGTGCGATCGAACTCGAGATCCGCGACCGCGGACGAGGATTCGACCGCTCCGCGGTGCGCGATCCGTTGCACGAGGACAACCGCGGCCGTGAGGGCGGCCGTGGACTGTTCCTGATGGAATCGATCATGGATTCCGTACAGTACCGCGACGGCGGACGCACGATCGTCCTGCAGAAGAACCTGACGTCGGCCGTACCTCTCGGCGCGGACTGATCGTTCGCCGTGGCTCAGCGCGGGTCGGTCGGGTCGCCCCCGGACTCGGGATCGACGTCCTCGCCGGGCCAGCGTCGTGTGGCGATCTCGTCGAGGATGCTGTCGATGTGGCCCCGGATACGCGCGTTCTGGTCGGGCTCGAACAGCGCCTTCTTCACGCGTCCGTACTTGTCCTTCTTCACGTAGCGCAGCGACTGCAGCGAACCCATGGGCACCAGGATGTCCTTGCAGACCTTGACCTCGATCTCCTTGCCGTCGAGGTCCTGGGCCGGATTGCCGTCGGGGTGCATTCCCAGGCCCCAACCGTGGACGACCATCGAGCACACCAGGGCTCGGAAGGTGTTCTGACCCTGGGTGGTCTCGAGGTCGAGGGAGCCCTCGACCTTGTCGATCACGCCGTCGATCACGTGCGTGAGCCGCTTCACCTGTGCCGGACTGACCCGGATGTTCAGGAGTCGGCTGAACATCTCGGTGAGGATCCGGTCGGTGTTCGTCGTCGCTGTCATCCATTCCTCCCAGGCGGCGCACTCGATCCGCCCCGGCCGGAGGTCCGGGTCGCGGGGCGGCGGGTGCGTGGAGGTGTCTGCAAGGGAGGTGCCGCTCGCCGTGGCTGCGGTCGGATGCGTGGAGAAGGGCGCGTGACGCCCCGTGACGGTGGGTCGACACCTCCGCGGTGCCGGCTGCGGGAATCCGGGGACACGACCGTTGGGCCGGACCGCGCACGGGGTGGGGAAATCGACGCCGTGGCAGTCGGAGGCTCCGCGTGACCGTCGGGGCCGGCCGGCCCGTGGCACGACGATTGCCAGTCGTTCCGACGCCACCCGTGCGCTCCGGGCGCGTCCCGACTCCTCCGATCCGGATCGAGCGACATGGTCGTCTACAACTACAGCGGCAAGGAAATCAACGCGAAGATCGTGTACTACGGTCCCGCGCTCAGCGGGAAGACCACGAATCTCGAGTGGATCTACTCGAAGATCCCCGTGGAGTACTCCGGCAAGATGGTGTCACTGCGCACCCAGGCCGACCGCACGATCTTCTTCGACTTCCTTCCCCTCGATCTGGGAATGATCGACGGGTTCCGCACACGCTTCATGCTGTACACCGTGCCCGGTCAGGTGCACTACAACGCCACGCGCAAGATGGTGCTGAAGGGCGTCGACGGGCTGGTCTTCGTGGCCGACTCCGAGCCGGGGCGCATGCAGGACAACATCGAGAGTCTGCAGAACCTGCGGGACAACCTGCAGGAACTCGGGATGAACCCCGACTCGTTGCCGCTGGTGATGCAGTGGAACAAGCGCGACCTGCCGAACTGCATGTCGGTGGCCGATCTCGAGACCCGGCTCAACCCCCGGGGTCTGCCCAGCTTCGAGGCCTGCGCCCTGACGGGCGAGGGAGTCTACGAGACGCTGCACAAGGGCTCGCGGCTCATCTACACCAAACTCACCGGGTCGCAGGTGGGCAGCGGTGAGGACGAGAACGTATCGCTCTTCGGAGATTCCATCGCCCTGTGTCTGCAGGACGTCGACAAGCCCCAGCCGGAACCCGAGACGGTGGCCATCGGTGCCGACACCGGCTCCGTGCGCAATTCGGCTCCGTCCGACCCGCTGGGGGCGATCCTCGGTCGCGACCCCGGACACACTGCGCCGTCGCAGCCCACTCCGAATACCGACCAACCATCGCTCGGGGGCGGGGACGAGGGCGATCCGGCGCCGTCGTTCCGCGACATGGCTCCCGACCCCGCGCCCGAGACTGCTCCGACCGTGGAATCGGGTCCCGCGTCCACTGCGGATTCGACTCTCGATGTCTCCGGTGCCGATGCGCCGTCTCCGGAGTCGGCGCCCAGCGAGTCCCTCGACGCGGATCAACTGGGCGGACTCGTCGATCAGGTGCTGAGTTCCCTCGACGAGCGCGACGACGTGGCGACGATCGATGCCACTTCGAGCCGATCCGTGGAGGCGGCTCCGGACGAGGAGTCGGGTTCGCCGCCCGCGTCCGAGGACCGTCCCGCCGAGGCCGCGGGTCCTGCTGTCGAGGACCGACGCCCGCTGGCCGAGCGCCTGGATCGGTTCTTCGAGGGAATCGGGATCTCCGGCGCGGTGCCCCCGGCCGCCCCCGACGGGGCGTCGGACGACGGCGAGGGACTGTCGGTCGAGCACGACGTCGACGTCTTCGCGGAACTCACCACCGGAGAGGACGACGGCGCGACCACCGAGCCTGCGTCGAAGCCGGCGGCCACCGACGAGGCGCAGGTCTCCGCACCGGAACCCGAGGACGACCCCACCGCGGCGGCGGCGACCGGCGAGGCCGACGACGAGTTCCAGCTGATCACCGATCCCCGTCGTCTGCCGACCTCCGGTTCGGCTCCGGTGAGTGGTTCGGTGTCGACCCTGGGGCGGTCGGGGGTCCTCGAGATCCCGGTGACCATCGACGCGGAGATGCTCGACGACGACACCCCGCTGCGGATCGTCCTGAACGTCCAGGTGCGACGCTGATCGTCGAGCTGGTGTGGCGTGTCGTTGACAGCAGAGCGGCGCGCTCCTAGCCTCCGCCGCGGTGCCCCACGCCTCGCGAGCGGATCCAGAGAGGTCGCTTCCCAGATGACCCGACCCGAGCGCCAGCCGGTCGACGGAGATGTCTCCTCCGTCGCCGACCTCGCCGCGTCTGCCCGATCCCTGGAGAAGGCCGGTCGTCTCGACGAGGCCGCCGCGTTGCTCGAGACCCGGACGGAGACCCCGACCGCGTCGCCCGAGATCCTCTACCGCCTCGGCTGCGTGCGCGCGCGGCAGCAGCGACTGGCCGAGGCCGAGACGCTCCTGCGGCGGGCCATCGCCGCGCGCCAGGAGGACTCGCGCTTCCACACCAATCTCGGGGTCGTGCTCGACCAGCTCGGCCGTGCCGAGGACGCCGTCCGCTCGTTCCGCCGCGCCCTGCAGCTCGCTCCCGACGACGCGGTCGCGCTGTTGAACCTGGGCGCCCTCTACGGCGAGATGCGTCGCTACGACGACGCGGCGCGGTGGCTCGGCCGCTGCCTGGAACTCCATCCGGGCTTCGATCCCGCCTTCAACCTGGCCATGGTCCGACTCCGCCAGGAGAAGCTGCAGGAGGCCGAACGTCTGTTGGAGATGGCCATACGCCACGATCGCAATTCGCCGATCGCGCTGTTCTACCTGGGTCGTTGCCGGCAGAAGCTCGGGCGCAAGGCGGCGGCGGTGGAGGCCCTGAGCGAGGCCCTGCGCATCGAACCCGATCTGGTGCAGGCGCGTGTGACGCTCGGGATGACCCTGAACGCCCTCGGACGTCCGCGCGACGCGATCGCCGAGCTGGAGCGAGCGGCGAAGGCCCTTCCCGACGAAGGAAAGGTCCACTATCAGCTGGGAATCGCGTACGATGCCCTGGCCGACAAGTCGCGTGCCCGGGAGTGCTACCGACGCGCCCGGACCTGTGCGAGCTGAGACCGTCCCCGCGCAGAACGAGAGCCTTCCTTGACCCCGTCCCCGACCCACGCCGGAGATGTCACGCCGCCGTCGGTGCCCGGCGTGCGCGAGGCCATGCTGCGTGCTCGCGACGAAGGTCGATGCGCCCTGGTTCCATACCTCACCATGGGCTATCCGGACCTCGAGTCCAGCGTCGCGCTCGTGGTCGCGATGCAGGACCTGGGCGTGGACGCCATCGAGATCGGCGTGCCCTTCAGTGATCCGGTCGCCGACGGTCCGACCATCCAGCGCACGACCGACCACGCCCTGGCGCGGGGAGTGAACCTGCGCCGTTGCCTCGAGGCCCTGCGCGACGCACCTCCGCACGATCGCTGTGCGCGCGTGCTGTTCAGCTACCTGAATCCGCTGCTGGCCTACGGCCTGCGCCCGCTCACCCTGGCCCTTCCCGACGCGGGGGTCGGCGCGGTGCTCGTGACGGACCTGGTTCCCGAGGAGGCGGGCGAATGGGTCGGCGCCGCGGCCGACGGAGGGATCGAGACCTGCTTCCTGGTCGCGCCCACGAGCACCGAGGCCCGTCTGCGCCTCGTGGCCGAGTCGACCACCGGATTCGTCTACACGGTGTCGACGCTGGGCGTCACCGGGGTGCGTTCCGCGCTGGACTCGGCGGCCCGTGAGACGGTCGAGCGCGTCCGTGCCGTCACCGACGCCCCCGTGGCCGTCGGCTTCGGGATCCGCGGTCCCGAGGACGTGCGGGCCGTGCGGGCGTTCTCCGACGGCGTGGTGATCGGCAGCGCCCTGATGAACGCCATTGCCGATGCCACCACGCCCGAGGCGGTCGTCGACCGCGCACGGGCCTTCCTGGAGCCCGTGCTCGAGGCCGCGCACCGGTGAGCGAACTGCAGAACCATCTCTCCATGCTCGCCCTCGCGATCGTGCAGGGTGTGACCGAGTTCCTCCCGGTCAGCAGTTCCGGGCACCTGGCCCTGGGCCAGATGATCCTGCGTGTCGGCGAGGGGAGTCTGGTCGAGGACGTCGTCCTGCACGCGGGCACCCTGGTCGCCGTGCTCGTCTTCTACCGGCGTGATCTGGTGGAGCTGGTCCTCGGGCTGTGGCGCGGCGGTGCGGTCGACGGGCTCACCTCGCGTCGGTACGTGGCCCTGTTGATCCTGGGCAACGTCCCGGCCGGGGTGATCGGTCTGATCCTCAAGGACCGCATCGAGGTGCTGTTCGATTCACCCGCCGCGGTGTTGGCCGCGCTCGGCGCCACGGCGGTCATGCTCGCGCTCACGCGTCGGTTGCAGCGTCGCAATGCTCCGGTCAACGCCTGGAGCGCGCTGGCGATCGGTTGCGCCCAGGCGCTGGCGATCCTGCCGGGAGCGAGCCGTAGCGGGTGGACCATCGCCACCGCCCTCGCCCTCGGCCTGTCACCGGTGGCGGCGGCGCGGTTCTCCTTCCTGCTGTCGATCCCCGCCATCGCCGGGGCCACCGTGCTGCAACTGTCCGACGTGGAGGACGTGGCGTCGCCCGCGTCGTCGTTGGCCCTGGGCTTCGTGGCCGCCGCGATCACCGGCCTGTTCTGTCTGCGGTGGCTGGTGGCCCTGGTGCGGCGCATGGAGCTGTATCGCTTCGCGTGGTACCTCGCCGCGGTGGTCGCGGTGGGCGCGATCTTCCTGCTGACCCGCGGCACCTGATTCCAGGGCGAGGCATGTGGCTTGCAGACCGTGCGGTGTCGCGTAGCGCGGCGCCGCGTCCGGGGCGGCCCGCGACCCCGCCGCCTCGGGAGCCGGACCGTGAGCCGGATCGTCGCCTGCCATCACTGTGGAGCGCCGCACCGCCCCGCGCGCGGTCAGACTCGATACACCTGCGAGTGGTGTGGGGGCGAGAACGTCCACGCGACCGCGCCCCGGGGGCCCGAGATCCTCGTGGTCGACGGCCGATGCGAGCCCGACGTCGCCCGGAAGCGGGCCGAGGACCTCCTGCGACGCCGCGGCGTCGAGGGGGCACGCGTGACCGCGTCCGCGGCGCATTGGATCGCCTGCTGGCAGGTCGTGGCCGAAGACGGCGAGACCGTCGAACACTGCGGGGGCTCGGAGCCCTCGCGCCTCGAGGCGGCCCTGGACCTGCCCACCGCCGCCTTCCGCCCCGTCGCCGATGGCGACGGCGTTCCCGAGTGCCCTCCGGTGTCCGCCGACGAGGTCATCGCGGCGGCCCGCGCGACCTTCGACGACCCCGAACAGGCCGTCTCGTCGGTGCGTCTGGTGTGGATGCCGGTCTGCGATCTGCGGATCCGGACCCGCGCGGGTGACGTCGAGGGACTCTACCTGGGCGGCGCCGACGAGGTCGTGCTCGCGCCGCTCCCGGCGGCCGCCACCGTACCGGAGCGTGTGCCCGCGCGTCTGACCGCGTGGGGCATTCTCGCCATGGTTTCGCTGGGAATCGGGGTCGTGGTCGACGATCCCTGGCTGCGGGCCTTCGTGCTCGGTGGGCTGCTCGTCCTGGCGAGCGTGCTCCCGTGGGGTCTGGACCGGAGGGCCGCACGATGACGGGAGCGATCGCGACCGCACGGGGGCTCGCCTGTCTGCGTTGCGGCGGGACGTTGCGTGCCACCGACGACCCCGAGCGGTTGCAGTGCTCCTACTGTGACACGCACCACGTCCACGCCGGTGCCGGAGACGACGTCGCGGCGTTCGCGCCCGCGGGACGGATCGGGCGCCGTCGCGCGCGGCGGGTCCTGGCCGGCGCCCTGCAGACCCACGGTGTCGAGGCCTTCGCCGTGGAGGACGCACGCCTGGCCTGGCTGCCCTTCTGGCACGTCCGCGCCAAGCTGGTGGGCTGGCAGGTGTTCCGACGCCCGATCGAGACCGCGCACGACGAGGCGCACACCACGATGACCGCCCGCCCGCAGGAGCGGGTCGAGGAACTCGTGGCGCGCGACGTCGACGTCACGCTGCCCGCCTGCGACACCCGGCGGTGGGGGCTGGTCGGCGTGGCCGACCGTCTGTCGTCGCTGCGTCTGCGACCCCTGGCCGTCGATCGCGAGGCCGACCGCGCCACGGTGTGCAGTGTGGTCGTGCCCCGTGCGGCGGCACGCCGGCAGGCCGAACTGCTGCGCGGCACCGCGGTGGTGCCCCGCGGTGCCGTACGACTGCGGCAACGTCTGTCCCTGGCCCGGGTGCGCATGCGCCTGGTCTACTACCCGGTGTGGAAGCTGCGGTTCACGGTGGTCGGAAGACCCGGTGAGGTCGACGTCGACGGGGTCCGTGGTCGCGTGCTCCGCGGCGACGTGACCGTCGAGGGATCGTCGGGATCACCTCTGGTCTGGCACGCCGGGGCGGCGGCTGCCGGATGGGTGGCCGGTCTGCATCCCGCTCTGGGCGCGCTCGGACTGGCCGCCTTCGGTGCCGATCGCTTCCGCCGGGACGGTTCGGTCGGAGCCGATCCGGCCGCATGGTTGAGCCGTGAACTCGCGCCGCGCCGGCTGCGCCGGATCGATCTCGAAGGTCGCTGATCGTCGACGGAGGGACCCATGGTGCTGATCGCCCTGAACTGCCCACGCTGCGCCGTCGCACTCGACGCGGTCGACGAGCGGCGCGTGTTCGTGTGCGCGCAGTGTGGGCGCGCGCTGGCCGTGCCGCCGGGCAGCGACACCCTGACCGAGGTGCCGCGTCAGCTGTTGCGACCGACCCGGCGACCGGACATCACCGACCCCGTCGTGCTGATGCCGGTGTGGTCGGTGAGCGTCCACACCGCGGAACTGGGGACCGTGGGCGATGCGCTCCCGTCCCGCGTGTTCGTGCCCGGGGTCGGCGTGGCACGACTACCGCTGCTGTTGCAGTTCGCGCGGAACCTCTCGCGCGCGCCGATCGATCCCCGGCCGTGGTCGGGGGTCGACGGAATCGGCGTCGAGCCGGCCGAGGTCTCGGCCGAGGACGCCTTCGTCATGGCCGAGACGGTGGTCCTGCGCCATCTCGAACACTGGCCGTCGGACGAGCGACTCGAGGACCTGGAGATCCCGCTCGGGAGCGCGTCCCTGCTCGACTGGCCCTGTGTCCTGCGCGGCAGCGAAGTGGTGGATCTCGTCGGAGGGCTCTCGATCCACAGGTCGCTGGTCGAGACCGTCGGGCTCCGCGATCGTCGCGATGCGCTGTCGACGGGGTTCGAGCGGCTCGGAGCGTCGGAAGTGACGTCGCCCGGTCCGCCGGGCGGAACCGTCCCGGGGGGCGACGTGTAGCAGGGCTGCTGTATACTGCAGGTTCGCTCGTCCCTGCCGACCCCAGCCCTGGAACGGACCATGAGTTCATCCCATCCGCAGCTACGCCCGCGTCTCGCGCGGGCGGTCCCGCTCCTGCTGACCACGATCGCGCTCCTGGGCGCCAGCGCCGGGCCCGTGCACGCGGCCCGCGCCGGGTCCGAGACCTTCGTGCTCGAGTTCGCGCCCTCCGACGGCGACGTGTGGCACAAGTCCACCTACGACCGCCGGCTGCGCGACTTCGGCACCGCGGCGCCGATCAGCGAGCAGGTCACCGAGATCGAGGCCGAGCACCGCTACGAGTCGCGCTCCGACGGATCGTGGCTGGTCGTCCAGACCCTCGAGTCCGTCGACATGCGGATGAACGACGAGCCGATGGACAATCCCATGCTTCCGATCCTGCAGACGCAGACGATCGAAATCGTCGTGGACGCCCGAGGCGAAGCGATCGACGCGTACGGCTTCCGTGAACTGATGCGCCGTTACGAACGTGAGCTGGATTCACAGAACCTGCAGCGTATTCGCGAGCAGATGTCGGCGCGGAGCATGGCCCGCACTGAGATCGCACAGTGGAACGGACCGCTCGACGGTCTGCGAGGCCTCGAGTTGACGGTGGGCGAGAAGATCGGCGTGCTGGGCAGGAAGAATTCGCAGGGTGGGCCGCTGACGACCAGCGGCATCCTCACGGTGGGCGACTGGACCGAGATCGACGGCGAGCCCGGTGTGACGCTCACCTACGAGTTCGACGCCAACGGAGAGACCTTCGCCGAACACGAGGACCAGATCACGCGGACGATCTCGCGGCGGGGCGACGAGGAGATCGAGGACCGCAACCATCGCCTCGACATACGCGGCAAGGTCGTGATCGTCGTCCAGCCGTCCACGGGCCAGCTCCTCTACCAGTCGGTCGAGGAGACGACGCTCGTGCCGGTGGCGCAACCCGACCTCGACCACGCGCGGATCGAGACCGAGGTCCGACACCGGTGGCGTCCCGTGGAGGGAGGCGAGGACTCGTGATCCGGATTTCGATGCTCCTGGCCGGACTGTTGCTGGCCTTTCCGGATGGCGGGGACGCGACCGATCGAGGATGGCCGATCCGGCATCACGACCTCGACGTTCGTCTCGATCCTGCCACCGCGCGGCTGGAGGTCCGTGACCGCTTCGAGCTCGTCGCGGTGGAGGATCGCGAGCGTCCTCTGCACTTCGTGCTGCACCGCGATCTCGAGATCAACGGCGCGCGCGTCGACGGACGCGCCGTGACCGTGCAGTCGCGCGACCGCTGGCGACCGAGGGACTTCTACCGGCGGCCCGACTACTCCGAACTCGGTGGCTTCGCGATCGTCCGCCAGCACGAGATCGCCGCGCCCGACGGCGGCTGGCCCGACGGTCCGGTGACCGTGGAGGTCGAGTACGCCGGGGCGGTGTACGACAGCCTGAAGCCCCCCGAGGTGGCCTACGCACGTGGCTTCGAGACCACGCGAGGCCTGATCGATCCGCGCGGCGCCTTCCTCACCGGCGAGACCTTCTGGATCCCGTGGACGAGCGGCGAGCGCTTCAGCTTTCGTCTGCGCACCGAACTCGACGACGGGTGGCACTCCATGAGCCAGGGCACGCGCGTCGAACACCGTAGCGTGGACGGCACGAACGTGACGGTGTGGGAGGAGACCCATCCGCAGGAGCTTGTCTACCTGATCGCCGGTCCCTACACGATCCGCGAACGCCGGCACGGCGACGTCGACCTGTACACCTACACCTACGCGGACACCGACGACGAACTCGCGGAGACCTACCTCGAGGGCGCGGATCGGTACCTCGATCTGTACGAGGAGATGTACGGGCCCTATCCCTTCGGCAAGTGGGCCATGGTCGAGAACTGGTGGCAGACCGGCTTCGGGATGCCGTCGTTCACCCTGCTCGGCGACCGCGTGATCCGTCTGCCCTTCATCGTCGACACCAGCTACGGCCACGAGATCCTGCACTGCTGGTGGGGCAACGGCGTGTACGTGGACTACGAGACCGGCAACTGGTGCGAGGGGCTGACCGCCTACGGTGCCGACTACCTCTACAAGACCTGGGAGAGCGAGGCCGCCGCGCGCGACCACCGTCGCAACCAGTTGGTGGGATACCTGGACTTCGCCAGCCAGCCGGGCCGGGACTTCGCCCTGAGCGGGTTCCGCGAGCGCAGCGACTTCGGAACGCAGGCGATCGGCTACGGCAAGGCCATGATGGTCTTCCACATGACCAAGCGCTTGCTCGGTGCGGAGGACTTTCGCGAGGGTCTGCGGCACTTCTACCGCACGCACACCTTCGAGCCGTCGTCGTGGGCCGATCTCGAGGAGAGTTTCGAGGAGATCAGTGGACGCGATCTGACGGCGTGGTTCGAGCAGTGGGTGCGGCGCGTGGGGGCACCCTCGCTGCGCGTCGGCCGGCCCGAGCCGCGCGACGGTGGGTGGACGGTGACGATCGAGCAGGAGGGCGATCCCTACTTGCTCGAGATTCCCGTGCGGATCGAGACGGCCGAGGGTGTGGTCGACCGCGTGATCCCCACCGGCGAACCGCAGTACGACCTGGCCGTGCCCGCCGACGCCACCGCGGTCGCCGTCGATCCCGACTGGCACCTGTTCCGCGAGCTCTACCGCGAAGAGATCCCGCCCACGCTCAGCCAGGGCCTCGGCGCCGAGCAGAGCCTGGTGGTGATCGGACGCGACACGGCGCCGGCCATGGCCACGGCCCTGCGCGCGGTGGCCGAGGACTGGGCGCGCAACCAGGACATGCGGATCGTCGACGAAGCGGATCTGGACGCCGACACGATCGGTGATCGCAGCCTCTTCCTGCTCGGTCACGGTGCGTGGACGCAGCGCGCGCGTGAGGCCGCGACGACGGTCTTCGGCAGCGAGCCGGCGGGACTGCTGGACGCCACCGCGCGTGAGGACGACAGTCTGATCTACGTGGTGCGTGATCCCGATGACGCCGAACGTGCGTGGACCGTGGTGCTGCCCGAAGCGCCCGACGTCGCGTCGGAGCTCGGTCGCAAGCTGCCGCACTACAGCAAGTACAGCTGGTTGCGCTTCGACGGCGTCGAGAACGTCGGCAAGGGCAACTGGACCGTGGTCGACTCGCCCCTGCGCCGTGAGATCCCCGAAGGAGCCCGCCGATGATGCGTTCGGTCCTCACCCTCGCCCTCGTGGGCGCGACTGCCGTGCCGGCCGCCGCCACCCAGAACGTCCTCGACGAGATGCTGTCGGTGCTGGCGGGATCGCACACCGAGGGCCGCGCCATCGACACCGATCTCGACGAGGCCGCCGACGAGATCGTCCGGGTGCTCGGGATGTTCGACCTCGACGTGATCGAGCAGGAGTTCGAGGGACCGGACGGCCACCGTCTGCGCAACCTCCTGGGGATCGTCGAGGGCACCGATCCCGAGGCGGGGTGGATCGTCGTCGGCGCCCACTACGACCACCTGGGCCGCGGCGAGCCCGGAACACCCAACCACGGAACGGTGCATCCCGGTGCCGACGACAATGCCTCGGGCTGCGCGGTGCTGGCCTCGGTGTACGAGCAGTGGGAGCCCACCGAGCGCGGCGTGGTCTTCGCGTGGTTCACTGCCGAGGAGACCGGGCTGCTCGGGTCGGAGCACTTCGTCGAGAATCCACCCGACGGCGTCGACGAGATCGTCGCCATGGTGAACCTCGACACCGTGGGTCGACTCGCCGACGGTGGGCTGACCGTGTTCGGTGTGGAGTCGGCGCCCGCCTTCGAACCGGCGTTGCGGGGAATCAACACGGCCTTCGGGCTGGATCTCGATACGGTGGCGCGCAGTTCCGGCACGGCCGACGACATGGCCTTCGCGGAGCGCGCGATCCCCACGCTGCACCTGTTCACCGGTGCCCACGCCACCTACCATCGTCCCGGCGACACGCTCGAGAAGCTCGACCGCGCGGGCCTGGGCACACTCGTCGACTTCACCTACGAACTCGTCGACTACCTCGCGCGTCCCGACGCGGACCTGCAGTTCGTTCCGGCGGGGGCGCAGGAGGCCCTGGCCGACCCGGAGCGGGCCACCGAGGGCCGCCGCCGCGTGAGCCTGGGCACGATTCCCGACTTCCAGGGCGGCGACGGCGGAGTCGAACTCACCGGAGTGCTGCCCGAGAGCCCCGCCGCGGAGGCCGGTCTGCAGGAGGGCGACGTGATCGTCGGCTTCGGCGGGGCACCCGTCGACGACCTGACCGACTACAGCGAGGCCCTCAAGCGCTACGAGCCGGGCGACACCGTCGAGGTCGAGTACCTGCGCGACGGGGAACGCCTCAGCGTCACCGTGACGCTCGTCGCCCGTCGCTGATCGCCACCGCATCCGTCCCGGTCGCCCGGGGCGAATCCGCGTCGGTCCCCCTGAATCCGGAGACGACCATGCGCCATTTCTCTTCGCTCGTCCTGCTCCTGCTGTCGATCGCCGCGCCCGCCGCGGCCGAGATCGTCGAGACGCCCGTCGTGTACGAGCACGACGGAACGACCTTCGAGGGATTCCTCGCTCACGACTCCACGATCGACGGCCCGGTCCCCGGCGTGCTGATCGTCCACCAGTGGATGGGCCTGAGTGACAACGAGCGTATGCGGGCCCGCATGCTCGCCGAGATGGGCTACGTGGCCTTCGCCCTCGACGTGTACGGCCAGGGCGTGCGCCCCGCGAACACGCAGGAGGCGAGCGAGGAGGCCGGGAAGTACTACGCCGACCGTGACCTGTTCCGCGAGCGCGTGCGGCTGGGTCTCGAGCAGCTCCGCGCGGTCGAGAAGGTCGACGACGATCGGGTCGCCGCCATCGGCTACTGCTTCGGCGGCACCGCCGTGCTCGAACTGGCCCGCTCCGGCGCCGACGTGGCCGGCGTGGTCAGCTTCCACGGCGGACTCGAGACGCCCGATCCCTCCGACGCCGAGAACGTCCGCACGTCGATCCTGGTCTGCCACGGAGCGGTGGATCCCTACGTGCCCATGGAACAGGTCGCCGGCTTCGTCGACGAGATGGAGGCGGCCGACGTCGACTACCAGCTGATCATGTACGCCGACGCGGTGCACGCCTTCACGCAGGAGGGCGCGGGCGACGACCCTTCGCAGGGAGCGGCCTACGACGCGGTGGCGGACCGTCGATCGTGGGAGCACATGAAGGGCTTCTTCGCGGAAGTCCTCGAGTAGGTTCCGATCGGAAGCGGCGGGCCGGCGATCACTCGTACGGCACGCCCGCCTCTCGCTCCCGGGCGAGCGCCCGCGCGTACCACTCGAGTTCGTCGCAGTACCGGTCGACGCTTCGCGTCAGGTGTCCCTCGAGGTCCGTGCCGTCCTCGTCGATCGCCTTGGCGACACGCGGCACGTCGAGCATGGCCGGAATCGTCACGAGCCCGAGCTCGCCCAGGACCGCGCGCAGCTGCACCTGCGCCCGCGCGCCGCCGGTGTGACCCGCGGAGTAGGTGAGGATGGCCGCCGGGCGCCACAGGTACTCGGCCTGGAAGTGGTCGAGCAGGTTCTTCAGCGCGGGCGGTACTGCGTGGTTGTACTCGCCGCTGACGACGACGAAGCCGTCGACGGTTCGGAAGAGGCGGGCGAGTGATTCCATGGTCTCGGGTGCCTCGCCGTCGTCGAACTCCTTGTACATGCGGTCGAGCATGGGCAGTCGGGACTCCATCGGATCGACCACGTCGACCTCGTGACCACGGCCGCGCAGTGCACCCGCGATCCAGCGTACGGCCCGGATCCCCTGACGCGCGGAACGCACGGATCCGTAGACGACGGCGAAGTGCATGCTCAGTCCTCCTTCGTCAATCGGTCGAAGTCCTCGAGGACCTGCCGCGGATGCGACGCCGGATCGACCTGGTCGTAGGCCGCGGCGATGGTTCCGCCGGGGCCGATCAGATAACTGATGCGACGCGCGTAGCGGTCGTCGGGGCCGTCGGCCGCCCCGTAGGCCACACCCACCGAGCGGTCGGTGTCGCTGAGCAGGTCGAAGGGGAAGTCGTGCTTCTCGGCGAAGGCGGCGATCTCGTCGACGCTGTCGAAGCTGGCGCCGAGTACGGCGATGTTCCTGTCGTCGAATTCCTGGATTCCGTCCCGGAATCCTCGTCCCTCGACCGTTCACCCGGGCGTGTCGGCCTTCGGGTAGAACCAGAGGACCACACAGCGATCGGAGAAATCGCTCAGCGAGACGGTGTTGCCCTTCTGGTTCGGCAGCGAGAAGGGCGGCGCGGTGGTGCCAGGGGTCAACATGGTTCGTCCTCTCCCGCGGAACGGCGGAACGGGGGCAGGGTCAGGGTCCGGGCGTCACCCTAGCACGCATGTGCGCCGGAGGCGAGCCGGGCGCCCGACCGCCGGAGCACGCGTCGAGTCCCGCGGCCTAGTGCGCGATCACGTCCTCGAGCAGTTCTTCGTAGGCCGTGATCGCACGTTCGAACGTGAACCGCCGCTCGATCCGCTCGCGCTGCCGTGCGGCCAGGTCACGGCGCGCCGCGTCGTCGGACAACAGTTCGAGCGCGCGCGACGCCATGCCTTCTTCGTCGTCGGGGGCGAGAACGGCGCTCTCGAGATCGTCGCCCAGCACCATGGGCACCGAGCCGACGTCGAAGCTCAGGCAGCAGGTGCCCGCCGCCATGGCCTCGAGCAGCGCGTTCGGCGTGCCCTCGTTCTTCGAGGTCAACAGGAAGAGATCGGCGTCGCCGGCCAGTGACGCGGCGTCGTCCACGAAGCCAGCAACCACGAAGTTCTCGCGCAGACCGGCGTCGTCGATCCAGCCCTCGAGACGTTCGCGCACGGCGCCGTCGCCCATCACGACGAAGCGCGTGGTGGGATGGACGTCGGCGATCCGCCGGGCCACGCGCACGAACACGTCGAGCTGCTTCTGGTTGGCGAGGCGACCGAAGGTGACCACCACCGGCACGGCGTCGGGCAGGCCGAAGCGCGCCCGCAGCTCGCCCGGCTTCGGCGTGGGTGGATGCACGCCGTTGAGGATCACCCGCGCGTGGTCGACGTCGAAGCCCAGCCGCGCGTAGCGCTCCAGGATCGCCGGGGCGTTCACCACGAGACGGTCCACGTGCCAGCGGTGCAGCAGTCGGTAGTGGAACTTGCCCTTGTAGGCCATGAGTCCGTGGCGGGCGACGATGGGGATGCCGAAGAGCTTCGCCCCGCGTCCGAACAGCCATGCGTCCTTGTTGAAGTTCACGAGCACGACGTCGGGACGCTCGCGGCGGAGCAGCGCCGCTGCGCGGACCGACGCCACCGGGTCGAAGTCACCCCCGAAGCCGAACGATCGCACCGACGTGCCGCGGGTCGCCGCGGTCGCGAGCAGACGACTGTCGGGCCGGCCCACCAACACGACGTCGTGCCCGCGCGCGCGGAGGCCGCCGGCCGCCTCCACGAACCACTTCTCGCCGCCCCCGAACATGGTGGGAATGGCGGAGTTCACCAACAGCACCCGCACGCGCGGACCTACCGCACCACGACCACGGCCGCGGGACCGTCGCCGAGGTACCGGTCCGAGACCCGGGCCACGTCCTCGGGTGTGACCGCGCGCAGGGCCGCGCTGCGTGCGGCCTGGTGGTCGAGTGATCCGTGGAAGACGTGGTCGACGCCCAGGTTGAAGGCCTCGCCGATGCTCGTCACACGGCGCATGCGCTCGCGTCCCAGTCGGCGGTTGACCACGGTGGCGATCTCGTCGGCGTCGGTCTCGATCTCGCCGATCTCGAGGTAGTCGCGCATGGCCACCTCGGCCTGTGACGCGTTCTGCGGCTGGGTGCCCATGCTGGCCACGATGCGGGCGCGGTCGTCGTCGACGCGCACGCCCATGCCCAGCGAGTAGGCCCAACCGCGGGTCTCGCGCAGGTCCTGCTGCATGCGCCGGCTCGCGATGGCGACGGCCACCTCGAGGGCCCACCGATCGGCGGGATCGATCTCGAGGACCCTGCCCATGCGCAGGGCGACCTGTCGTCCGCCCACGGCCTCCTCGGCGCGGACGTCGTTCTCGGTGATCGGGATCGGCGGAACCTCGGCGCCGACGTGGTCGGCCGCACCGCCGATCCGCAGCGTTCGTTCGAGGTGATCGATCACCTCGTCGTGGTCGAGGTTGCCCACGACGCTCAGCACGAGTTGGCCGGGATCGAGGTAGTCCAGCGCGAAGCGCTGGAGGTCGACGGCTTCGATCGAGTCGAGGGTCTCGGGCGTGCCGAAGACGCGGGCGGCCAGCGGGTGGTCGTCGCCGAGCAGCAGGGCGTCGAGGCGGTGCTCGGCCACGGTCGACGGCTTCTCGGTGTCCTCGGCCAGGCGGCGCAGCATTTCGTCGCGCTTGCGCTCGATCGCCTCGGCCTCGAGCCGGGCTTCTCCGATCATCAGGCCGAGCACGCGGGTCGCCTCGCGCCAGTACAGGTCCACGCAGTCGATCCGTACGAAGGAGAAACGGGGATCGGTGGTGTAGTAGTCGTCGTAGGGGATGAAGCCGGCGTCGGTGACCTTCCACTCGGCACCGATGCCCTCGAGCAGGGCGGCGAGTTCCTCGCGGTCGTAGTTGCCGGCGCCCTCGGTCAGGGTGCGGTGCAGCAGGTCGGCGATCCCGGCCATGCCCTGGGGCTCGCGCGCGCTGCGATCGCGCACGAGGAGGTGCAGGGCGAACATGCGCGTGCTCGGCGACGCGGTGTGGATCACGGTGAGTCCGTTCTCGAGCGTCGTCACGCGCGGCGGTTGCGGAGCCTCGACCAGAGGACGCGACTCGTCGACCGTCCCGCCGCCGGGCAGGGGCTCGGGGGCCTCGGCGTCGGGGTCGGGGGTCCATCCGGCGGCGCCGGGATCGAAGACCTCGTCGGAGTCGTCCTGGTCCGGTCCGGCGACCACCACGCTCACCACGGGAGCCCCGAGCCAGTGCGCGGCGACCTCGGGGATGCGCGGGTAGGAGGCCTCGAGCTCGACCTGCAGCCGGCGCTCGTAGCCGGGCGGGCCGTGCCAGATCCGGTCGCCCTGGAGCAGCGCGTAGTAGTGGAGCTGTTCGGCCTGGCGGATCGACTGGCCCAGGGCACGGTTGCGTGCGCCGGCCCACTCGCTGGCGCGCAGTCCGGTGGTGGACAGGGTCGCCACCTCTCCGAAGATCCGTTCGAGGGCGGCGTCGACGTCGGTGTCCAGCGGCAGACGCGCGTTGATCCGCAGCACGCCGGTTCCCTCGAAGTCCATGAGTGCGGCGCCGATCTCGAGCACCTCGATCGCCGGTTCGCGGTTCATGGCGCGGGCGAGGCGGGCGCTGTCGCCGCCGCCGAGGGCGTCGGTGAGCAGCATCATCGAGGCGTAGTCCTCGTGGCCGATCTCGGGCGCCGGGATCTCGATCATCAGGTCGACGGCGTCGTTCTCGATGCGGCGCTCGTGCATCCACGATCGCTCCTCGAGCGGGTATCCCGGAGCCGGCACGGCGTCGCCCGGCTCGGTCTCGAAGAGACTCTCGATGGTGGCACGGGCGGCGTCGGGATCGAAGTCGCCCATCAGCAGCAGCTTCATGTTCGACGGCACGTACTGGCGCTGGTAGTAGGCGAGCACGTCGTCGCGCCGGAGGTTCGCGATCGTCTCCTGCGTGCCGAGAACCGGCCGGGAGAAGTCGCTGCCCGCGCCGTAGAGAGCGTTGACCATGGTCACCCGGCGCAGGCGATCGGGATCGTCGGCGGCACGTGCCATCTCCTCGAGCACGATGCCGCGCTCCTTCTCGAACTTGTCGGGTGGCAGCGTGCTGTGCAGCAGCATGTCGGCCTGGATGTCGAGGGCGGCGTCGAACTCCTCCTTCGGCGCCACCATCATGTAGTGCGTGTACTCGAGCTTGGTGGTGGCGTTGTTGTAGGCGCCGATGCGGTCGACGTCGGCGTAGAGTTCCTCTTGCGTGCGCCGCTCGGTGCCGTTGAAGAGCAGGTGCTCGAGGAAGTGACTGCTGCCGGCCGAGCGATCGTCCTCGCGGGTGGAGCCGGCGCCGACGAAGACGTTGCTGGCGAAGAGTCCGCTGCCCGGATCGGGCACCATGCGGACCTCGAGCCCGCTGGTGGTGGTGAACTCGATGCCCGGGTCGACGGCTTCGACGACGGGCTCGGAGTCGCTCGCACAGCCGGGTACGGCGACCAGGGTCAGCAGGAGGAGGATCGCGAGACGGGTTCGGAGCAGGGCCATGGCGGTTCCTGTTCTCGGAGTGGGAAGACGGTTGCCGATGCAGGGTAGCGCCGCCGCGCCCCGGCCACAACGCGCGGTCACACGCGGTGGGAGGTGGCGTACTCCCTGGTGACCGGTTCGTGAGCCGGGGTGCGGGGAGCGGTAGACAGGGGGACCGCGCCACGTGCCCCGGCTCGACCTCAGCGCCGGTCGGCCCCGCCTTCGTGGTGCGACACGTGGGCCCGTGCTCCCGTGGCCTCGACGAGCGCCGACACCACCGGATCCGCACCGCTGGCCAGGGCCCGCACCACGAAGCGCGGCGTGCCCTCGAAGTGGCGCTCGACGTCGCGGACGGTGCGTTCGTGGCGGGCGAGCACGGCCTCGACGGCGCCGACGTCCTCGTACGACGCCTCGACCTCGAACACCCGGGTGATCCACACGGTGCGGGCTCCCGCGGCGGCGATCGCCTCCGCGGCGCATTCGCCGTAGGCCCGGACGAGTCCACCGGCCCCGAGCTTCGTCCCACCGAACCAGCGCGTGACCACGACCATGCCGTCGTGCCGTCCGCTCCCCCGCAGGGGATGCAGGATGGGAGCGCCCGCCGTTCCCGAGGGTTCGCCGTCGTCGTCGCTGCGCTCGGTGGTCCGTCCGGGCGGACCGATCCACCAGGCCGAGCAGTGATGGGTGGCGTCGTGGTAGCGCTTGCGGATAGTCTCCAGCCGCGCGCGGGCTTCGTCCTCGCCGTGCGCCTCGAGCGCCTGGCCCACGAAGCGCGACCCCTTCACGCGGGTCTCGACCTCCGGGCCGTCGGTCATGACGAGATACCGGTCGGAGGATCCGGACGGAGCGTCTTCGGGCAGGTGGGTCATGCGCAGCCCGGCCGTGCCGGGCAGTGGTGGAAACGGAATCAGGGGCGGATGCGTGCGGATCCTGCAGGTGAACAAATTCTACGACCCGCGCGGGGGCACCGAAAGGGTGCTGTTCGACCTCGAGGACGGTCTGCGGGCCCGCGGGCACGAGGTCGCGGTCTTCGCCTGCGAGCATCCGGACAACCGTGCTTCGGAGTGGAGCCGGTACTTCGTCGGTCGCCGTGACTACGATCGTCCGGGGCCGATCGATCGCGTGCGCCACGCGCTCGGGACCGTGTACGACCTCGGCGCCCGGCGCGCGCTGGGCCGTCTGCTCGACGACTTCCGGCCCGACGTCGCGCACCTGCACAACGTCTACCACCAGCTCAGCCCTTCCGTGCTCGACGCCTTGCGGTCGCGCGACGTGCCGACCGTCATGACCCTCCACGACTACAAGCTGGCGTGTCCGGTGTACCGTCTGTTCCGCGACGGCGAGATCTGCACGAAGTGCGTGGGGACGGAGTGGCCCTTGTGGGTGGGCGTGCACGGCTGCTCGCGGGGCAGCCGCGCCGAGAGCTGGTTGCTCGCGCTCGAGTCCACCGTGCACCGCATGCGACGGAGCTACGAACGCGGTGTGTCCGTGTTCGTGAGTCCGAGCCGGTTCCTGGCCGACGTCGTGCGGAAGCAGGGAATTCCGTCGCGGAGGATCCGGGTGATCCGCAATGCGCCGCGTCACCGACCTCCGGTCGCGGATCCCGGTGCCCGTGCCCCGCGTCCGCGCGTACTCTACGCCGGTCGGATCAGCCCGGAGAAGGGCGTCGACCTGTTGATCGAAGCCGCGCGCGGGGTGCCCGAGGTCGAGGTCCGCGTGGCGGGCACCGGTGCCGACGCGAAGCGACTGGGGGCCGCGTCGTCGGACCTGGCGAACGTGCGGTGGCTGGGCCACCTCGGCCCCGAGGATCTCGAGGCCGAGCGCGCGGCGGCCTGGGCCGTGGCGGTTCCGTCGCGCTGGTACGAGAACGCACCGCTCAGCGTGATCGAGGCCTTCTGCAGTGGGCGTCCGGTGCTCGCCGCCGACCATGGCGGCCTCGTCGAGATGGTCGAGCCCGAGGTCAACGGTTGGCGGATCCCGCCGGGTGACGTCGAGGCCTGGTCCGAGGCGCTGCGGCGCTTGCCCACGGCCCAGTCCGAACTCATGCTCATGGGCATGCGGGCCCGAGCGGTGGCCGATCGCGACCACGACCACGAACGCTTCCTGGACACCCACGAAGCACTGTACGGTGAGTTGGTGGCGCGGGCGAAAGGGGTGGCGACACGATGATCCGATGTGGAGTGCTCGGTGCCGGCCGGCACGGCGAACGCTACGTGCGTCACCTGGCGAACGGGGACGCGCCAGGCGCCACGGTGACCGCGGTCTCGCGCCGCTCCCCCGAGGCACGCGAGCAGTTCGAGCGCCGCTATCCCGTGCGTGCCCACGCGGAATGGAAGGACCTGATCGACGACGAGCGCGTCGACGCCGTGATCGTGACGACGCCCCCCATGGCCCACGACGAGGTCCTCGAGGCCTGCCTGACCGCGGGCAAACCGGTGCTGGTCGAGAAGCCGCTCACCGGGAACTGGGAACGCGCGCAGACCTTGATCCGGCGGCTCGGTCCGGAGCCCCGGGTGATGGTGGCACAGACACTCCGCTTCCATCCCGTGCTGGAGGTCGCCCGCGAGCAGATGGGTCGACTGGGGCGCGTGCACCGGCTCCGCATCGCCCAGCGCCTGCAGCCGACCGGTCTCCGCTGGCAGACGCATCCCCTGGAGGCGGGCGGCGGCTCGGTGGTGCTCACCGGCGTGCACCTCTTCGACCTCGTGCGGTGGTTCGTCGGGGGCACGCCCGACCACGTACGCGCGACCCTGGGCCACGTCCGTCCCACGGCGCTCGAGAACCTCTTCGACGCCTGCTTCGACTACGACGAGGGCCCGCTGCTGGCCTCGACGGAGGTCAGCAAGTTCACGGCTAGCCGGAGTGCCCTGCTCGAGATCGTGGGCACCGACGGTCAGTTCGAGGCCGACTACCTGAGTGGCGTGCTGCGCTGGCGTCGCGGCTCCGAAGTCGACACCTTGGTCGAGGTGCCCGAGGCGATGACCATTCCGCGCACGCTGCTCGGCTTCGTCGAATGGCTGCGCGGGCAGCGTGCCAATCCCGTCACCCTGTTCGACGGAGCCGAGACCCTGCGCATGGCCGAGGCGTGCTACCGCTCGCACGACGAGGCGCGGCGGGTGTCGCTGGCCGAACTCTCCGACGAGGAGTCCGTCTGATGCGCCGCAGTCCATGGATCCTGCTGAGCCTGCTCCTGGTGGCCTCGACGGCCGCGGCGCAGGGTGGGATCGATCGTTTCAAGCTCATGCGCTTCGACCGCGCGGCCTATCGGGCCGGACCGGTGGCGATGCTGCCGGCCGATACGAACTCGGGGATCGGCCTGGTCTACGGCGACCGCTTCGGCCTGGTGCGCGTGGTCCGGGTGACCGACAACGGTGTCCGCGAGGTGTGGCGCAGCCGGAACCTCGAGGGGGGTGAGATCGCGGAGATCCTGGTGGCCGATCTCGACGGCAGCGGCGGGGCCGACATCGTCGCCCGCACCTCGGGGGGCAACGTCTTCGTGTTCGACGAGTTCTACTCGTCGCGATGGGAGAGCCTGAACGAAGGTCTGCGGCAGGTTTCGGCCATGAGCATCGCCAACCTCGACGACGACCCGAACTACGAGCTGCTGCTCTTCGCCGACAACCAGCTCCTGTACTTCGACGGCGCCGCCTTCAATCGCGAGTACCAGTCGACGCAGACCTATCGCGGGGGCGTCCGCGAGATCATGGTGGGCAACGTCGACACCGACGCCGAGCTCGAGATCGTGTTCAACAACGGTGTCGTGGTCGATGCCGTGAGCGGCGAGCCCGAGTGGGAGAGCGAGGCCTTCGGCAACTCGATCGAACTCGTCGACATCGACGGCGACGGCTTGCAGGAGATCCTGGGCTACCAGACCCCGATGTCGTCCATGCGCATCTTCGACGCGGACACCCAGGAGGAGAAGCCGCTGCAATGAGTCCGGATCCCGGAGCCCTGGAGGCCGTCGCCGGCGGATTCGGTGCCCTGATGGCCCCGGGCCTGGCGTTGTCCCTGCTCGCGGTGGTGGTCGGAGGGCTGGCCCTGGGTGGGGCCATCGATCGGCGTGATCATCTGCTGGCGGTCGCCGTCTTCGTCGTACTGTTCACCGCGGCGACCGCACGTCGTGGCGTGGGGACCACCGGCGACGCCGCCCTCTGGGTGGGGCTGGTCGCCCTGGTCGCGGTGATCGTCTGCCTGCGCGCCCACTCCGGACTGTGGCGCGGCCCGATGGCCGGCCTGGTGTTGTCCGTGGTGGCGATCCTGTGGCGGATCGAACTCTTCGGACCGGTGCTGCTGGAACTGCGGGGTGCCTGGCAGAGCGTGCCGGTCTGGGGAACCCTGGCCCTGTACCACCTGGCGACCGCGTTGGCGCTGGCGGGCGTGTACGTCCTGGCGACGGAGGTGGGCCGGAATCTGCCCGGTCGGACGTCGTGGCTGCCGTGGGCGGTCACCAGCGTGGGTGCGGCTGCCCTGATCGCCACCGGAACCTGGTCGGAACTCGTGCAAACCCTGCTGCTGCGCTGGCCCTTCGCGCCGCTCGGTTGAGGCGGCGCGCCCCCAAGCCCCACGGAACCAGGAAGCCCCGCCGCGACACGCGCAGCGGGGCTTCATCCCATCGGTTCCATGTGGACTTCTTCTCCTGGGTCGTCCTTCTCGGGTCCTATCGCCGCAGCCACCAGAAGATGTCGGCGAGCAGCGAAACGAGACCGAGGAAGTCCTGGGAAGTCATTCCGACCTCCTTCGGCAAGGTTTCGAGGATCGTGAGCCACACCGCCCCACCCGTCCCCGTTCTCGGTCACCCCTCCGCCACTGCAGTTTTCGTGCCGACGTGGACTTCCCGGGAACGACGGACCACGACCACGGTCGTGTCGTCCACCGATTCGTCGGACCCGAAGTCCTCCAGCTGCCCGAAGATCGACGCGAGCAGGCGTTCCGGATCCTGCTGCCGGTCGGCGCGGAGCAGGGCCGACAGGCGCTGCGATCCGAAGGGTTCCCCTTCGACGTTCTCCTCGTCGACCACGCCGTCGGAGTAGGCCACGAGGGTGTCGCCGGGATCGAGCCGGATGGTTCCGGCGTGGTAGCCCGCGTCGGGATCGACGCCCAGCACGGGACCGCCTCGCGTCAGGGGCTCGCAGCGGTCGAGGGAGGAACGGACCCACAGCGGGGGCTCGATGCCCGCCACGCAGTACTCGACCACGCCGGAGCGGGGCTCGACCACGGCGCAGAAGAGCGCGATGAAGTTGCCCACCGAGGTCATGCCGTGCACGTGACGGTTCACGTGCGCCATCGCCTCGGCCAGGGGCAGGCCCGGCCGGACCGTCTCGCGAACGGCGGTGCGCACCCCGCTGGTGAGCAGGCTGGCCGGGATCCCCTTCCCCGAGGCGTCGGCCACCGCGACCACGATCGTTCCGTCGGACAGCGTGAAGTGGTCGTGCAAATCGCCTCCCACCGATCGGCTGCTGACGGTCCGGCCGCACACCGTGATCGAATCGCCCACGATCGGGGCCTGGGGGAGCAGTTGCTGCTGGATCTTCTGGGCCAGCTGCAGTTCGGTGCGCACGCGCTCGCGGGCCAGGTCGTCCTCGTGCAGGCGTGCGTTCTGCAGTGCCGCTGCGGCCTGCCGGCACAGGGAGTCGACGTGGTACAGGTGCAGGGCGCCGTAGTCCCGCCCTCCGGAGCGCGGTCCCAGCACGAGCAGGGCGACGGTCTCGCCCGACGAGACCAGGGGCGAGACCACGTGCGCGTCGGCGCGCCGGATCCAGGCCCGGGTGGCCGGTCCGAAGCGGTGGTCTTCGGTGGCTCGATCGGGTTGCAGCAGAAGGACTTCGCGGGATCCGCAGAGAAGCCGCGCGAGCGAGGAGTCGTCGCGCAATTCCAGTGCAGCCGCGCGTTCGTCCTCGAGTCCGTGGGGCACCCAACGGTCGCCGTGGGGTTCGAGGATACGGGTCTGCCTCGTATCGACCAGGCGGCGGATCCCGTCCACGAAGTCCTCGATCACGGTCTCCGGCTCGCGCGACTCGGACAGCGTCCGCCCCAGCTCGTCGGCCACGCGGCGGACGTGACGGCGCTCGGGGTAGAGAACGCGATCGATCCCGCTCGCCAGGGCGCGGACCGGAACGCGGGTCAGCGTGAAGAGGGCGACCAGGGCCGCGATCACCAGCAGGGATACGACCGGGCGCGCCGCCGGCTCCAGGCGGGGGCCGAGGAGGTCGGCCGTGAGCCAGGCGCCCAGGACCACCGGCAGTCCCAGGAAGATGGCCACCAGTGCCTGGCGTGTGAGGTGGGCGAGATCGATCACCCCGCTGCGCAACAGTGCGAGCGAGAAGCTCGCGGGCACCAGCGGGAGGGCCAGGACCGCCAGCTCGTCGAGGGGCCAGGCGTGGGTGGGGTCGATCAGGCGGGCCAGCGCCGCCACAGTGAGCGGCAGGACTCCCAGGCCGAGACCCAGCGCGGCCAGACGGAGTTTCGAGCCGCGGACCCAGGTCTCGCGCCGCTGGATCTTGCGCACGAACACGGCGATTCCCATCAGCACGTATCCGGCGAAGAGCAGGGTGGTGGCGGTCAGCAGCCACGGCTCGACCATCCGTGCGGCGGGGCTGGCCGGCGCCAGCGACGACGCCACGTGCACGGGGAGCAGGGCCAGGGCGGGTGCGAACACCCACCGCTGCCGGCGGTATCCCTCGCGCCGCCCCGAGACCCCCTCGGGGAAGATCAGCAGGAACCGCAGCAGGAAGGCCGCGAGCAGCGCCTGCAGGCCGTCGCGCAGCCCGGTCACCAGGCGCAGCCAGGTCCGGTCGGGGAGGCTGGGAAGGTCGAGGAACGGAAACGCCAGCAGCACGCAGAGCACGTAGAAGGTGCGTCCGAGTTCGTCGTCGCGCCTCAGGTAGGTGACGAAGCCCAGGAAGAGGAAGCAGATCGCGCTCAGGCGCATGGAGAGCGTGAGGATCTGGCTCTCCAGCGGCTGCCGCCCGAGTTCCACCTGGACCACCAGCGGACGGTCGTCCCGTCGCAGCGTCAGGCGGACATGTTCACCGGCGTGGTGGCCGACGAGGGCGGCGCGGACGTCGGCGAAGCTGGACACCCGGGTTCGTCCGAGCGCGAGCACACGGTCGCCGACCTCGACGCCGGCGCGCTCGACGGGGCCGTCGGGCTCGACCACCATGACCGTGGTCTGGCGGAGCTTCCATCCGAGATCGGGCCGCCGGAGCATCTCGAGGCCGCCGGGGATCTCGAGGACCAGCAGCAGGGGGACGACCGCGAGCAGGAGACGGCGCCCGAGCCGCCCGGAGGATCGGTCCACTCCACCCTCCCGCGCTGGAGTCGCCCGCACTCTCGTCGAAGCCCGCTTCCGCCGTCAAGCGCGGTTCCGGTCCACGGTCAGCGGGCGAGGACCATGCGACGGGTCACCACCGCGCCCTCGAACTCCAGGCGCGAGAAGTAGAGTCCCGAGGCGACCGCGCGTCCGGCCCGATCGGTTCCGTCCCAGACCACCGCGTCGCGGCCGGCGGGGTGGACGGCTTCGACGAGAGTCCGCACGATGCGGCCGCGCGCGTCGTAGATCCGCAGGGACACCCGTCCCTCGCGCGGGAGCGCGTACTCGAAGCGGGTCCGCGGGTTGAAGGGGTTGGGGACCGGGCGCCCGAGCCAGGCGCCGTCGGTGGCCAGCACGGCCGGGACGTCGGGATCGTCGATTCCCACGGACGTCGACAGTCCGGCCTGGTCCACGATGGTGCCCGCCAGCGCCCGGGTGATCGCGTACCCCAGGTCGGGATCGATCTCGTCGAAGGTGTCGGCGGAGGTGTGGTACTCCCCGTAGGCCGCCCAGTCCTCCTCGATGGCCAGCAGCGCCGGGATCTGTGCCTGCAGGAAGGGGATGTGGTCGCTGCCGAAGGGATTGAAGCTGAAGCTCCACTGCAGTTCGCCCAGGGCGACCACGTTGTCGCGCAACGACACCATGAGTGGCTCCGAGGCCTGATTCGCCTCGATCAGCACGCCGAAGTCGTCCTGCCAGGCCGACACCATGTCCATGGTCAGCGCCGCCGTGACCGTCCAGCCGTTGGTCGCGAGCTGGTCGACGTAGGCCTGACTGCCGTACAGTCCCTGTTCCTCGCCGCCGAAGCACACGAAGTGCACGCTGCGCTCGGTGGGCACGTCGGCGAAGACCTCGGCCAGGTGCAACACGGCGGCGGTGCCGCTGGCGTTGTCCTCGGCGCCGGGGGCGAGCTGGGAGGGGATCTCGCTGATCGCATCGTAGTGGGCGCCCACGACGACGACCTCGTCGGGCAGGCCGGCCCCCTCGCGGATCGCGATCAGGTTGCGGGCCGTCCAGCCCGGCATGGGAACCGGTTGCGCGGTGACCGTGTAGCCCGCGGTCTCGAACCCGGTGGTGAGCCAGTCGACGGCGTCGTCGATGCCGCCGACCTGGCCCTCGCTGTAGGTGTAACGGGTCGCGATGGTGCCCGTGCGTCCGTCGGGGTTTAGCGGCAGGTCACCGGAGAGCTTGCGCACGATCTCGGTGTAGCGGGTCAGGTCGACCTCGTCGATCAGCGCGGTCTTGGCCGCCGGGTCCGCGCTCCGGGCGAACGTGGGAGCGTCCGGCGCGGGGCGGGGCGGCGGCGTGAGCCAGGTGAGGCGTTCGTAGTGGTGGGACAGGTGGGCGTGGCCGGACGGGTCGTCGAGCACCACGACCCGGTAGTCGTCCCAGCGGGCCAGGGTGCGCAGATCGTCGTCGCCGCGGATCGCGGCCTCTCGGACGACGTACAACTGTCCTCCGTCCTCGGCACGCAGGGTCCGGGCGGACGCGGGCAGCGCGGGTGTGGTTCCCGGCTGCGGGATCCACACGGCGCGTTCTCCGAGCGAACGGACCTGGACGGTGCCGTCGGGAGGAGGAGAGACCGTGGGGTCGACGAGGTGCACCACGGGCGTGGCCGTCGCCGCGGTGGTGCCCAGCAGGGCGACGGTGCAGAGCAGCATTCGGAGTCTCGGCATGGATCCACTTCCGGCGGGAAACGCTTTCCCGGAAAATACCACCTGTCGGCGTCGCCGGGAAAGGGTGTGGACGTGATCCGTTCGAAACCGTTGCGCGCGGGGGCCGGCGCGGGCCCGATCCTGCTGGTCCTGATCGCGGTCCTGTCGGGGTGCGGTGCGTCGGCGCCGGCCGATCGGGGTGGGCGGACGGTCGAGGTTGCGCCGGGCTTCGAGCGGGTCCTCGAGGGCGCCCTGGCCGTGGTCCCGACGGTGCGCGGACCGGCCACCGAGGCGCGTGCGGGGGACCTGGCGCCCGTGGCGCGCGAACTCCACGCGCATCTGTACGCGGGTCTGCCGTCCATGCGACTCGTCGGGCCGGACAGCGTGCGTTCCCGCCTGCGAGCGGCCGACGTCGATCCGGCGCCGCTGGTCCGCCGGCTCGCCCTGGGCGACCGTCTGCTCCCGACCGATGGTTCGGCGTTGCACCGAGCGCTCGGATCGCGCCACGCGCTGTTGACATGGATCACCGAGACCGTCGTCACCGGCACCGAGCGAGCGCGCACCGACCTCGAGATCTCGGACTTCGCCACCGAGGGAGGACTGGCGACCTACCGCCGGATCGAGGGCGCGCTCCACGGTGCGGTGGTCGACCTCGAGCGGGGCGAGGTGCTCTGGAGGGCCACCGAGCCCTACCGCGGGGACCCGGTGTTCGGCGACAGGGCCTTCGGTTCCGATCTCGACCGTCTGCGGACCGCGACGGCGATCACGCTGGCGATCGCCCTCGAGAGTTCGTGATCGATCCCGGCCGAGCGCCCAACTCGTTGTCAGGACGTCCGATTGACCACCGGGCGACCCGTTGCTAGCCTACTCGTTCCCTCGACCGGCGTTGCCGGTCCCCGACCCGTGCCGGCGTTGCGCCGGCTCCCGCCCAGATCGATCGCGAAGCCCCGCGCCGAGGACGACGATGGACAAGCAGTACGATCCCACCGGACTCGAGGAGAAGTGGTATCCGCAGTGGGAAGAGGCCGGTCTGTTCACGCCGCCCGAGGACCTCGAGCCCACCGAGGACGCCCCGGCCTTCGTGATCACGCTGCCGCCGCCGAACGTCACGGGCATCCTGCACATCGGCCACTGCCTCGGCGCCGGCATCATGGACGCGCTCGTGCGCTACTACCGCATGTGCGGACGGCCGACGTTGTTCGTGCCCGGTACCGACCACGCGAGCATCGCCACCGAGAACAAGGTCGTCGCCCAGCTGCGCAGCGAAGGCATCGACGCGCGCGACCTCGACCGCGAGGCCTTCCTCGAGCGGGCCTGGAAGTGGGCCGACGACCACCACGACGTGATCGTCTCGCAGTTCAAGCGCTACGGCGTGAGCCTCGACTGGACACGCGAGGCCTTCACCATGGACGAGCAGCGCACGCGCGCGGTGCTCACCGCGTTCGTGAAGCTCTACGAGAAGGGCCTGGTCTTCCGCGGCGACTACATGACCAACTGGTCGGTCGCCCAGCAGAGCGCGGTGAGCGACGAAGAGGTCGTGCACAAGGAGGTGAACGGCAAGCTCTGGCACTTCCGGTACCCGCTGAAGGAGACCGGCTACCTGGTGGTGGCGACCACCCGCCCCGAGACCATGCTCGGCGACACCGCGGTGGCGGTGAACCCCGACGCCGAGAAGACCGCGTGGTTGAAGGGCCAGACGGTGATCCTGCCGCTCGTGGGGCGCGAGATGCCGGTGATCGAGGACGACCATGTCGATCCGGAGTTCGGGACCGGCTGCGTGAAGGTCACGCCCGCGCACGACCCCAACGACTACGAGATGGGCAAGCGGCACGACCTGGACTTCGTGAACGTCCTGAATCCCGACGGGACGATCAGTGACGCCGCCCCCGAGGCCTACCGCGGCCTCGACCGCTTCGAGGCGCGCAAGAAGGTCGTGGCCGACATGGAAGCGGCCGGTCTGCTGGAGGAGGTCGAGGACCACACGCACATGGTGGGCTACCACGACCGCAGCGACACGGTGATCGAGCCCTACATCTCGAAGCAGTGGTTCCTGAAGATGGACGACCTCGCCAAGCCCGCGATCGAAGCGGTGGAGAGCGGCGAGATCACCATCTTCCCCGATCGCTGGCGGGGCGTGTACTTCCACTGGATGCGCAACATCCGCGACTGGTGCATCAGCCGGCAGCTGCGCTGGGGGCACCGGATTCCATTCTACGAGTGCGCCGACTGCGGTCACGAGATGGTACGGGTCGACGCGCCCACGCAGTGCGCGAAGTGCGGAAGCGAGTCGCTGGAGCAGGACGACGACGTCCTCGACACCTGGTTCAGCTCGTGGTTGTGGACCTTCAGTCCGCTGGGTTGGCCCGAGCAGACCGACGACCTGCGGAAGTTCCACCCCACGAGCGTGCTCGTGACCGGCTCGGACATCATCTTCTTCTGGGTCGCGCGCATGATCATGGCCAGCTACGAGTTCCGTGACGAGCCGCCTTTCGAAGAGGTGCTCTTCCACGGCATCGTGCGCGACGAGAAGGGGCGCAAGCTCAGCAAGAGTCTGGGCAACAGTCCCGATCCGCTCGAACTCATGGACAAGTACGGTGCCGACGCGCTGCGCTTCGTGCTGGTGATGCTCACGCCGACGGGTTCGGACATCAACTTCAGCGACGAGACCTGCGAGACGGGCCGAAACTTCTGTACGAAGATCTGGAACGCCACGCGTCTGCTCTTCGGGCACCTCGACGAGTCCGACCTCGAGTTCGGCGAGGCACACGTGGAGCGCATGGAGCGCGACCTGGCCCCGCTCGAGCCCGACGACGACTTCGACGCCGACGCGTGGTTACGGGCGATCCACTACGCCACCTTCGGTGGTGACGCGCCGCCGACCGAGCAGCTCGCGCCGATCGAACTCGAGGACCGTTGGATGCTGCACCGGCTGGCCGTCGCCACCCAGACGGTGGAGCGCAGCATGGAGGCGCGCCGGCTCAACGACGCGGCCTACGCCGGTTACGACTGCTTCTGGCACGAGTACTGTGACTGGTACCTCGAGGCGATCAAGCCGCGTCTGCGCGCCGAGGATCCGCGCGAGCGGAACACGGCGCTGGTGGTGGCGCTGACCGTGCACGCGCTACTGCTGCGTCTGCTCCATCCCTTCCTGCCGTACATCACCGAGGAGTTGTGGCACGCGCACCCGGCCACCGCGGGGTTCGTGGTCGCCGCGCCCATGCCGCGCTTCGTGGGAGAGCCTCCGCTGGCCGCCGACGCCGTGCACTTCGACCGCGTGCGCGAACTCGTCGGTGCGATCCGCAACCTGCGCGCGGAGCTGGGGGTGCCACCGGGCAAGCGCGGACGTGCCCTTCTCCGCGGCGAGGGCGAGATCGCGCGCGACGTCGGACCGCTGACCGCGCCGATCGCCCTGCTGGCGAAGCTCGAGACCGTGGAGGTGCTGTCGGCCGGAGCCGAGGCACCGCCGCAATCGGTGTCGGCGGTGGTGGGCGATCTCGAGGTCTTCCTTCCGCTCGAGGGCCTGGTCGACCTCGAGCAGGAACGCGCGCGACTCGCCAAGGAACGCGACGGTGTGGCCCGACGTCTGGACGGCGTGCGGGGCAAGCTGTCGAACGAGAAGTTCGTGAGCAAGGCACCGGCCGAGGTGGTCGAGCGCGAGCGCGCGCTCGAAGCCAGCCTGACCGACACCCTGACGAAGCTCGACGAGCGGATCGCCGCTCTACGGGACTGAGCGGCGCCGTCGGTCGACGGGGCAGGAGAGGCCATGAGCGACGGCGACGTCCGCGACTACCGCAGCCTCGGAGAGATCCTGCGGGACGCGCGCGAGAAGAAGGGCTGGTCGGTCGAAGAGCTCCACGAACGCACACGGATCGCACCGCGCATGATCCGGGCACTGGAGTCCGACGACTTCGACCAGTTCGACAGTCCCGTCTACGCCCGCGGGTTCGTGCGCCAGCTCGCCGAGTCGCTCGACGTCGATGCCGACTGGTTGCTCACCAAGCTCGGCGTGCCCGAGCGCCCGCCGGACGCAGTCACCGGACCCGTTCCACCCGTGCCCCCTGAGTCGTCACCCGTGACGCCGCCGACGGCGCCCCCGGTCTCCGAACGAGGGCCGGTGTGGGAGGTCGAATCGGTGCGTGTCCGGCGCATCGCGCCCGAGACCGGCGGTGGTGGCCGGGCGCGATGGATCGTGCTCGCCGTGGCCACGGTGGTGATCATCGGCGCCGTGGTGCTGTGGACCCTGTGGCCCGTCGGCGAGGGGGTATCGCCGGTGGTCACCACCGAGCGGCCTTCGAGCGCGCAGACCCCGCCCGACGAGCGCGCCGATGCACCGCCGGTGGACGAATGGGAGTGGCACCCGAGCACCGCGCCGTCGACGGTGGACGAACGGACGGCGGAGCGGAGCACCGCCGGGACGGAGGACGCCGACCTCGACGAGACCGCGGCGTCGACGGTCGAGGAGGAGGGCGAACCCGAGCCGGCGCGCGCGGACGTGACGTCGACGCCCGCCCCGCGGGACGAGGTCGTGGAGTCGGCCGAGCCGGACGGCGGGTTGCCCAGCGTGGTCCGCGGTGGGCCCGACGCCGACGCGCCCCTCATGCGGTTGGTGATCACCGCGCGCGAACGCGTCGAGATCTGGATCGACCCCGCGCACGACGACGGCGAGAGCCGGGTGCTGGAGGCGGGAGAAGTCTGGCGGCTGACCGGCACCGACCACTTCCTGGTGCGCGCCAGCGATCCCGACGCCGCCGACTACGAACTCGACGGTATCGTGCGCGAGCCACCCCCGCAGTGGGAAGGGACCGAGTGGTTCCTCCGCCGGGAACATCCCGAGCCGGACTGAGCCGGCCCGGTCAGTGGATGCCGTGCATCCATCGCCGCAGCAGGGGCACCAGCACCAGCAGCGCTGCGGCGGCGCCGAGGATCACGTACAGCCCCCAGACCTCGTAGGCGTCGGTGTAGGCGCTCAGCGTCTCCAGGGGCGTGGCGTCGGTGACGCTCTCCTCGCCGCCCGCGGTCAGCTTGCCGATCTCACCGGCGATCTTGTTCGCGAGCGCGATCGACAGGAACCACGCGCCCATGACGAAGCCCACGATCTTTCCCGGCGAGAGTTTGCTGATCATCGACAGTCCGACCGGCGACAGGCTCAGCTCCCCGGTGGTGTGCAGCAGGTAGAGACCGAACAGGAACAGCACCGGCACGAGACCCTGTTCGTCGGCGAAGAACTTCGCCCCGAGCAGGATCACCCCGAAGCCCAGGCCGAGCTGGGTCAGACCCAGCACGAACTTCATGGGTGTCGACGGTTCGGCGTTCGCACTGCGCAGGCGGATCCACATCCACGAGAACACCGGTGCGAGCAGCATGATGTACAGCGGGTTCAGGCTCTGGAAGACCGATGCCGGGATCTCGCCACCGAAGACGTTGCGGTCGACGTTGCGCTCGGTGAACAGGGTGAGCGAGCCTCCCGCCTGTTCGAACAGCGCCCAGAACATGGCGTGGAAGAAGAACAGCACCACCACCACCAGCAGACGGTCGCCCTGCTGGCGGTGGGTCAGCACCGGCGCGCTCGCCACGACGTCGGCCCCGGCGGCGGACGTCTCCGGCTGCGACGAGGCGATCGGCTGGTCGCCCTTCGCCCGCAGGCGCAGGGCCTCGAAGACCAGGTAGGCCACGATGCCCAGGGCGATGATCAGCAACAGGGTGGACATGAGCTGGTCGAGACTCAGCAAGGCCGCGCAGATCGGCAGCATGAGCAGGGTGCCGCCCCACACCATGACGTTGGGGCTGAGGGGGCCCAGGGCCGGACGCCGGGCGCCGACCGGATCGGGCTCGAGCCCGGACGAGCCGAAGACCCTCTTGCCCACCGTCCAGAAGACGATCAGGCCGAGGCCCATGCCGATGCCGGCCAGGCCGAAGCCGTAGTGCCAGCCGATGTTCTCGCCGACGTATCCGCAGGTCAGCGACGACAGGAAGGCGCCGATGTTCACGCCCATGTAGAAGATCGTGTAGGCGCCGTCCTTCCGTGGGTCGTCGGTCGAGTAGAAGGTGCCGAGATAGCTGCTGATGTTGGGCTTGAAGTAGCCGTTGCCGATGATGATCAGCGCGAGAGAACCCGCGAACAGTGCCATGTTCCCCTCGAACAGCATGCCCTCGAGGGCCAGGGCGAAGTGCCCGAGCATCATGATGATCCCGCCCACCAGGATCGCCTTGCGGAAGCCGAACACGCGGTCGGCGATCAGGCCGCCGATCACGGGGAACAGGTAGACCATCGAGGTGTAGGAGCCGTAGATCCCCAGCGCCCGGGCGTCGGCAGCCGCTCCCATGTCGACGAAGAGGACCTTCACCATGTACAGGGTGAGCAGCGCGCGCATTCCGTAGTAGCTGAAGCGCTCCCACATCTCGGCTCCGAAGAGCACGAAGAGGGCGGCCGGATGGGTCTTGCGATTGGTCGCGATGACCACCGGCACCCAGATCAACACGAAGATCCATCCGAAGAGCAGGATGTACTCGGTGATGTTCATGGTGGGTCCTGGGTTGGTGCGGAAGGGGGCGACCGGAGTGACGACGTCTCCGGCCCGCGGAGGCCAACCTCGGCATTGAACGGGACTTGGCGCCACCGCGCAAGGGAAGGTCACGTCTGCGGAGTGTTGCCAGCGGACCGGGGCGGGAATAGTGTGAATGATCCCCCGGACCCGCGCCGCGGACGCGCCGGATGGAGCCCATGAGCCAGTTCCGACTCCACAGCCCGTATCCGCCGACCGGCGACCAGCCCGAGGCGATCCGCGAGCTCGTCGACGGCCTGAACGCCAGCCGCCGCGACCAGGTCCTGTTGGGCGTGACCGGCAGCGGCAAGACCTTCACCATGGCCAACGTGATCGCCCAGTGGGGCCGTCCGACGCTGGTGCTGAGCCACAACAAGACGCTGGCCGCCCAGCTCTACGGCGAGCTGCGTGCGTTCTTTCCGCACAACGCGGTCGAGTACTTCATCAGCTACTACGACTACTACCAGCCCGAGGCCTTCATCCCGAGCACCAACACCTACATCGAGAAGGACGCGAGCATCAACGACGAGATCGAACGCCTGCGCCTGCGGGCCACGGCCTCGTTGCTGTCGCGTTCCGACGTGATCGTGGTGGCCAGCGTGAGCTGCATCTTCGGCCTGGGCAACCCCGAGAACATCCGGCGCCAGGTGCTGGGGATCCACGTGGGCGAGGAGATCGAGCGCGACGACCTGCTGCGCCGTCTCGTCGACATCCAGTACACGCGCAACGACGTGGCCTTCGAGCGCGGGACCTTCCGCGTGCGCGGCGACGTGGTCGAGATCAAGCCCGCCTACGCCGACGAGATCGTGCGCGTGGAGATGTTCGGCGACGAGATCGACGCCATCGCCCGTGTCGACCCGATCACCGGCGACGTGATCGGACGCGTGGAGAGCGCGGCCATCTACCCGGCCACGCACTTCATCACCGAGCGCAGCATGCTCGAGACCATCGGCACCGAGATCACCGCCGACCTCGAGGCACGCCTGAGTGAGTTCGAGGCGAACAAGAAACTGCTCGAGGCCCAGCGGCTGGAGAGCCGCACGCGCTACGACATCGAGATGATCCAGGAGATGGGCTACTGCGCCGGTGTCGAGAACTACTCGCGCTACTTCGACCGGCGCCGTGCGGGCGACCGTCCCGCCTGTCTGCTCGACTACTTCCCCGAGGACTGGCTCATGATCATCGACGAGAGCCACGTCACGGTACCGCAGGTCGGGGGTATGTTCAACGGCGACCGCTCGCGCAAGGAGACCCTGGTCGAGCACGGCTTCCGTCTGCCGAGCGCGCTCGACAACCGGCCGTTGAAGTTCGACGAGTTCCTGACCATGCTCCCGAACACGGTGTACGTCTCGGCCACGCCGGGGGACTGGGAACTCGACCGCGCGGGCGGCGTGATCACCGAGCAGATCATCCGTCCGACCGGCCTGATGGATCCGGCGCTCGAACTGCGCCCGGTGAAGGGGCAGATCGACGACCTGATGAACGAGATCAAGGGCGTGGTGGCCAAGGGCCAGCGCGTGCTGGTGACCACCCTGACCAAGCGCATGTCCGAGGACCTGACCGACTACCTGCGCGAGGCCGGTGTGGCCGTGCAGTACCTGCACAGCGACATCGCCGCGCTCGACCGCGTGCAGATCCTGCGGGGGCTGCGGCTCGGCGAGTTCGACGTGCTGGTGGGCATCAATCTGCTGCGCGAGGGCCTCGATCTGCCCGAGGTCGGCCTGGTCGCGATCCTGGACGCCGACAAGGAAGGCTTCCTGCGCAGCGAAACCAGCCTGATCCAGACGGCCGGACGCGCGGCGCGCAACGTCGACGGGCGGGTGATCCTCTACGCGGACAACGTCACGGGGTCGATGCAGCGCGCGATGGACGAGACCCAGCGCCGACGGGAGAAGCAGAAGAGGTACAACGAGGAGCACGGGATCGTCCCGCGGAGCATCGTCAAGAGCGTCGCCGACATCATGTCGATCACCTCGGCCGCCGACGGTGTGGGCGAGGACGCCCCGGCGGCACCCAGGCGCGGACGCAAGGCCGAAGCGACCGAATCCGCCGATCCCGCGCTGGCGATCCTCCAGGGCCTGGACCGTCAGGGCCCGGCCGAGATCCTCGAGCGACTGCGCGAGGAGATGTACCGTGCCGCGAAGGACCTCGACTTCGAGACGGCGGCGTCGCTGCGCGACCGGATCGAGGAGTTCGTGCTCGAACACGATCTGGAGGGGCCTTCGAGCGTGCAGGCCGAACGCGAGCGCGCGAGCAGTACCCGGCCGAAGGCCCGCGGGCCCAAGGCCAAGGCGAAGCGCCGATGAAGTTCGACCCCCACGAGTGCGCGGCGGCCCGCCGCCTCCTGGAGTGGTCGCTCGACGAGGACCACGCCCGCGACGACGTCACGAGTCGTCTGGCCGTCCCGGCCGATGCGTACGGACGCTTCGTCGTCCGCAATCGATCGGCCGGAGTGGTCGCGGGGATCGAGGCGGTGGGTCTGACCCTGGAACTGTCGAGTGCGGACGCCACGGTTTCGGTCGTCGTCGAGGACGGCACGAGTCTGGCGGTTCCCACCGTGCTCGCCACGGTCGAGGGTCGGCGCCGTGACGTCCTCGCGGCCGAGCGCACGTTCCTGAACCTGATCGGCGCGCTCGGCGGGACGGCGAGCCTCACCCGACGCTTCGTCGACGCGGCGGGCCCCGGCTGCACGATCCTCGACACGCGCAAGACCTGGCCCGGCTACCGCGCGCTGCAGAAGTACGCCGTCCGCTGTGGTGGCGGACGCAACCACCGTCCGCACCTCGCGGGCGGAGTCCTCCTGAAGGACAACCACCGTCAGTACGGACTCGACCTCCCCGAACTCGTTCGCCGCGGACGTGCCGAACACGGTGCGCTCGAGATCGTGGTCGAGGTCGACGGGCTCGACGAACTCGACGCCGCGCTCGGACTCGACGTGGACCGCGTGCTCCTCGACAACTTCGCGCCCGATGCCGTGGCCGAGGCCCGGCGCCGACGTGACGCCCGCGCCCCGTCGGTGGGGCTCGAGGTCTCCGGCGGTGTCGACCTGGGCACCGTGGGTGATCTGGCCGCGGCCGGTGCCGACTTCGCCAGCGTGGGCGCGCTCACGCACTCGGCGCCGGTGTTCGACGTCGGCCTCGACGAGGACGGAGCGGAGGACACGCCTTGAGCCGCGACCTCGTTCCCACGACGGTCGAGACGCAGTGGCTCGGGAGCACCTTCGACGCACACGACGCGATCGACAGCACGAATCGCCGCGCGCACGAACTCGCGGCCGCGGGAGCGGCGTACGGGACGGTCGTCGTGGCGGCCCGGCAGACGGCGGGCCGCGGACGCCAGGGCCGCGCGTGGACCGGCACCGACGGCGACCTGCTCGCTTCCTGCGTGCTGCGTCCGGCGCGGATCGGGACCGACCTCGCCGCGCTGTCCCTGGTCGCCGGTCTCGAGATCGGCGCGACCGTGCGCGACGACTTCCACGTGGAGGAGATCGGCGTGAAGTGGCCGAACGACGTCCATGTGGGGGCGCGCAAGATCGCGGGCATCCTGCTCGAGGCCCGCAGCGACACCGAACCCTACGTGGTGATCGGCTTCGGCGTGAACCTCCGCCGACCGCCGGAGGGATGGGGAGAACTGCGGGACCGGGCCACTTCGCTCGAGGAGTGTCGGCCGGACGATCGAACGCCGACTCCGGCCGGGTTCCTGACGCGTCTCCTTCCGCGACTCGAGCGCGGGATCGACGACTTCCTCGAGGAGGGATTCGTGCGCCGCGGCGCGGAGTGGGACGCACTCGACGTGTTGCGCGGCCGCACCGTCGAGTACGATCGGCAGGGGCGGACGCTCCGCGCCGAGGCGGCGGGGGTGGCCCCGGACGGATCGTTGCGCGTGGTGCACGACGACGGGCGCGTCGAACAGCTGTACGGCGGCGAAGTGCACGTGACGGGGTACGAAGCATGAGGTGGCTCGCACTCGACATCGGCAACTCGAAGGTGGCCGCGGGCGTGGTCGAGAGGACCACGGTGATCGACGAGATCACGACGCTCGATCGCGGCTCGGGGGTGGAGTCGCAGATGGCCGCGATCTTCGATCCACTCGTCGAGGCGATCGAGCGGCACGAGGCCGCCGGCGTGGTCGTGTCGTCGGTGATGCCGCGCGTGCTCGAGCTGTTCCAGCACCTGTGGTGGGGGCGTCGGCCCGACCGCGAACTTCACAGCCTGGTGGTGACGCACGAGGCCGCCCTGCCCTACGTCCTCGACGTCGACCGTCCCGACACCGTGGGCGCCGATCGGCTCTGCAACGTGGCGGCCGCGGTGGCCCTCGGCTTCCACGACGCGATCCTGGTCGACCTGGGCACCGCCAACACCTTCGATCTGCTGCGCGACGGCTGGTTCGTGGGAGGGCTCATCGGTCCCGGGGCCGAGCGCTCGCACCGCGCGCTGATCGAGGCCGGCTCGCAACTGCCCGACGTCCCCTTCGCGCACCCGCGGTCGCTGGTGGGACGCGACACCGCGCGGGCCATGCAGGCAGGGAGCTTCCACCAGGCGGTGGGGGCGGTGAGCCACGTGGTCCGACGTCTGCGGATCGATCGGCCGGACCGACCGGCGCTGCTGGCCGGGGGGCTGGCCGAGACCATCGGCCCCGAATTGCCCTTCGAGGTGTTGTACGTTCCGCACATGACCCTCGTCGGGGCTGCGCGCATCGCCGAGGAGAACCACGGGGGAAGCCGCCCGTGAACGATCCGGGACGCACGGTCGCCGATCTGCGGGCCCGATTGCGGAGCCTGGGTGCGCGGGACGTCCACGTCGGTCCGTTGATGCGTGCGTGGCTGGAGGGTCGTTCGCTCGGCGCCGCCTCCGACCGCCGGGGCCGGGGAAGCGGGCGCACGCCACGACGCTCGCGCGCGCTCGAGGCCGCGCTTCCGGGCGCGCAGAGCGTTCTCGACGAGCTGGTCTCCGAGGCCCACCGCGCCGACGCCGGCGACGGCGCGCGGCGACGGGTGTTGCGCCTTCGCTCCGGACAGACGATCGAATCGGTCGATCTGCCGCGCGGCGGTCTCTGCGTATCGACCCAGGTCGGCTGTGCGGTGGGGTGCCGGTTCTGCAAGACGGGCGAGGACGGCCTTCTGCAGCAGCTGTCGTCGCTCGAGATCCTCGCGCAGGTCGTCGGTGCGCGGCGCGAGCGTGCGGTGCACCGGGTGGTGTTCATGGGCATGGGCGAGCCCGCGCACAACCTCGACGCCGTGCTCGACGCGATCGAGGCGCTGGGGACCGACGGAGGCATGGCCCACAAGAACCTGGCCTTCTCCACCGTCGGTGATCCCGCCGTCTTCGACCGGCTCGCCGACGGGACCGTGCGGCCGGCACTCGCGCTGTCCCTCCACTCGCTCGATCCCGAAGCACGGCGCGAGATGCTGCCCCGTGCGCCCCGAATCGAGCCGCGCGCCCTGCTCACGGCGGCACTCGACTACGCCGACCGTGTGTCCCATCCGTTGCAGGTGCAGTGGACCCTGCTGGCCGGCTTCAACGACGACGACGCGCAGGCCGATCGGTTGGCCGAAGCCCTGCGAGGTCGGCGCGCGATCGTCAACTACATCCCCTTCAACGCGGTCGACGGTAGCGGCTTCGAACGGCCTCCGATCGATCGCTGCGTGCAGCTGGTGCGACGTCTCCGGCGGTCCGGCGTGGTCGCCACCCTGCGCTTCTCGGCCGCGGTCGAGGTCGACGGTGGGTGCGGGCAGCTCCGGGCGCGCGTCGACGGCCCCGGCACCTGACGCGTGCGCTCTGCCAGAATGACAGCGCCACTGGCCGCGATGTCTGTCGCTTCGACCGATTCGCGCCCGTGGCGCGGCGGAGTTGGCAGGCACGCCGGACGGTCTGTCGTCGCAAGTTTCCAGAATCCAATGACTTGCCCGCTCTGCTGCAGGTGGCACGAGAAATGGATTGCGTGTCGAGCGGAGTACGGAATCGACTCCCTGTGAGGACCATGAACGCCGAACGGCGGCCCAGGACGGCCGCCACGAAAGGAGGATGAACCATGACCGCTCTCACGCGTTTCCGTCCGCGGACGGGTCTGGACATCCTGCGACAGGACCCGTTCTTCACGCGGTTCCTCGGCGACTGGGCGCCCGACGAGTTCGACCAGGACACGCGCGGCTGGATGCCGTCGCTCGACCTTGTCGAACACGAGGACTCCTACGAGGTGCGCATCGACGTGCCGGGCATCGACCCGAAGGACATCGAGGTCATGCTGCAGAACGACGTCCTGATCGTCCGCGGTGAACGCCACGGATCGATCGAGAAGGAGACCGAAGAGGGCAAGGTGCTGCGGCGCGAGACCTGGGACGGCCGTTTCGAACGGTCGATCCGCCTTCCCGGTGGTGTGAACGCCGGTAAGGTCAAGGCCAAGGGGAAGGACGGGGTGCTGCAGGTGACGCTGCCCAAGGCCGAGGACTCGATCGGTCGTCGGATCTCCATCGAGTCCTGATCGACGCCGATCGTCGAATCGGATGGTGGACGGGGCGGGGAGCAGGCGCTTCCCGCCTCGTTCGTGTGTCAGCGACGGGTGCCGCCGTAGGGATCGACGGCGCGGCCCACCTGCGAGTAGCCGAGCGACAGGCCGACCATCGTGTCGTCGGCGGTGCGGAGTCCGACCAGACCGAGACCGGCGTGGAGGTCCGGGAACGACCAGCCCAGCGTGGCTCCGCCCGCGGGATCGACGGCGAGGCTGCCGGCGGACTCGGCTAGATAGGGTCCCGCCCACAGGTCGAGGTGCAGACGTCGGCCGAAGAGCAGCTGCCAGGAAGGGCCGAAGTAGGCGCGTTCGGTCTGGTGCCGACGGTCCTCGACGAGCAGGCCGGCCTTGAGCCCGAGGCTACCGAGTTCGGTGCGACGCCCGGGTCGGAACAACCACAGCGAGGCCTCGGCGCCGCCGCAGTTGTTGTCGCCACGGAGCAGCACGGCGTGCAGGGCGGCGCGGGGCAGGCTGTGCCACGTCTGGTACGATTCCCAGACCTTGCGCTCGGTCGCGAGACGCTGTGCGTGCTCCCGGACCGTACGGGTCTCGGCGTCCACCCGTGCCAGCCGGCGGTCGAGTGCATCGACGCGCGTCGTGAGTTCCGTCCGGCGTGACGACAGGTCCGCGCGCACGGGCTGCAGCGAGTCGTGCACGGCGCGGGCGCGGCCGATCCGGGCGGTGAGGTCGGTGAGCGTCGACTGCAGACGCCGGCCCGTGGCTTCGGTACGTTCCAGGCGCAGGGTCGCGCGGTGCAGGTCGGTGCGGATGCGGTGGCGTTCGCGCTGGAGCGCGACGACGCGGTCGGCGGCCTCGCGCCCCGCGGGCTCGAGGGACGCGAGCCGCGAGGAGAGGTCGCGTGACTCTTCCCGTCGTTGCTCCTCGAGGTCGGCGAAGGCCGCTCGCGTGCGCGCCACCTCGGGGCGATGCACGAACAGCGTCCGCACCACGAAGGGACCCACGGCCGCGATCGCGAGCAGGAACAGCAGCAGTGTCGTGTGTCGGCGGATCATGATCCACCTCCACGAAGGGCCGCTCGCTCGGTCTCGGACGCCAGTTCGGACCGCGCCGCGGTGAGGGATGCCTCGGCGCGGAAGAGTTCGTTACGCAGTTGCTCTCGCCGCGTTTCCAACACGCCGACCACCGTTCGCAGCTCGGCCAGTTCGGCCCGGTCGGTCCTGTTCGAGGTCATCAGGGCGTCGAGTTGCTCCCGCTGCCGGTCGATTTCGTTCCGGAGGGAGTCGACCGTGCGATCGGCGGCCCGCAGCTCGGCTTCGACCTCGGCGAGGTTGGCGCCGCTGCGGACGACGTCCTCCTCGATCCGCCCGGACGAGTGATGGTGCGCGGCGATCTGCTGCTCCTGTGTGCGGACGTGCCGGCGGAGTGCGTCGAGATCGCGGTCGATCGTGTTCACTCGCGCGCGCTGGGCCGCGGTGACGTCGGCCAGGCGCTGGCGGCCGATGCGCTCGGCCAGTGCCACGGAACCCACCGCGGCCACGGCGATCAGCACGATCAGCACGCGGGACCAGTCGATCCGTGAACGCCGGGTCCTCGGCCGCGGGTGGGGTGGGCGGAGGTCGGACGCGGCGGGGAGGTGCGTGAAGGTGCCCATCGCCACCTCCTTGGCCGGACGACGCACTTCGAGGAGTGCGTCTGCTTCCAGTTCTAGTTTCCTTCGCCGAAACGGGTTGCGGCGTGGGGGCGGTGCCGGTCTCTCCGCTGGGGACGTTCCCCACATCACCTTTTCGCTAGTGCAATCGGTTCCCGCGCGCGGTTTTACTTGAACTCGGAATTCCTCGACGGACGGACCGGCCATGGCGCGCTTCGAGCGGATCCTGCATCCGACCGATTTCTCGGAGAAAGGGCGGGCGGCGCTGCCGCTGCTCGCCGACGTTTGCGCCATGTCCCCGATCGAGGGAGGTCCCGAGGTCCACGTGGTCCACGTGCTCGAGCCCATCATCTCGACGACCGACTTCACGTGGTCCGGACTGAGCCACAACGAACTCGAGGCCAAGCGCATGACGGCCGCGCGCGAGGCTCTCGAGGAATTCGTGGGTGAGCTCGAGCTCCGGGCGCGCGAGGTGATCGTCGACGTGATCCGCGGCAAGAGCCACGAGGCGATCGATCAGTACGCCGAGAGGCACGGCATCGATCTCGTCGTGATGGCCACCCACGGCCACACGGGCCTCAGCCATCTGTTGCTCGGCAGCACCGCAGAGCTCGTGGTCCGGACCGCCCGCTGCCCCGTGCTCACGGTCAAGGGAATCACCGAACCGGCCGAGTGAGCCGTCCCGTTCCGACGACGACCCAGGAGGATGTCACCGTGGACATGGCACCCGTTCTCGTTCGCGACGTCATGGTCACCGACGTCCAGGTCTGCGGCCCCGACGACACGCTGCGCGACGCCCTGGACATCATGCTGGAGCAGGGGCTGACGACGCTGCCGGTGGTCGATCCCGGGCAGAACTGCGTGGGCGTCATCGCCGCCGTCGATCTGCTCGCGCCCAGCGAGGAGATGGAGGAGGAGCTGCGCGTCCTCACCGGCCAGAGCAACGACGAGAACGGTTACCTGCCCGAGACGGTCCAGACCCGTGGTCTGGCCTCGCACACGGTCGAGGACTTCATGTCGTCGCGGGTGGTGGCGGTGGCACCGGACACCGAGTTGCACAAGGCGGCCGGGATCATGCTGAAGAACCAGGTGCACCACCTGGTCGTGATCGATGCCCAGGACAAGCTCATGGGCATCCTGTCGACCATGGACATTCTCGAGGTGTACGCCAGCGAGGGCGAGGTCGCCGAGGCGTAGGGGTGCGCGGACCCCCGGGCGGCAGCCCGTCAACATCTTGCCGAATCGTCACTTCGGCCCGTCGTTGGCAGTCGAGATTCTCGGTTGCCAACCCGCCGGCTCCTGCCTATATTGCGCGCCGTTGGCAGACGAGATCACTGTCTGCTGAATACCGATTTCAATTCTTCGGGGATCGACGGCGGGCTCCGGCCCCCTTCGAACCGAACCAGTGCCTGCCCGGGCCGAGCCCGGGAAACGCCTGCCCGGGGAACGTCCCGGTCAAGAGGAGGAGTCCACCGATGGCGAACAAGATCCGTCCGCTGGGCGATCGCGTCGTCGTCCAGGCGATGACCCAGGAGAAGAGCAAGAGCGGCATCATCATCCCCGACACGGCCAAGGAGAAGCCGCAGCAGGGGAAGGTCGTCGCCGTCGGTCCGGGTCGCCTGAGCGAGTCCGGCGACCGTCTCGAGCCGGAAGTCAAGGAAGGCGACGTGGTGCTCTTCGGCAAGTACAGCGGCACCGAGATCGAGGTCGACTCGGACGCGCTGCTGATCCTGCGCGAATCCGACATCCTGGCGGTTCTGTAGTCCACGGAC
>CAZQHE010000013.1:0-5044 GCA_964593155.1 uncultured bacterium
CCGGAGACCCCCTCCGAAATCCAGAATCGACGAATCGTGAGCAGGTTCTTCCGAACCGGGATCCTCGACACCCCGGGAAAGCGCGTCCACGCGGCGATGATCGTCTTCGCCCTGGTCTATCTCGGCGGACACCTCGTGCTGGGCACGTGGCTGTGCAGCCTGTTCGTGCAGGCCCACTCGCCGGTCACCGCGCTGATGGTGGCGGTGACCCTGATCGTCGCGCTCGGCAACGTGTTCGTCGCCGCCCCCCTGTGGGTCTACGCCGGCGTCGCGCTCGTGCGCGGGCCGCGGCCGATCGCCGAAGCACCCGAGCCCGTGGCCGAGGAGACGCTGCCCCGGATCATCGTCCAGGTACCCGGACGCAACGAGCCCACCGATCTCGTGGTGCGCAGCGTGGACTCCGTCCTGAACGCCGACTATCCGCCAGACCGGATCGCCGTGCAGTTCGTCGACAACAGCGATGACGACCGTTGGCAGCAGGTCCAACGGGTCTACGCCGACGATCCGCGGGTGCAGGTCGTGCATCGGGAGGGCACGGTCGGATTCAAGGCCGGCAACCTGAACCGCGGCTTGCGGATCATCGAGGAGGACCATCGGGGCCGGGACATCCTGATCGGCCTGTTGGACGTGGGCGACACCTTCGCGCCCAGGGTCGTGCGACCGATGGCCACCGAGTTCGTGCGTGACCCGCAACTCGGCTTCGTGCAGGGCATGTTCCGCATCGGCAATCCCCACGACTCGATCATCAACTGGTCGGACAGCCACGTCGGCGACGCGGCCCGTCGCTTCACCGAGGGCTACATCGCGCACTACGGCATCCCGACCATGAACGGCCATTGCGCCCTGCTGCGCCTGCCCGCGATCGAAGGGATCGGCGGCTGGAACGAGGCCCGTGTCGCCGAGGACTGGAGTACCGGCATCACGATGATGATCGAGGGTTGGCGGGGGAAGTGGGTCGACTACGCACCCGACGATCCGGCCATGGTGTCCACCGAGCTCAGTCCTCCCGACATCGTCGGTCAGCAGAAGCAGAAACGGCGTTGGGCCACCGGCGGAACCGAACTGGCGAGGCTCCACCTCGTGGAGTGGTTGCGCTCGGACCTGCCCTGGAACATGCGGCTGTCGCTCTTCCTGCGCTTCGCCGCCAACGCGAACGTCCTACCGGGCCTGATCGCGCAACTGCTGTTCCCGCTCTGGGTCCTGTTCGTGCTGACCGGTGACGTGGCGCGCATCGTGCTGAGCTACGGCATCGTGTCCGTGGTGCTGCAGAGTCCGTTCCTGGTGATCAACACCGCGTCGGCGGTCAACTACGCCCGCGAGCGGAACCTGTCGAAGGCCTTGCGCGTGTTCGTCGCCTATCCGGTGCAGGCACTGTGGCGTCTGCCACTCTTCGCCCACGCTGGCATCGGCGTGGCCGAGGGTCTGCATCGCGGCCTGAAGGATTTCGTGATCACGCCGAAGGACGCGCGGAGCACGACGATCTTCGGCATCGTCCGGTCGCAGAGCCTGGTGCTCGTGGTGTCGTTCGTCACGGCACTCCCCTTGCTGATCGCGCTCACGACCCTGGGGGGTGACCCCGACCCGAGGCTGATGGCCGCCATCGCGCTTCCCGTGTTGACCCTCGCCGCACTCTTCCTGGTGCCGACCACCGAGTACGTCCGTCAGACGATCCTGCCGCTGTTCCGACTTCCTCGCACGGTGCACACCGATGAGCGCCATGGCTCGTGGGTTCCCTCGGGGTGGATGGGCAACATCGAGGCCCTCACCGTGGACCCGGCGTGCACGCAGGCGCCGCACAGCGGGGCGACCTGCCTCGAGGTCACCTACTCGGCCCCGGACGGCTGGGCCGGCGTCGCGTGGCAGCACCCGGCGCACGACTGGGGCGACCGTCCAGGCGGCCTGGACCTCACCGGCGCCAAGCGCATGACGCTGTGGGCCCGCGGGGCCGAGGGCGACGAAGTCGTCGACTTCGGCGTCGGACTGCTCGGGCGCGGCAAGCTCTATCCCGACACCGTCCGTGAGGTCTTGAAGGGCGTGACCCTGACGCGTGCATGGCAGCGCTACACCATCGAGTTGGAGGGCCGGAACCTGACACAGGTCAAGTCGCCCTTCTTCTGGCGGCTCGAGGGTCAGGGGCGACCGATCACGTTCTACCTGGACGACCTGCGGTTCGAGTGAGGGGCCGTACGAACGGCAACCACGCCGCGCCCCGCACGGCGGGGCCTCCGTCGCCGGCGCGCGATATCGCAGCCAGAGCTCGAGGCCCGACCTCGAGGCCAGAGATCAAGGGAAGTTCAGGTCGACGATCGCGCGCCAGCGTTCCGGCGCGAACAGGCGACCCCGGGTGACCGCGCGGACCGTGCGGTCGAGTGCGGCCACGTCGGGGTCGGCGACCCCGGTCCGCCACGACCGCACGCTGCCGAGATAGCCCCGGGGCAGGGGGCGTTCGAGATGGCCCACACGCCAGTCGTCCCCCACGTCGGCGGGGAGTCGAGCGAGCAACGGATCGGCCAGACCGAAGCGATCGACCACGTGCACCCCGGGCCCGGCGAAGAACCCGAAGAACCCGATCGTGCGCCGCGGTGCGACGTCGGTCCCCGCCAGGCGGGCGCGACGACCCTGGGTCGCCCAGGGATGATCCACGGCGTGGCGGCCCCTTCCGTCGCGGAACCAGCCCGTGGAGCGGTAGTAGATGCCGCGTTCGTCGGCCACGCCGTGGTCGCCCACGATCGTGTCGCGCTCGGGCGCGAACGACGGACCCGTGGTCAGCACCGGGTCGGGGGCCAGGAACGCGAGCCCCACCACCGCGGCTGCCGCGACCGCCGTCGGGCGGGGACCGGGCGAGGGCACCCGCAAGAGAAGGGCCACGGCGACCAACAGGGGAACCGTGAGGAAGCGCCCGGCCATGAAGTCGCCGCCGATCCGCACCACGTACCCGAGGTACAGGAGCACTCCGACGGCCACGACGAGTTCGCTCGGTCTCCGCCGCGCCGCCGCGACCGCCATCCCCCCGACGATCAGTACCGCCGCGAGGGGATCGAACGCGGCCGACGCGCCCAGGTAGGTGAAGCCCCGCGTCACGTACTCGCCCGCGGGCAGACCGGCCCCGAGTTTGGCGTAGGCCGTGTTGGGAAACGGAACGCCGTAGTAGATGATCGAGAAGAACTCCCAGGCGATCAGCGGGATCGCCCCCAACACCATGGCCCCCAACGTGCGCCGATCGCGGCGTTGCCACAGCAGGGTCACCAGCAGGGGTGCGATCAGCATCGCGAGGTCCAGCCGGCACAGGAGCAACGCCGAGACGATCGCCGTGATCCGCAGCGGCGACCGACGCTCCGACCACCACTCCCGCAACAGCACCACCACGAGAAGGTGCACCAGCGGGTTCTCGAGGCCCGACGTGCTGTAGTCGACGAAGCTCCGCGACAGCGCGAGTCCACCCACGAGGACCACCGTGAGCCAACTCCGCTCCCGCGCCCCGCCGACGAGCAGGACCACCGCCGTCCACGTCACCAGCAGCGACACGATCATGCTGCTGACGACGATCTCCCCGGTGACCGCGCGCACCGCGGTCAACAGCAGCATCCACAGCGGATGCGTGTAGGCCTGCACCCGCTCGGTCACGTTCCAGCGTGCCCCGTGGCCGTCGACGACGTTCTCGACGGTGCGGAACGTGATGAAGGCGTCGTCGCACAGCCAGGCCGACGCGAGCGTGGTTCCGGCCAACAGCAGCAGGGCGCCGATCAGAGCCGTGCGGACGAGGGAGGGGCGCTTCGGTGCGTTCAAGGTCGTCGGTCGGATCAGTACGAGGAGAAGTTCAGGTCGGCGTCGACGGGGACGCCGTCGACATGGGCGGTTCCACCGGGGAATCGATCGTCGACGCCGCCGTGATCGTGCCAGAGCAGACGAATCGGCACCGGCGCGCCGTCCGGCAGGCGCAACTCGACCGCGATCTCGCGTCCCCGCGTGCCGTCGACCGGCCCGAGGTCGAAGAGGCTCGTGCGCCGTTCCTGATCGAAGCGCACGTCGATCCGGAAGCCCCGGAGCGGCTGGACCAGTCGACCCTCGTCGACACTCCAGACCACCAGGTCGACCTGTGCGGTGAAGCCCGTGCCACCGGCCGCCCATCGGACCCGGAATCCCGACAGGTCACGATCGTCCACCCGGAAGCTCTGCGCCACCCGGGCACCGCGCGCAAGATCCGGCGACACGGCGTCCGCCACCGAGGCTCGCTTGTCGGGCAGGCGCTGGTCGAGCGGCAACCGCTCCAGGCTCGCCGGCCCCTCCGGCAGGGGGCGCAGCACCCACGCCGGATCGGTGCTCTCGGTGATCGTGTCGTGCACGCGGTAGTGCGTCCGGAGGAAGCCCCAGAGCGGTGGAACGAGATCGCGCATGGTGCGGCCATCGAGCGTGAAGCGCTGCACGAGCACCACCCGCGGAGGCGGATCCCGGCGAAGATCGGCCACCAGGACCTCTGGATCGCGCACCTCGCCACCGAGCAGCGTGATCTGCGGGTGCGCCCGTGGCACGTCGAAGACGAAGTTCATGCCCGGCTGGTAGGGCCAGAACACCGTCGGTGTCGAGCGCTCGGCCGTGAGTGGTTCGAAGCCCTGCTCGAGCGAGGCGACGCGGCCAGAGGCCAGGGCCACCCCGGCCCGCGGTCGACGCCATGTCTGCAGACCCTCGCGCCCGGCGTTGGTGGCCAGCCAGAGGGTCTCGGCCACGAGCGGCCCGAAGGCCAGCACCACCACGGCCGCCAGGCCCGCGACGGCCCGACGCGGAAGACGGGCCAGGGCCACCGCCGACATCCACACGGCGGCGACGGCCGCGTCGAACAGGTGGGGTTGGTCGCCGCGGGTGATCAGCGCGACCAGACCGGCCAGGGCGAAGGCGGACAGTGCGGCCAGCCGGGTGTCGCGACTCCTCCACGCCCCGACCATCCCCGCCACCGGTGCCGCGAAGACGAGTACGGCCAGAAGGCGGATCGCTGCCGCCCGCAACGGACCGTGTCCCGGCCACCGAGCCCCGAGGCTCTCGCCGGTGT
>CAZQHE010000013.1:5054-45007 GCA_964593155.1 uncultured bacterium
ACCGAGAAGTCCTCCGTCCGCGAGCGTCGCCGCGAGCGATATGCTCATCTCCTGACGGAAATGGGCCACGGGATAGACCACGGCGTCCCACCAGAACTCGTTCAGACTGCCCGTCGCCACCGCCCACAGCACCGGCACGCACGCGGTCGCCACGAGGACCGATCCCGCGAGGGCCACGTCCGGGACCGGCGCACGATCACGACCGTGTCGAAGCCATACGAAGCCCACCGTGAGGACTGCGATCATCCCCACGCCGACCAGGGCGTCGAAACCGAACCAGGCGACCGCACCCCCGAAGATTCCCAGCAGGATCGCGCGTGTTCGGTCGAGCCCTCCGTGGAGCGCCCAGCCGAGGAAGACCGCGAACAGTCCCGCAGCGACGATCTTCGGCTTGACCACGCCGAGCGCGAGCAGGCCGACCGGTACCCACCACGCCCAGCGCCCGGCACCCATCCGACGCGCCGCGAAGGTCCCGGTGGCCGCCGCCACGGCCAGGGCCACGGCCTCGACCAGGGCCATGGTGGCGGCGCTCACACCGGCGACGAGGAAGAACGCGGCCAGGACGACGAAACGAGCCGGGCCGTAGATGGTGAAGACGTCGCGGTACAAGAGGTCACCGTCGAGCAGCGCCTTCGCCCCGACCAGCCAGATGCCGTCGTCGAGAAAGCTGAAGCCCTGACGTGCCACCGGAAGCGCCACCGCGAACACGAGCACCGCCGCAGCCACGGTGATCCACGCGTCACGACGTCGTCCGTCGTCGGGTTGTTCCACGGTCATCGATCCCAGGCCTTCCGCCAAACACGATCGTCGATTCTATCGTGCCGACGAATGCGCTTTCAACGACAACGGAATCGGCTGGGCTGGGAGCGGCGGCGCGGATGATTCCGCCGCGAGAGCGACTCGGCCCGACACTCGACGCGTGCGGCGTCAATCCACCCAGGTGACGGGCAGCTCGACATGGCTTTCGTTGGCCCACTCGATCCGCAGTGGGGCGCCGGCGTCGGCGATCGATTCGGCACTGACGTCGCCACCCGTGCCGTAGTTGATCTGGTGCCAGGGATTCTTGTTCACGTCCACGACGACCAGGATCCGATGGCCCGCCTCGATCCGGCGACTGACGAGGTAGGACCGGTCGAACTCGATCCGGGTCGGCTCACCGGGCGTCAGCAGTGTACGCACCGTCGGGTCATCGGCATGGCTCGCCCTGCCGAGCCAGTAGGAGAGATGGAACAGCGAGCCGTCGGCCTGCACCTCGTAGAACCGGACGCCCAGGTCGACGTCCCTCTTGTTGATCGTGATCGTGAGTCGCCCGCTCGGGAATCCGCTCAGCTCGCTCGCCCGGGGCAGGGGATCGCTGATGAAGGCGAGGCCGGTCTCGAAGTCCGTCGTGCCGCCGTCGATCACCTCGGGGTAGTAATCATTGTGGATGACGTCCCGATCGGCGAGGTCGACGGTCTGGACGAGTGCATCCGGACGTTCCGGCGGCGTTTCCGAGAGCCGGTGAAACGCCTCGCCGCGGGCCGGAGCCAGGTGGAGTCTCCAGCGTTCTTCCGCCATCTCGTCCAGCGAGGCCGCATGATCCCAGCGGTCAGCGCCCATCACCTGATGATTGACCCGGTCCCGGAGCAGTGCCGGACGGTCGGCACCGCGGAAGACATGGTCGAACCAGGCGAACGTCAGGGCCTCGGTGTCGAACTGGGCCACCGGGTCGATGTCGTACCCTCGCAGCTCGCGCGCCTTGCGCGGCGCTCCGACTCCGAAATGATCGTAGGGGCCGATGACCAGGAAATGCCCGGCGTCCGGGCGAAAACGACAGTGCTCGCGCAGGTAATCGACCGCGGAGATCTGCCCGTCGTCGTAGTAGCCGGTGATCGAGAGGACCGGGATGTCGATCCGGGCGAACTCGGCGCCATGGGGTACCATGGCTTGCCAGTAGGCATCGAAGGAAGGGTGATCGAGCCAGCGCTGGAAGAAGGGATTGGGCACGCCGTCGATCGCGTCCAGGTCGCGATAGGGACGACCACTGGCGAACCAGTCCCGGTCCAGCGTCTCCCACCGTTCGCGATCGTTGTACGTCTCGAAGTCCAACGTACGATTGTTGGCGACGAAGAACGGCCAACCATAGTTCGCGTTGAGGAAGACGTTGTTCATCATCGGCAGACCCTGCCCGGGCAGGGCGGCAGCGTGGGGCGCGATGGCGCGGAGCGCGTCGGGCATGCTCTTCGCGGCCGCCCAGGCCGCGAAGCCTTCGTAGCTGGCGCCGTACATTCCGACCTCGCCGTTCGACCAGGATTGGTCGGCAATCCACTCCACGACCGCGGGCGCATCCTCGGCCTCGTGCTCGTAGGGCATGATCTCGGCATCGCTGGAGCCTTTGCCGCGGGAGAGGGCCACCATGCCGACGTAGCCGTAGGAAGCCGCCGCCAGCGCACGCTGCCGACTCGCGACGGCGTCGGCATAGATCGTGAAGACCAGGGCTGTCGGCAGCCGGGCTTCGGTGCGCGGCCGCACGAGAGTGGCCGAAAGCGTCACCCCGGCCGGAGTGCGAATCCGGACGTCCTCGTCGATCACGTAGCGCCGCGCTCGGTCCTGCGCGAGAAGGTCCGCGACATGGGGCGCCGCGGCGGCGTCGACGCGGGTGCTGATCCACGCCCGCACGAGGCTCACCGCCTCGGTCCGGTCCAGGGCCGCCGCACCGCTCGCGCGCGCCAGGGCAGCCCGTAGCCGTCGCTCGAAGACGACGCTCGGCGTTTCGAGGTACCAGGCGAGTTCGTGCGCGCCTCGGTCGCCGATTTCGGCGAACACCGCATCGAAGGCTCTGGCGTAGGCAGCGGCGAAGTCCGCGCCGTCATCCTCGACCGCGCGCGCTGCCTCGGCGTGGATGCGATACACGAAGGCGGCCGGGGTCTCCTCCGGCGCGGCGGCATCACCCAACCGGGTGAATGCAGCGAGTGCCGCGTCGGGTCGTCCCGCGGCCAGTGCGATCTCCATGTGCTGGATCAGCGCCCGGGGCGTGTCGTCGACGTGATCGTCGGCCAGCAGTTGCTCCGCGAGTACGGGCATGACCGCGGCGAGCGTCTCGGGCCGATCGTCCCGCGGGGCGGGATATCGAACGGTCTCGTCCCCCGTGCCCGCGTCGTCGCCCACGGCAGAACCCGACACGCCGACCAGCACGACGGCTACGAGCGCGGCTCCGAAACATCTGCGCATGGTCATCCCCGCCGGCGCGCGCCGGACTTCGTGTCGATGGGAGGCCGGATGGGCCCGGAGGTCAAACCGGCCCACCGTGGGTTCCACGATCGCGTGCTCCGGCTCCTCCAGCACGTCCCCGACCGAAGAACCGTCGTGCCAGTGGAAGGTGGAGCAGCAGACCGTACGGAGCGTAGACAGGGACCTGCATGCAGACCTCACGCGTCGCGTCGATACCGGTGTACACTCGGCCGGAGGCGGTGTGGGCCACCGCGATCTCGCCCACGTCGAGGGGACCACACGGAGGCACGTCCGTCGACAACTCGATCCGGCCGAACCAGTCGAGTCGTCGCGTGCGTCGCGCCAACCGGGCGCAGTCCCCGCAGGAACCGTTGTAGAACAGCTTGATGACGCTCATCCGGATCGCTCCGGTCTGCCTGTGAGGCCGGCCTCGATTCGGATCGAACTGCACGCCTGCGCGTTCGAGGATCCGACACCCGTTGGGCCACGCCGTGTCTACGGTTCCGACGTGGAAGAGTGACACGCGGCCGTCCCGGCACTTGCTACGACGGCGTCCCGGTCGGTGGCTTCGCTTCGCGCCGCCGCCGACATGCGCTCCACGACCGCCTCCATGTCCCGCGTGAGCGTCCTCGCCGTCATGGCGAGGACCAAGGGATGCGCGAGTCCGTACTTCGGGGTCACGGTGAACCAGATGATGACGGTCGATCCGGCCCCATGCGGCTCGATCTCCCACCCACCGGACATCGTCCCGAACGGGAACGGGAACCCTGGCTCGTCGGCGAGGAATTCGAACTCCAGAAGCCGTTCGTCGGGATCGAATCGACGGCAGCGCTCTGCCCACGTCCTGCCCGAGGTATCCGTGCACCGGCGAACCACATCGACGCCGGTCTCGGGGCCCCCGTGCAGGACGACCCGGGACAGTCGTGGTGCGTAGCGATCGATGCCGCGCAGGTCGGCGACCATCGGCCACAACTCCTCCGGCGCGACCGGACTCTCGACCTCGACGCACAGGACGTGCGCCCTCGATCCGTGCGCGTCGCGGTACGTCTCTCCGATGCCCCGGAGTTGGCGCAGACCGAAGAAGAGGACGACCGCCGCGACCAGCAGCAAGGCTGTGACCCCGTGCGCCTCCACCGTACCCAGACTCGACAGGATCAACACTCCCGTTCCGATCACCCACAGGAGATCCGCCAGGCTGATGAGGGCGGCCCGGAACGTGTCGACCGTGCGTCGCGTCCCGGTCCACGCCACGAATCCGGCGAACGCGATCAGGCCGGCTCCGACGACCCGGTGAACGACCGGCGTCCCGACACCGATCCATCCGGCGATCGGCTCGCCGAAGACGAGCAGGGCCACCCCCGTCAGGGCCGAGAACAGGGCATTGGCCACGAGGGCCGTCCTCAGGGTCTTCGTGCGCACGCTCCGACCTCCGTCGTCGTGGGACCTTCTCAACGGCTCGCGGTCAGGGTACGATCGAAACGTAAACAGATCGATTACCCCGCAGGTAATCCTCGGGATTCCGGGAGAAGCGCAATGGCTCGTTTCGGGAACCTCTTGCGCCACTGGCGCGGAATCCGCCGCTTCAGCCAGATGGAACTCGCCCTGGCCGCCGGCGTGTCCACGCGCCACCTCAGCTTCGTCGAGACCGGACGCTCACGTCCGGGGCGCGAACTGGTCCTCCGCCTGGCCGACGCGCTCGACCTGCCCCTGCGTCACGTGAATTCGCTGCTGGTGGCCGCCGGCTACGCACCACGCTACACGGCCTGGTCGCTCGACGACGATCCGACCGGCATCGTGCGCGCCGCACTCGAGCGCACGCTCACGCGTCACGAGCCCGATCCGGCCTTCGTCACGACGCGCGACTACGACGTGATCATGACCAACGAGGGCACACGTCGGCTCCTGTCATGGCTCACGGACGGCGACGACCTGCTCGCCCGCTACGCCAACACCTACCGGTTGCTCTTCGCCGCCGACGGTCTCCGGCCGTACCTGAGGAACGTCGAGCAGTTGCAACCCATCCTCCTGAAGCGACTTCACGAGGAAGTCATCCGCTATCAGAGCGACGGTCTACTCCGCTTGTACGAGGAGTGTGCGGCTCTCGTCGCGCCGCATGCAGCGGTAGAGACCGATCCCGGCGAGGCGTCGATTCCGGTCGTGACCCTGGGCCTTCGCAAGGATGACGTCGAACTCCGGTTCCTCTCCACGGTGGCGACCTTCGGAACCGCCGTCGACGTGACGACGGAGGAATTACGCATCGAGTGCCTCCTTCCGGCCGACGAGGCGACACGGCGATTCGTGGAAGGGCCGATCGCACGGTGAACCGGGCACACCCCCGGGACAGGCGAGCGAGCCGTGAGTCCGACCACCGGTTGCAGCTCTCGCGGGCAGATGTCGCTTTCCGGTGCAGAGGTCGGGAGTTCGCCTCGTGGACGATGGCGCGTCCGCGGCGGTCCCTCGGCCGGTATCCTCCCCCCGAGAGGACCGCCGGAACGTCATGTCTCCCCGCTTCCATCGAGCAGAACCGGCCGAGGCACTACGGCCCTACGTGGAAGCCTACCACCAGGCCGAGAGCCCACCGGGCCATCGGATCGACCAGCGCGTCGTGCCCCGCGGACGATCAGCGATGGTGTTCACGCTCCGTGGGCGTTACCAGGGTGCCGTAGGCGAGGCTCCCCTCTCCGACGTCCCGGCGGCGATCGCGCACGGGCAGTTCACACGGTGCGCCACGAATCGATTCGCCGATGGACATCTGGGCTTCCTCGTGATGCTCGGGCCGACCGGCTGGCACGGGTTGACCGGACACGCGGCGGATCGACTGACGGACTCCTTCATCGACGTCGAGCGGGATCTGCCACAGGCCGTGCAGCCGCTGGGTGGCCTGCTTGCCGCATTGCGCGACGCCGGTGACTTCGAGGCGCGATGCCGCGCCGCCGACGACGTCCTGTCGTCCGTGCTGGCGCGACGCGGGCCGGAGCCTCCTGCCTGTCGATTGGTGGCACGAGCAACCGCGTGCATCGAAGCGGAACGGGGGCGGATCACGGTCCGCGAGCTCGCGTCGGCGGTGGCCACGACCGAACGCACGCTGCGACGCGCTTTCGTTCGGGCCGTGGGGATCTCTCCGAAGACCTACATCGCCATCGTCCGGGTCAACAAGGTGATCGCCGAGCTACACCGGACGCCGCCGGAGAGCTGGCACGACATCGTGGATCACTTCGGCTACGCCGATCAGTCGCACTTCGGTCGTGAGTTCCGACGCTACACGGGCGTGAGCCCGACGGCCTACCTTCCCGACGAGCGCCCCCTCGAGCAATCCTTCTTCGACTGTGCGTGAGGTCGCGATGCCATGGGTCTCCCCCGCCTCGAGCCGCCCGGCGATCCGTCGTCGGGGGAGGTGCGACGGGCGTCGCCCTCCCCCTCGTCCGTCGTGCGTTCGAAGGCGAAGACTCAGTTCTCGTACAGTGCCTTGACCGCTCCGAAGGACCGCGATTCCTGGCGAACGGGACCATCCGGTACACCGTACAGGTCGAAGAAGAACTCGAACCCCCGATTGAACCAGACGATCGGATCCGGGAAGTTCTGGTGCCCGTTGCCGGCGTCTTGCAGAGCGGACCAGCTCCAGTTCTCACTGAGTACGGGGGCCGCCGCCACGATCGACACCCAGTAGGTCGTCGCATCCGCGAGTGTGATCGCCGGGAACTCGGCCTGGTAGAATCCCAGGGATCCGTTGGCGTCGGTCGGAGTCACCGTGACCAGACGCGACGCCACGGCATCACCGGGAAACGCCAGGTCCGGAGCTCCGAGCGGAAAACCCGGGCCGTCCTCGTAGATCAAGATCCAGAAGTCCTGGTCCACGGCTTCGTAGGGCAACAGTTCACCGAGATCGGTATCGAAGAACCCGCCGGCCCAACGCGCTCCCGTGATCGCATAGTTCCCGGCGCCGAGGTCGATCGTGAAGTCGTCGGCGGCGACGAAGGTCGGGTCGGTCGCCGATCCGAAGGATCCCCAGAAGGAATCGGCGCTTTCGGTCTGATCGAAGATCACCGGGTCGAGCGCGAGCGCGTTCACGGGGAAGAAGAGCAGGATGGCGACGAGCGCCGCCCGGGACAACGAGGAGCAAGTGACCATGAACGGGACCTTTCGAAGGGACCGATCGGAGCCGATCCGTCGGTCCGTGGTGTGAACCGTCGTGGCGTGAGCCATCGCGAACGGGAAGCGAACGACGTGATCACGGGGAAGGGGCGCACGATCACGTCGATGGTGACGATAGCGATGCCCCTCGAAACCCGGATAGAAGGAATCGGTCATTCTCGACCGCGCTGCGGACAGCCCCCTCGACGTCTGCTACACTTCGTCCCACTGGCTCCCGGACCGTCTCCCTCCCCGTCGGCCCATGGATCCGATCACCGAACTCCTGCTCGCGCTCGAGGAGTCGGACGGTGCTCCCGAGCATCGTGACGCTGCCTACCGCGCCGTGTACCCCCGCCTGCACGCCATGGCGTCGAGCCTGATGCGCGGCGAGAGCGGGACGCACACCCTGCAGCCGACCGCGCTCGTCAGCGAAGCCTACCTGCGCCTGGTGGGCCACGAATCGATCGGGTGGCGGTCGCGGGCCCATTTCTTCGCCATCGCCGCCCGCATCATGCGGCGCATCCTCGTCGATCACGCGCGGACCCGCTCGCGGATCAAGCGCGGCGGCGACCAGACGCGCGTCACCCTGCACGATTTCCTCGCCGCCGAGGATCCCTCGGGCGACGGGGGCCTCATCGACCTCGTCGCCTTCGACCAGGCCCTGTCCGCGCTCGAAGACCACAGCGAGCGCATGGCGAAGATCGTGGAGATGCGTGTCTTCGGTGGCCTCGACGTCCGCGAAGTGGCGATGATCCTCGGTGTGAGCGAGCGAACGGTCAGTGGCGACTGGGCGTTCGCGAGCGTCTGGCTCGCGCACCGGCTGCGCGGCCCCGCTGCCGAGGACGGCAACCGGCCATGAACGGAGGGCGATTCGATCGTCTGCGCGACATCGTCCTGGGAGCCGAGGGTCTCGCTGGTGCTGCCCTCTCCCGCTACCTCGACGAAGTCTGCGCCGGAGACGACGACCTGCGGAAGACGGCCGACGAACTCCTCGCCATCGCGGCCGACGACGTGGCGGACGTGCGCGAGCTGGCCGATGGGGGCATCGAGTCGTGGCTCGCGGGATCCGACGATCCGGAGCCCGACGAGGAGGCCTTCTCTCGATACGAACTCCGCGAGGAGATCGGCCGTGGCGGCAGCAGCGTGGTCCATCGCGCCGAACAGGTGGTGCCGGTCCGACGCGAAGTCGCGTTGAAGGTCCTGCGGTCGCGACGTCTGGACCCACTCGCAAAGCGGAGGTTCCTGGGCGAGCAACAGACACTCGCGGTGCTCGAACATCCGAACGTCGCCCGCGTGTTCGACGCGGGAACGACACCGGAAGGACAGCCCTTCTTCGCCATGGAACTCGTGCGTGGGCAAGCGATCACCGATCACGTCCGAGCATGCGGACTGGACCACGCAGAGAGCATCCGTCTGCTGCTGCAGGCCTGCGCCGGCGTCGAGCACGCGCATCGGCGCGGCGTGATCCACCGCGACCTGAAGCCGAGCAACCTCCTCGTGGGCGAGCACGAAGGGCGCGCCGTGGTCAAGGTGATCGACTTCGGAATCGCGCGACCGCTCGACCGGACGGCGGACCCACGGTTCACCCTCGCCGGCCACATGCTCGGCACCCCGCAGTACATGAGCCCGGAACAGGCCCGCGACGATCGTGACCGTGTGGACATCCGATCGGACGTCTTCTCGTTGGGCGTGGTCCTGCACGAGCTGCTCACCGGCGCGATCCCCTATGCCGAGCATCTCGACACCGCACTCTCGTTGCTCGGTGCGGTGTCGCGGGGCCAGATCGAGCAGCGCCGGACCGACGAGAAGGGCCGTCCCCTCCCGAGAGACCTCGTCGCGATCCTGCGCCGCGCCCTCGCCCACGATCCCGAGGCGCGCTACGACAGTTGCGGCGCCCTGTCCCGGGATCTCGAGAACTACCTCGAGCGACGTCCGGTCGCGGCCCGCCGTGGGGGCTCCCTGTATGCCTTCCGCAAGCTCGTCGGGCGACATCCTCTCGCGTCGGGCCTGCTCACGTCGTTGCTCGTGCTCATCGTCGCGTCGTCGGTGGTTTCCATGGTCCTGTACCAGCGCGCCGAACTCGAAGCCGAGAATGCCCGTCGGCAGGCCGTCACGGCGACGACACTCGCGGACCACCTCCAGGGCATGATCGCGTCCGCGGCACCAACGGGCGGCGATCGGAACGTCACGATGAGCGAGGTCCTCGACAGCTCCATCGGACGCGCCGAGCGCGATCTGGCCGACCAACCCTTCGTGCTCGCGCGCGTCCTGACCACGATCGGCAACGTGAAGGCCGATCTGGGAGAGGGGCCCCTCGCCCACGCTCTGTGGGAGCGGGCGATCGAACTCCTCGACGGCCTCTCCGATCCCGAGGCCGAACGGCTGCGCTGGCAACTGGAGAAGAACGCGGCCATCGCGATCCAGATCCACCAGGACTTCGAACGGATGAGACGCGACGTGTTCGTCCTCGCCGACGGAATCCGTTCGTCCGGATTGGAGTCGCACGCCAAGGCCGAGATCGTGTACCTCGCCTTCTTCCGGCTCGCGGACGCCGCCGGAATGGACCAGCGCGTCGAAGAAGCCGACTCGTATCTGACCGTGGCCGACAGCTGCCTCGCGCACATGGACGGCAACACGGAGCCGCGGCGGATCCAGCTCGGGTTCGTCCGCGGACGTGCCTTCGCGGAGATCGGTGATCATGCCCGCGCACGTGCGTTGCTCGAAGAGGCCTTCCGGGGTTATCGGCGGCACCTCGGCCTCGAGGACAACCGGACGCTCGTCGTCATGAACCGGCTGGCTGCTGCCGAGGCCGGGCTGGGGTTCTTCGAGCGCGCCCTCGAGCGACACGCGCACATCCTGCCGACCGGGCTCGCGCTGCTCGGGCCGAACCACGTACGGATGGGACACTTCCACGCGGCCCACGGCTGGACCCTGACCCGATCCGGTCGTCCAGCCGCTGCTCTTCCGGAGTTCCAGCGTGCGGTCGAGGTGTTCGAGATCAATCACCCGGAGCGACACAAAGCCCATTCCGACGCCCACGCCGGCCGGGCGGCTGCCCTGCTCGGTCTGCGTCGCTACGCTGAAGCGCGCGACGCCTACGCCCGCAGTCTGGCCAACGAGGAATCACTCCCGTCGCCACGCCCGTTCAGCCTGGTGCGATTCCACACCGGCCACGGCGTCAGCCTACACCGGCTCGGCGACATCCAGGGGGCGGCCCGGGCCTTCGACGCCGCCTTCGCCGCGCTGCCCGATCGCCACGGCCTCGAGCACTTCACCCTGGCCGACACCTGGACTGCCCTCGCCTGCCTCCACCTCGACCGCGACCGTCCCGACGAGGCCCTCGCCGCGGCCGAGGCATCGATCCGGATCGAAGACCAGGAGGAGCGCCGTGACCCGACCCTGCGTCTCTTCGCCGACCAGGCCCGGGCCCGCGCGCTCTGGTCGATCGGCGAACGGGACGCCGCGCACACCCTCCTGCTCGAGCTCGAGGACGACCTCCTCGATGCGACGTCCCATCCCGACCCCCGAAGGCACGCCCTCGTCGGCGCACGGGCCGTCTTCGACGACCTCGGCGATTCGAGTCGGGTCGTGCGCTATGCCTCGGCCCTGCGCAGGCTGGACCTGCGATCCGACCAGCCCGACCGCACACCGTGACGCGGAGACATCGCCGACCGCCCGTCACACCAGATACACCGTCGCACTGCACGCACCGTGCGCTCCGATCACGAGCGCCTGCTCGATGTCCGCGGTCTTCGACGGGCCGGCGATGAAGACGCCCATGCATCCCTGCGGCAACTCGATCGCCCGCATCGCGGCGTGCATGTCGGCCACGATCCGATCGGCGCGCAGGACCAGTCCGAGGTGTTCGGTGATGAAAGGCGTCACCCGGTGCCCGAGACTCTCGTCGCGCACCCACACGGCGCCGTTCTCCGCGACCCCCCAGTCGGCCGAGAACACCGCGTAGTCGACGTCACCGAGATCGCGCGGGTCGTCGTCGATCTCTCGATTGCCCCGCAGGCCGTCGACCCGGCACACGACCTGTTCACCACGTGCGATGCGCTCGTCGAGATCGTCCTGGATCTCGGAGAGCTGTCCCACGCGGACCAATCGCCCGGCGACCGACTCCAGACCGGCCTCGAACGCCGCCACGAGATCGGCGGCCGGCGCCGAAGAGACGATCTCCGGCTTCGGTAGGTCGGGAACGTCGGCCCGGCGCAGCGCGCCCAGGATCTCCTCGCGCGCGTTCATCGCCCACCTCGATTCCTTCGGTACCAGTCCTCGAAGGACTCCGGCGGCGCCTCGGGAAGCTCGCGCGCGTTCGTCCAGAATCCCGCGAAAGGCCGGAGCATGGCCCCCGGCAGGTGACGCACGGCGAAGCGCGCGGCCGCCATCGATCGCTTCAATGCGGTCTCGCTCCCGAGGACCTTGCCGATGCGAGGCATCATCCGAATCTTGCCGTAGGGCAGATCACCGGAACGCGCGAGATCGCGTCGCCAGGTACTGATCATCTCGTGCAGAGGGACCTGTACGGGACACACGGCGGTGCAACTCCCACACAAGGTGCACGCGAAGGGAAGCGTGTGCGTGGTGTCCTCGCCGGTCTCGGTCGCGATGCCGATCGGGCCGGGGATCAACGAATTGTAGCTGTAGCCCCCGGAGCGACGATAGACGGGGCAGGTGTTCAGGCATCCGCCGCAGCTGATGCACTTCATCGACTCGAACTTCTCGGCATCGCCCAGGCGCGCCGAGCGTCCGTTGTCCACCAGCACCAGATGCATCTCGCCGTCCGGCCGGGGCCCGGCGTAGAAGCTGGAGTACACGGTCACCGGCTGACCGGTCGCACTGCGGGCGAGCAGGCGCAGGATCACGCCCGCACTGTCGAGGTCGGGCACCACCTTGTGCAGACCCATGCTGTGGATCTGCACGCGGGGCACGTTGGCACCCATGTCGGCGTTGCCCTCGTTCGTGCACACGACCACCGCGCCCTCCGACGCGATTCCCATGTTCACGCCCGTGAGACCGGCTTCGGCGCCGAGGAACTTCTGGCGCAGGTGCTTCCGCGCCGCCTTGGTGAGATAGGTCGGATCGCTGTTGCCGGGCTCGGTACCGAGCTTCTCCTCGAACAGTTGGCCGACCTGTTCCTTCTTCAGATGGATGGCCGGGACCACGCTGTGCGACGGAGGCTCGTGGCGGAACTGGATGATGCGTTCGCCGAGATCGGTGTCGACGACCTCGATCCCCCGTTCCTCGAGGTAGGGGTTGAGGTGGCACTCCTCGGTGAGCATCGACTTCGACTTGACCAGTCGCTCCAGCCCGTTCCGCTCGAGGATTCCGTGCACGATCGCGTTGTGCTCCTCGGCCGTCCGCGCCCAGTGCACGACGATGCCGTTGCGCGTGCAGTTGCGCTCGAACTCCTCGAGGTGGTCGGCGAGGTGCGCCAGGGTGTGGCGTTTGATCGCGCTCGCGGTCTCGCGGAGGGATTCCCAGTTCTCGACCTTCGCGGTCGCGGCATCGCGCTTGGAGCGCAGCGCCCAGAGGGCACCGTTGTGCCAGTCCACGTGGGCGTCGTCCTGGCAGAACTCCTCGGCGGCGGCGGCGTGGGTGCGGATGGCTTCGGTCGGCACGTGCGGGCTCCCCTCTCGATCACAGGGCTTCGGCGAGGATCTGGGCCACGTGTTGCGTGCGCACGGGCAGTTCCTCACGCCGGATCACACCGTCGAGGTGCATCAGACACGACGGATCGAAGCCGACGACCGTGTCGGCTCCGGTGGCCACGTGGGCATGCGCGCGGTCGCGGCCCATCTTGCCCGAGACCGCGGGCTCGTCCTTGACGAAGCTGCCGCCAAAGCCGCAGCACTCGTCGATCGGTTGTGGGTAGAGGATCTCGAGGCCGTCGACGCGGCCGAGCAGGTTCGCGAGTTTGTCGTCGCGTGTGCCGCGGATCTCGCTCGGCGTCGCCAGGCCCAGCATGCGCACGCCGTGACACGAGAGTTGGACACTGATCCCTCGCTCGACCCGATGCGGGAAGCCGTCCACCGGGGCCACGTCGTGCAGGAACTCCGTGAACTCGTGGATCCGCCCGGTCAGTTCGCGCGTGCGCGATCCGGGTTCGAAGTGCTCGAAGTTCTCCTTCGCCGCCACCGTGCAGCTCGCCGACGGGCAGACGATCGCGTCGCAGTCGGTCTCCTGCAGCAGGTGCAGCAGGTGCCTCGCGGCGTCCTCGGCCTCGTCGTAGCAGCCGGAGTTCGTCATCGGCTGCCCGCAGCAGGTCTGACCGAGCGGCACCACCACCTCGTGCCCCAGTTTCTCGAGCACCTCGAGCGTGGCGATGCCCACGGCCGGGCTCCAGTGGTTGACCAGGCAGGGAACGAACAGGGAAACGCGCATGGAAACCTCGCAGCGGTCGGCGTCGGCCCAGCCTAGTGCGAATTGGATCCGAGATGTGGGGGCTCGGGGTGTGGAGTTGTGAGACGGAGGCTTCGTCGAGGGTCGTCGCCCCCACCACCCCTCGGACGCCGCAACGCGTCCCCCGGACCGTGCGTAGAAGCCGGGATGCGACTACGGTGACACTTCGTTCGCCCCGATCCCTCCGGAGACCCACAGAGACACCATGTCCGAGACCATGCTGCAGACGGGCTCGCGCTGGACGATCCCGCTCCTCGCCGTCGTGTTCCTCGCCGGCGTCCCCGCGGAGCCCCTGATGGCCCAGGACGCGCCGCCCACGCCCGACGTGCCGCCGCTCGCGCGCGCAGTGCTCGATTCCGCCATCACCGCCGAGCTGACGAATCTTCCCGGCGCTCCGCTGACCCTGGACGAAGCCCGGACGCTGGCCCGGACGGGGGCGACCCGGGTGCGCCTGGCCCGGGCCGCGGTCGACGCCGCCCGTGGCTCCGTGCGGCGCGAGCGCGGAACCTACGACCCCGAACTGTACGGCGAGGGGTCGCACCGCGACCGCGAGGAGCCCGCCGCGTCGTTCTTCTCCGGTGCCGACGTGGTCCAGACCACCGAAACACGTGGCGAGGCCGGCCTGCGCTGGCGCGCGCCTCTGGGCACGCGCTTCTCGGCATCGCTCGGTGCGGTGCGGCTCGAGACCAACAACGCCTTCTCCCTCCTGCAGCCCCAGTACGACACCTTCGGCGAGCTGCGGCTGACCCAACCCCTGCTCGACGGCTTCGGTGCCGGCGAGCGCGGCGGCCTCACCGCCGCCGAACGTGGCCTGGAAGCGGCCGAGGCACGGCTCGCCGATGCACGGCTGGCCACGGAATCCGCAGTGGAGGTCACGTACTGGGCCCTCTACGCGGCAGGGCGCGACTTCTCGGTGCAGCGCCTGATCACCGAGCGCGCGGAGGCGCTCCTCGAGCAGGCCCGCCGCCGCCAGCGCGCGGGTCTGGTGGGACCGGCCGACGTGGCGAGCGCCCGCGTCTTCCTGGCCGAACAACGCCAGGCACTGCTCGACCGCGAAGAGGACCTGGGACGGGCCAGCGACGCCCTCGCCGACCTCATCGGCCAGCGCCCCGCGGCCGAGGACCTCTACCGCCCGGTCGACGAACCGCCGGCCGACTTCCCGGCTCCGCCGGCCGACGAGCTGATCGCGGCGGCCACCGCCGAGAACCTGCAGCTGAAGGCCCTGGCCGACGAGGTGGCCGCCGCCGAGGCCCGCGCCGACCGCGCCTCGCGGAACGCGCTGCCGAGCCTCGACGTCTTCGGGGCCCTCGGGGGTACCGGCCTGTCGGGTACGCCCCAGGAGGTCGAGTTCAACGACGAGACCTTCACCACCGACTTCTCCGGTGACGTCGGCGACGGTCTTTCCCAGGTGCTGGGCTACGACTATCCCACCTGGGAACTGGGCTTCACCTTCGCCGCGCCGATCGGCGGCCGCGCCGACGGGGGCGAGGCCGACCGGCTGGTTGCCGAAGTGGTCCGTGCCGAGCAGCAGCTCGAGGCCGCACGACGCCAACTGGAGTCGGATGTCCGTGATGCCCGCCGTGCCCTGGCCAATGGTCGCGAACGCCTGGCCGCGGCCCGCTTCGGAGTGGAGGCGGCCTCGGAGCAGGTGCGCATCGGCGTCCTCCAGTACGAGAGCGGCCAGACCTCGGCCTTCGAGCTGGTGCGTCTGTCCGGCGACCTTGCCGCGGCCCAGCAACGCTATTCCCGCGCCCTGGTGCGCACCGCCCGCGCCGCAGCGGTGCTGCGGCAGCTGACCGGCGGCGCCTACCCCGAAGAGGAGACCGGCCCTTGAGACGATCGATCCTGTGCGCAGCGAGCACGCTCCTGGTCACCACCCTCGTCGCCTGCGACGGTGGCGACGAGCAGGCCGGTGGTCCTCCCGGAGGCGGGGGCCCCGGTGGCGGCGGCGAGGCTCCGCCCATGCCCGTCGAGACCGCCACGGTGCAGGCCGCCGGCATGGCCGACGAGTTCACCGTGGTGGGCAACGTCGACGCCGAATACGAGATCGCCGTGGTGGCCGAGATCGCGGCCCGGGTCGTCGCCCTGCCCTTTGCCGAGGGGGAAGCCGTCGAGCGCGGCGATCTGCTCGCGCGCCTCGACGACGCCCAGATCCGGGCCGAGGTCCAACGCGCCGAAGCCCTGGTGCAGCAGCGGCGGACCAACTACGAGCGCGTCCGCACGGTGGTGTCGGAACAGGCCGGCGCTCCACAGGACCTGGACGACGCGGCGGCGGCGCTCGCCGTCGCGGAGGCCGATCTGGCCCTGGTCCGCGCGCGGCTCGACAAGACCCGCATCACCGCACCCTTCGACGGCGTCGTCGGCGCGCGGCAGGTCAGCCCCGGTGCGTACCTGCGCCCGGGCGACACCATCACGCAGCTCGCGCAGATCGACAGCCTTCGGGTCACGTTCGCCGCACCGGAGCTGTACCTGGGCCGGCTCGGGCCGGGTTCACCCGTGCGCGTGCGCACCTCGGCGTTCCCCGACCTCGTGGTCTCGGGCACCGTCGACGTGATCGCGCCCGTGCTCGAGCGGACGTCGCGCAGCGCCGAGCTGGTGGCCCGCGTCGGCAACCCCGACCAGAAACTGCGTCCCGGTATGTCGGCCGAGGTCACCGTGATCCTCGACCAGCGCCCGGGCGCGCTCACGATCCCCGCCGAGTCCGTGTTCTTCCAGGGCCAACAGGCCTTCGTCTACACCGTGGGCGACGACGACACCGTGGCCATGACCCCCATCGAACTGGGGACGCGCAGCGCGGCCCAGGTCGAGGTGAGGTCCGGTCTCGAGGCGGGGCAGACGGTGGTGCGCGCCGGCCACCAGAAGCTGTTCCCCGGCGCGCGCGTGATGCCGGTCGGAGGGCCGGCGGCGGACGCGGACTCCGCGGGCGCGCCGGCCGCAGACGACGAGGGGGAGGCCGGAGCATGAGACTCAGCGAGATCGCCATCGGACGTCCCGTCCTCGCCGCCGTGATGAGCCTGGCCATCGTCCTGCTCGGGGCGATCTCGTTCGGCCGGATCGGCGTGCGCGAGTACCCCGACGTCGACCCGCCGGTGGTTTCGGTGACCACGTTCTACCGGGGCGCGAGCCCCAGCGTGGTCGAGACCGAGATCACCGACGTCCTCGAGGAGCAGTTCGCGACGCTCGAGGACGTGAAGACCATGACCAGCAGCAGCCGCGAGCAGGGCTCGAGCATCACCATCGAGTTCGAGCTCGGCCGCGACGTCGACCAGGCCGCCAACGACGTCCGCGATCGCGTCTCGCGCATCCGGGGCAGCCTGCCGCGCGAGGCCGAGGACCCGGTGATCGCCAAGGTGGACGTGGACGCCCAGCCGATCATGTGGATCGCGCTCAACAGCGAGACGCACACCACGCTCGAGTTGAGCGACGTGGCCGAGCGGGTGGTCAAGGATCGTCTGCAACGCCTTCCCGGAGTGGGCAGCATCTTCATCGGCGGCGAGCGGCGCTACGCCATGCGCGTGTGGCTCGATCCGCAGCGCATGGCCGCGCGCGGCCTCACGGCCCAGGACGTCGAACGCGCGGTCGGCCGGGCCAACGCCGAGATCCCCGGCGGTCGGGTCGAGGGCGAGGAACGCGAGTTCTCGGTGCGCACCATGGGCGAACTCGAGACCCCGGAGGAGTTCGCGCGCATCATCGTGCGCCGCCAGGGCGAGAGCGTGGTGCGCCTGGGCGACGTGGCCACCGTGGAGATCGGTGCCGAGGACGAGCGTACCGCCACCCGGTACAACGGCCGGCCGACGGTGGGTCTGGGCGTGGTCAAACAGAAGAACGCCAGCACCGTGGCGGTGGCCCAGGAGGTCCGCGCGGCGATCCCGCGCCTGCAGGAGGAACTGCCCGCGGGCATGCAGCTCGAGCAGGCCTTCGACTCGGCGGTGTTCATCGAGGAATCCATCGCCGAGGTGCGCAACACCTTCCTCATCGCCCTCGGTCTGGTGATCCTGACGGTGCTGCTCTTCCTGAAGAGCGTGCGCGCCACCCTGATCCCCGTCGTGGCCATCCCGGTGGCGATCGTCGGCACCTTCACCGCCGTCTATGCGCTCGACTTCTCCATCAACATCATCACCATGCTGGCGCTGGTGCTCGCCATCGGGTTGGTGGTCGACGACGCCATCGTGGTGCTCGAGAACATCTTCCGGCACCGCGAGATGGGACGATCACGGCGGCAGGCCGCCTTCGCGGGCATGCAGGAGATCGGCTTCGCGGTGATCGCCACCACCATCTCGCTCGTCTCGGTGTTCCTGCCGGTGGCCTTCCTCACGGGCACCGTGGGGCGCCTGTTCCGCGAGTTCGGCATCTCGCTGGCCCTGGCCGTGATCATCTCGAGCTTCGTGGCGCTCACACTGACGCCGGTGCTGTGCTCCCTGCTGCTCGGCGAGGTGCGCAAGCGCACGGCTCGCAACTGGCGCGAGCGTTCCTTCGAGGCCTTCTTCGACGGCCTGAACCGCTCCTACGCCGCGACCCTGCGCTGGGTCATGGCGCGCCCGGTGGTGTTGCTGGCGGCGGTCGTCGTGGTGGTCGGCGCGGCCGGCTGGTTCTTCCAGCAGCTGCCGCGCGAGCTGGTTCCCACTGAGGACCGGGGCGCGGCCTTCGGCATCGTCATCGCGCCAGAGGGCGCCACGCTCGACTACACCGACCGCTACATGCGGCAGGTGGAGCAGGCCCTGCTCGACGTTCCCGAGCGGGAGTCGTTGTTCACCGCCACCGGACTGGGTTTCGGCGGGCCGGGGCGGGTGACCAACGGATTCCTGTTCCTGCGCCTGAAGCCCCGCGACGAGCGCGAACGCAGCCAGCAGGAGATCGTGCAGTCGGTCTTCCCGCGCCTGATGGGGATTCCCGGTGTGCTGGCCTTCGTGATCAATCCACCCAGCCTGGGTGGGCGCGGGAACACGTCGCCGGTGGAATACGTGCTGCAGGGCGACGACTACCAGACCCTCGGCCAGGCGGTGCAGGCGTTCATGGAACGCGCCAACGAGCTGGGCTACCTGGTGAACCTGGACACCGACCTGCGCCTGAACAAGCCGCAGCTCGAGATCCGCATCGACCGCGAGCGGGCGGCGCAGCTGGGCGTGTCGGTGACCGACATCGGCACCACTATGGAGACCTTCCTGGGCGGCCGCATCGCCAGTGAGTTCACACGAGGCAACAAGAAGTACGACGTGATCACACAGGTGCGACCGAGCGATCGCGCCCGCCCCGACGTGATCCGCAACCTGTACCTGCGCGGCGAGGCCGGACTCGTGCAGCTGGCCAACGTGGTGAACGTCACCGAAACCGTGGCCCCGAAGGAGCTCAACCACTACAACCGCGTTCGTTCGGCCACCATCACCGCGAACCTCGCCCCGGGTGCCGACCTGGGGCAGGCGCTCGACGACCTCGACGCCATCGCCGCCGACGTGTTGCCCGAGGGCGTCCGCACCGACCTCGCCGGGCAGTCGCTCGAGTTCCGCGAGAGCACCGGCAGCCTGACCTTCATGTTCGGACTCGCCGTGGTGTTCATCTTCCTGGTGCTGGCGGCACAGTTCGAGAGCTTCGTGCACCCGGTGACCATCCTGCTGTCGGTGCCGCTGGCCGTGGTGGGTGCGATCGTCTCGCTGTTCTTCCTGGGCCAGAGCCTGAACATCTTCTCGCAGATCGGCCTGGTGATGCTGGTGGGGCTGGTGGCGAAGAACGCCATCCTCATCGTGGAGTTCGCCAACCAGTTGCGCGCACGCGGGCTGGAGGTCGGAGATGCAGTGGTGGAAGCGGCGTCGATCCGACTGCGCCCCATCCTCATGACCAGCCTGTCGACCGTGTTCGGGATCCTGCCCATCGCCATCGGCTTCGGCGCCGGGGCGGAGTCGCGGCGTCCCCTGGGCATCGCCGTGGTCGGCGGCGTGCTGTTCTCGACCTTCCTGACGCTGGTCGTGGTCCCGGTGGTCTACCGCATGCTGGCGCGCTTCACCGAGGCGCGCCGGGAGGCCGAGATCGAGCGGGACCGGATCGCGGCGAAGGAGCCGCCGCCGCGGCCGCAGGCGAGCTCGGCGGCGGTGGCGCAGGGATCGGATGCGGGGCCCGGGAAGTCTGCCGCGGTGGAGAGCTGAACGCGGAGGGGGCCTCACGGAGGGCTTCGGTTCGCGACACCACTGCAGGCAGGAGCTCATGACCGATGGCGCACGGCCTCGGTCCACACGCTCGAAACGCAGGGGCGTGTCGATGCCCTGGACCGTCACCACCAACGTGCCGGGACCCTCGAGCACGAATTCGATGCGCGCGGGGCTGTCCGTGCTCGCCGCTTCGAACTCGGCCGAGGTGGGCGTCACACGTGCCAGTCGCAGCTCCATGGGCGGGCCATCGCCCTCCCATGTGCTGTAGTCCGGGCGGAGTGCTCGAAGTTTGTCACGACGTGGCCCCCGGTTCGGCCAGATCCTCGTAGAGCATGTGCCGGTTGCCGTCGGGATCGAAGAAGGTGGCCAGACGGACCATTCCGGGGATCTCGTACGTGTCGCCGTCGAAGCGAACGTCGCGGGCCTCGAGCTCGGCCCGGGCCGCGGCGAGATCGGTCGATCCCCAGGTCAGGGTGGCACCCCCGTGCGTCTTCGGTTCCTCGACCTCGCCGAGGCCGACGTTCACCCGCGCGACCGGGGAGCGGAGCTCGGCCCAGGCGAGTTCGTCGACCCGGTAGAGAAGTTCGAAGCCGAGCACTTCCTGGTACCACCGGACGGACCGAGCGAGGTCGGCGCACTCCATGGCACACGTCAGACCGCCGTCGTAGGGCAGGGCGGAGTCGATCACGGGCACTCGTTTCCCAGGGGGAAGCGGCCGCTCGGGCCGCACGGGGCTTGGAGTTGCATTCTGACAAAAGTATATTAACTATATTTCTGTGTCAACCCGATCACATCAGACCCCGCTCTCCGGGCTCGTCCGATTGTCCCATCACCGGTGGACGATTCCGCTGCTCGCCACGATGCGCCGCGGTGATCGTGGACGCTTCGCCGTGCTGGCCCGCGAACTCGGCGTCGCGCGACAGACCCTGCGCCGCGCGCTCGACGCGGCGATCGAAGCCGGGCTGGTGGTCCGCAATCCCGGCCACGGACACCCGCTGCGGCCGGAGTACCTCCTCACGGCCGAGGGGCGCCGGTTGGCACCGGCCTGCCGTGCCGTCGTGGCGGCGTCGCAGCGCTCGGCGGCCGAACTCGCCAAGCACAAGTGGACCCTTCCCGTCCTGGCCGCCGTGTACGGCGGAACCCACCGGTTCTCGGAGATCGAAGACGCACTCGACGGCGCCACGCCGCGCGCGTTGGCGAAGTCACTGGACGAACTCACCGAGGCGGGGCTGATCGAACGCACGCTCGTCGACGATCGACCGCCCCGGCCACGTTATCGGGTCGGTCGATCGGCGCGCCGGCTCGCGATCGCCGCGGTGCGACTCGCCGCCGATGCGGCCGCATGAACGCACCTCACGCCGCCCGCGTGGCCCGTCCCGTCGCCGCCCACGCTCCGTACAGCGCGAGCAGGCCGATCACGACGACGGCCATCAGGGCGCCCTCACCGGTCCAGTGCGTGTAGTCGACCGCACGCGCGTGGAAGGCGAGGGCGTGCGCCATGTTCGACACCACCAGGGCGAGGATGCCGAAGCGCAGCAGCACGAACATGAACAGGGCGTTGCGGACGAGCTCGATGCCGAACCACAGGGGCGATCCGGTTCCCTCGATCAGCGTCCAGACCACGACCGCCAGCGCGACGGCCAGCCAGCGTCGCTTGACGACGCGCTGGATCACGACCAGCGCGCCGACTTCGACGAAGGTCATGCCGATCAGCATGGTCACGTTGAGCACCTGGGCCAGTGCGACGCGTCCACCGTGGACGAGATCGAGGTTGATTCCCATGGGCCAGAGTGGCTCGTCGCCCATGAATCCCCGCACCCAGTGCACCCCGGGGACGAGCAGCGTGAACACCACTCCGGCCGAGATCATCCCGGCCAGCACGGAGCGCCCGAGCAGGGGGTCGCGCAGAGTCGGTTTCTCGCGGCTGAGCAGCCGGCTCATGGAGACGCACATGCTGGGCCAGACGCGTCGTGCGAGCGGCTCCACGGCGACGTACAGGGCGAAGCTGACCACCGCCACGAAGGTGGCGGCGGCGATCAGGTTCCAGAGCTCGGCGGCGATGCCCCATCCGTAGAGTTCGTGCGAGCGCAGAGCCTCAGACACCAGGAACATCACGAAGATGGCCACCGCCGCTCGCCACGCTCCACGGCTGTCGACACTCCGGCCCTCCACGTTCCGTGACCCGAACGTGGCCACGAGGATCACCACCACGAGGATCATCAGGCCGGGCAGGACCTCGGCGAGCAGGATACCGGTCCCCCGTGACATGCGCTCGGGCGGGGCCGCGAGATCCTCGAGCGACGTCGCCTCGGCCACGTTGAACAGGATCGGCCGTCCTTCCGAAGCGCCCGCCTCGATGCGGTACTCGATGTCGGGCGTGGCCGCCGGCGTGCCGAGCCACGCGCGCCGCAGATCCGGGGCCTGGAAGCGCGCGTAGCGCGGCTCGACCGACCGGAAGCGGGAGGTGTCGAAGCCGGCGGACTCGAACAGTGGGGTCCAGTCGGGCTCGGTCGCGTCTTCCACGGTGAACCGCCGCGGCATGACCTCGAAGCGCCGCAGCGTGCCATCGAGGTCGAACAGCACCGAGACCTCACCCGGCGTCGACGGGAGGGGGTCGGTGAGCGCGACGCGCCCACGGGTCAGGACGGGGACCCCGTCCGGCCCTGGTTGCAGCATGCCCGGCGACTGCCGGTACCAGAATCCCCCCACGTCCGGCCGTTCGCGCGCGGCCTCCCATCGTCCGGCCGTCGAGTCGTCGGCGGCGACCTGACGCATCACGTCGTTCCAGAGCAGCCAGCCCCAGGACTCGTCGACCGGATCGGCGTAGGCCTCACCGGTGTACCCGAGCTCGGCGAGGATCTCGACCGCGCGGTCCTGCAGGACCTCGGGACGCTTGTCGAAGGGCACGTAGGCGATCCAGCTCATCGTGGCCGCCCAGTACGATCCGGCCACCAGCACGAACAACCCCAGCACGGCCAGGCCGAACGCGGAGGCCGGCGACAGCGACTCGCGCGCTCCGGCCTCGGCCACCAGCTCGGGCGACGGCGTCTCGCCGGCGGCTATTGCGGCGGCGAGGGGGTCGCCCCCGGGCAGCGCCGCCGCGACGGCGTGGGCCGACGGCGGCCGCTCCCGCGGATCCTTCTCCAGACACCGCAGCACCGCCCGCTCGATCGCCGGATCGAGGGTGGTGACGTGGGTCGTCGGCCGCGAGGGAGCGACCGAGGCGTGCATGGAGCCGAGTTCGGCCACGGTGTCGGCCTGGAACGTGGCGCGGCCGGTGAACAACTCGTAGAGGACGAGACCCAGTGCGTACACGTCGCTGCGCACGCTGACGTCGCGGCCGGCGATCTGTTCGGGCGCCATGTACGCCGGAGTGCCGGCGCGGACCTCGGTGCCGGCCGCATCGGCGGCCAGGCTGGCCAGGCCGAAGTCGGTGAGCTTGACCTGCCCACGTCCGTCGAGCATGACGTTCGCCGGTTTGAGGTCGCGGTGCAGCACGCCCGCCTCGTGCGCGCCGGCCAGGCCCCCACAGATCTGACGCGCGACCTCGACCGCGCGCTCCTCGGGCAACCGGCCGATCCGCCGCAACAACGACGAAAGATCCTCGCCGTCGACGTACTCCATGCTCAGGAAGTGCTGGCCCTCGAACTCGTCGACATCGTGCACACGGCACACGTTCGGGTGGCTGACCTGACGCGCGGTGCGGACCTCGGCCAGGAAGCGCTGCAAGCGATCGGGATCGGCCTCGAGTCCGCGCGGCAGGAACTTCAGCGCGACCGACTGGCCCAGCTTGAGATCGTCGGCGCGGTAGACCTCGCCCATGCCCCCGCGCCCGAGCAGCGCGACCACGCGGTACCGGCCGGCGATCACCGTGCCCGGAGCGAAGCGATCGTCGGGCGCCGGCGACGACCCCGCGGATCCCGCCCCCGTGGCGTCGGATCCGACCACGCGGGTGGCATCGGTGGCGCCCGGCACGACGACGGTCCGATCGAGCGCGGCGCCACACCGCGGGCAGGCGGTGGCGTCGGGTGGAAGGGGAGCCGAGCAGTCGGGGCAGGCGCTCATGGTGCGAGCCTACCCGGGCGGGGCGGTCGGGGGAAGACCGGAGGTCACTCGACGAGGACCGATCGCACCGTCCCGACCGTCCGACCGCTGGTGCGCAGGCGCGCGAAGTAGGTGCCGCTGGCCACACCGCGTCCGCTCGCATCGGTGCCGTCCCAGGTCACGCTTCCCTGGCCCGGCCGACGATTTCCGAGATCGAAGGACCGGATGCGTCGGCCACTGGCATCGAAGAGGTCGAGGGTCGCGCCCGACACCCGTTCGAGTTCGAAGTGGATCTCGGTCGACGGATTGAAAGGGTTGGGGACGGCGCGCAGGCGAGCCGTCGCAGGGGCTGCCGGAGACTCGCCGTCGATCGGGTCGTCGACCCGTACGACCGGTCCGGACGGACTGTAGATCGCGTAGTTCGTCGAGGTGCGGTCCCCGACGTGCGTGAACCAACCCCCCACGTGGAGTCGACCCGCGTCGTCCACGACGACGTCGGCGACGTGTCCGCCGGACAGGCTGAATCCCGGGTCCGCCTGCTGCCGGACCCCACCCCCGACCTCCTGCCATTCCTCGCCGTTCCAGGACGCCAGCCCCGCGACCGGCACACCGTCGATCACCTCGAGATTCCCGCCGACGAGGAAGCCGTCGGCGTACGGAACGATCGTCGTGATCGGCGTCGCGAACATGCGCGCCTCGTCCACGTCGGCGAACACCTGCCACTCGCGCGAGGGGACGTCGGCAGGACCCAGGCGTCCACGTCTGCGTCGTACCGGGCCAGGCCGGACAGGGCATCGCCCTGGGGACGGCTCCGGTCCCGGGAGAAGTCGCCGCCCGCATGGAGTTGCCCGCGGAAGAACGCGAAGTCCTGCGGATGTGCGTCGAGATCCCCGAGGGGCACCCAGCGATCGTCGTCGAGCCGGACGACGTGACCGAGCACGGAGTCCGGGTCGCCCGGGCGGAAACCCAGAAGGCGATCCCCGGCGGCGAGGACGTGGTCGCCGACGACCTCGAGTTCGAGGACCCGCGCGGTGTCCCCGATCCAGGGCAGCGCGTCGCCGCGCCAGCCGGTTCCGTCCCAGACCCCGATCGCCGCAGGAGTCGCGTCGTTGATCGGGTAGAGCGTGGTGATCGCCACGCCCACGGGCGTCGACGCGATCGCGCCCACCCCGTGGGCCGGCCCCGTCGTCTCCGGGAAGACCTCCCAGGACGCCACCGCGGGCACCATCGACACGAGCAGGATCAGAAGGCAGGCCGAAGCTCCACGCATGTCCACACCTATTGGTTCCGGTCCACGCGTCGGGATGGGTGTGGCCGGACACTTCCCGCGCGGAACGTCCCCAGGACGTCCCCGAGCTCGATCGAACCCTTCAGTGAGACGTGCGCTCGAGACGCTCTGCGATCCACACCTTGATGATTGACTGCCGTGTCACCCCGAGCCGCTTCGCTTCGCGGTCGAGGGACTCGATCATCCATTCGGGGAAGTCCACGTTCACGCGCCGGGTCGTGTTCGGGCCGCGCTCGGCCGCATCGAGATCCAGATCACCGGTGACGTCCTCGCCGCGATCGAACTTCGCATCGAACTCACGGGCCTTCATGGATCGTGACCTCCTCGGGGCGGGAGCGGCGGACGGAGATGATCCGAATCCTCGGACCACGATGCGTGACCACCGCTGACCAGTGGGTCCGATCGATCCGACCGATCACCAGGAGTCGCATCTCGTCCGTCGTGCGTGCCGGGATCTCGACCCGGAAGGGATCGTCCCAGAGACGCTGCGCCTCCACGAAATCGATCCCGTGCTTGATCGCGTTCGCCCGGCTCTTCGCCGCATCGAACTCGAACTCCATGGTGCCACGCTCTCCGGGAGGCTCCCGAAGAGGTAGATATTCTATATTATCAATATACCATTCATACTCCGCAAGAAGCTCGCCTGCGGCCAGTTTCGTCCCTCTGCCCGTGCCGCCTCGTGCCGACCACAGTCGTCGTTCGGGACGACGACGTCCGCCGCGGAAGCACCCACTTTCCGCGCGGAACATCCCCAACCGATCCCACCTCAGTCGATCGGGACGTCGTCCCCGACCCGGAGCTCGTATCGGGTCACGGTCGGAACGTCGTCCTGGTCGCGGTTGAAGATCAGGACCCGGTTCTTCCGGTCGACGCCCACCGCGCTGTGCAGACCCTCGAGCACGGTCTTCGCCACCAGCTCGAGATCGGTGTCGTACAGGGTGAGCAGGGTCTCACGGGTCGTCTCGCCGATGCTGCGGGTCGCGGTGTTCAGGACGTGGTCGCCGACCCTGCGGACGTCGATCGACGATCCGGGCAGGCGAACACTGAAGGTCTCCCGGTCGGTCTGCGGCTTCGGGGGCTCCGGGAGCCAACCGGCCCCTCCTTCGTCGGTCTCGTCGAGCAGGTCACCGCGCGGGGAGAAGCGCTGGACGAGGTACGGGTACTGCTGCGTGTAGAGGATCGACCCGTCCGGCTCCACGTCGACGGAACCGCCCCCGAAGAACGACCGCACGCGAGGGTCGTCCCCGTGGACGGGATCGCGGGTCGCGGGGATCGAGATCAGGTGTTCACCGTCCGGGCGGTACACGTCGGCCACCGTGTTCCCGAACGGATCGTAGGCCGCGAGGACGACATCGCCCGCCGGGCTCACGACGATCGACTTGACCGTGCCGTCCGGGTTCCGGCGCCGGAACTCGTCGATGTGGTTGCCGTCGGTGTCCCAGATCGCCACGCGGCCGCCGGCACCGGCCACGACCAGACCATCGTTCGCGTCGATGGCGAGGACGAAGGGGATCATCAACCTGCCGGGGCCCTCGCCGGGCCCCGAGATCTGGCGCAGGAACGTTCCGTCGGCGGAGAACACGTGAATGGTGGTGAATCCGGAATCGGCGAGGTACAGCCGTCCCCGCGAGTCCTCGACCGCTTCGAGGACGATCCCGATCGCACGGTCGTGGCCGAGGACCAGGTCCCCCGCGAGGCGCAGGTCGGCCTCCGCAGCGCACGGCTCGTCGGTGCCCAGGATGGCGACCAACGCGATGCACAGAAGACGCATGGATTCCTCCGTCATCCCCCGTGTGAGCCGAGAACCCTGCGTCCGACTTCCGCTGCGGAAGCGCACCCACTTTCGCTGCGGAAGCGCGAACCCCGTCGCACGTGCGCCCACTTCCGCACCGGAACATCCCCAACCGTCTCCGGATCGACCCACACCCGGCGACTCACCCACCGCCTGACACCGCATCCAGATCCACGACGACCTGTGTCGTGCCCTGCACGTCGACGAAGCGGGTGACCATGTCACCGGTGTCGGTGTCGACCACGGTCAGGCGGTACAGGCCGAGTGGCACCGTGAAGTACACCGGTTCCGGATCGAAGGGGTACTCGTACGCGGTGCCGACGTCGGGACCGTAGAGAGTGACCTCGACCCGCTCCTGCAGCGTACCGCTGCGGACCACGTCGACCCGAAGGGTCGCCTCGCCCAGATCGAGGACGAGGGGAACGTCTGCGTCGACGTCCGACCCGAGCGGGCCGAGGTCCGGCCGGACCACGTTGACCGCATCGGCCCCAACGGAGAATCCGTCCGGATCCGCGACGACCCACACGCTGTCGGGAGGGCTCGCTAGGTCGATCACCGCCTGGGCCAGGATCCCGTCCTCACCCGGGAGCACCGTGGCCCGTCGGGTGGAGACCCCGAGGGCGGCGGCGGGAAGTCCGCTCGGGGCGTCGAGATCGAAGGACCGCCGCACGCAGGGCACGTCGAGCGTGATCGCGGTCGAGGCCTCGACGGGCGGCCAGCTCACCGCCACTTCCGTCGCGCGATCGGCGGTGCCGGCCTGCAGACGCAGACCGTAGGCCGCGCGCGGTAGCACGGCGCGGAAGGCGCCACGCACGTCGGGCTCGATCTCGGCGACCCACCAGTAGCCGGGCTCGTCGATCCGGATGAACTCGAGTTCGGCGTTCGACCGCAGTTCGACGTCCATCGCCGCCGGCCACTGCACACGGCCCTCGAAGACCGCCGCTTCGTAGGCCAGTTCCATGGTCCGTCCCGCGAGCGGCACACCGACGAGGACGACGTCCTCGAGTTCGCTGACATCGATCCAGTCGATCTCGACGTCGGCGAGGCCTCCGGTCCCGCGCGGAACGCTCGTGGTGAAGTGTCCGCGTTCGTCGGTCAGGGTCGTCCAGCCGAGTACGCTGTCGGCGTCGGAAACGTAGCGTTGGTTCTGGAAGCTCAACTGGGCGACTCCGAACCGGAAGCCCTCGACGCCCGTGATGCGCCCCTCGATGGTACGCATGAATTCCAGATCTTCGACCGCCCCCGGTCCGACGAGGTCGCGGCAGCCCACGGAGGCGACCAGCAGCAGAAGCCCGACCACGGCCACGCGGCTCACGGCTGCAACTCCACGCGCAGGGTGTCGTCGCGCGCCACGTAGGCCGTCGTGCGCTTCGGCGTCTCCGCTCCGGAAAGGCTCACGACCACGTCGTAGAAGTCCTGCCCGACCGCGAAGGTCACGCGACCGTCGGCGCCGGTGACGTTGCGGGCCGGAGTGGCGAAGGACGCGGCCGAGGCGACGCCGACCTCCGCCCCGCCCACGGCGCGACCGGCGGAGTCGACGACTTCGACCACCAGGTCGAGCTCGCCGAGTTCATGGACGATCGCACCCGGGCGCGTGAAGGCTCCCGTGTAGGCCCGCTGCGGCACGAACCACTGACCCGCCTGCAGGCAGACCACGTTGACGATTCCGTCGTCTCCGAGACCGAACACCTCGACCGGTCCACCGCCGGCGACAAGGTCCTGACGAACGATCCACGTCGTCGCCTCGTCGTCGCTCCCCCCGCTGAAGAACCGCACCCGCGTGTCCCCGATCGGTCCGCCGGCGCGCACCAACTGCATCCGCAGGGTGCGCTGCCGCAGGGCGAGGACGACGTCACCGTCGAGCGGCAGGAGCTCGTTCCGGGACCACTCGACGACACCTTCCCCGGCGTCGGTCGACCAGTTCCACTCCAGGCGGGTCGACAGCCGAGTCCCGGCCATCGCCGGCAGGATCACCGGCGCGGGCCCGGCTTCCACCGCGTCGACGGCGAGCGCGACCCGGAACGCACGGAGCCAGGACAGCTCGTCGGCGAGCTGTGACTCGAAGAGCGCCTCCACCGTCATCGAAGGCTCGCCCCACACCTCGGGCACGTCGGCGTCGACCGCGATCCTCAGAGTCGGCTCGCGGTAGTCGACGACCAGCGTCTCGCCCGGTGCCGGCGTCAGATCGAGATCGAAGTGGAAGTCCGCCCCGGAATCATGCGAGAGCCGTAAGACGAAGGGCGGATGCACCGCGTCGTCCTCGGTGACCGCGTCGCCCGACGACACCGTGACTCGCTTCGCGAGCTCGCGACCGCGCGGCGCGTTCTCGAAGTAGATGCGGTTGTCGACCTCGATCCGATAGTCGGTCCGTTCGGTGCCGTCGGCCTCGATCACCCGCACCGCCGGGATCCATGCCGCGTGGCCGCCGAGGGGATTCACCGGCCCGAAGGTGAGGTCGTCGTCGACGGGGACGTAGAGGTCGCCCTCGCAGGCGGCAAACGCGATCGCGGCCGCCAACAGCATTGAACCGAGTAACGCGCGGCTCAAGGCGCGTCCTCCGTCGAGACCTCCGACAGATCGACCTGCACCACACGGTCGGACCGCAGGATGAGTTCCTGCCGCCAGAAACGCCCCTCGTGCTCGACGTCGATGCGCACCGCGCCACGCCCGAGCGCGTACCAGGCTCCCGACGCCGGGGAGTCGTCGCGATCGTACCAGGCGGACTCGTACCAGACGCGGATCGAGGCGTCCTCGACGGGCACGCCGTCGTCGACGACTTCCACCCGCAGAGCGATCTCTCCCAGCTCCCAGGTAAGGGTGTCTGCCTCGGCGACCGACGACGTCCAGGTGCTGCCGAACACGTCCCCGTCGATGACGACGACCTCGTCTCCCGACGGCAGTAACGCGCCGATGGACCAGGAGTGCAGGTTCTCCGGGATCCACCGCTCCACCGTCCGCCCGTCGGCCTCGAGGCGGTGCGTGGTCTCGGGACTGACCGTCGGCGTCGGTCCGCGCAGGAAGACCACTGCCTCCGTTCCCGCCGGCAGCGCATCGGGAAGCGTGCAGCGCAGGGGCCGCAGCCCGAGACCGGGATCGAGCGCGACCGGAGGATCGAGATCGACGTCCATCCACACCACGTTCAGGTCCGCGATCAGATCGGTCTCCTTGTTCACGATCTGCACCGTCCACGCGTCGCCGGGCAGCACTCCACCGAAACTGCCGTCGGCCTGGAGGGGCACGTCGGTGATGTTGACCAGTTCGTGACGGATCAGGGACCGATCCGGCTGTGCGTACCGGCGGAGGATCACGTCGGTTCCCTCGAAGAGCGCACCGTCGAAGCCCTCGGGCCAGTCGATCCGGCCCTCGATGCGGCGCGCGTCGTAGTCGAGCTCCATCACCGCGCCCCGCAGCGGCACCTGCGCGAATGCGTAGCGCGCGAGCTCGGTGTCCTCGAGCCACGTGACCGTGACGTCGGCGAAGGTGTCGGTTCCGTTGGGGAGCGTGAAGTCGAACGACGTGCCGCCGTCGGTCTCGAGCGACCACAGCGCGCCGTCCTCGTAGGGATCGGAGTAGGGACGCGTGTCGAAGGTGACACGGGCCGCCGGGACGTCGAGGCCGTCGAGGCCGACGAGCCGACCCTCGACGGGACGCCGCGGCCCCAGCTGTTCGACGGCCGCGGGACCCACCAGGTCGCGGCATCCCAACGCACCGGCGACGACCGCCACGACCAGGACGAGCACGATCGACGCTCGTCCCGTCACCGCGGCAGCTCCATGCGCACGACCACGTCTTCGTCCACGGTGATGGTGGTGTCGGCCGCGACCTGGCCTCGGGCCCAGCCGACCTGCAGGGAACGGATGCCCGGCTCGCTGACGAAGCGCACCCGACCATCCAGGCCCGTGATGGAACTCGCTTGACGGAAGACGAAGACCGAGGCCATGCGGGACCAGGCTCCCACGGCGGGCGATCCATCGGGCTCGACCACCTCGAGGGCGACTTCGTGGCGCCCGAGCTCGGCCGTCACCGTGTCGCCGTGGGCGATGGTGAGGTCGGCGGTCCAGGGCAGGAACCACTCTCCGACCTGCTCGCACTGCACCCGGAGTTCCACGTCGGCGTCCGGCGTCACCAGTTCCCAGGGCTCGGCTCCGACGATTCCGTCGAAGCGCGCGGCCCGTCGGAATCCGTGGTCGGGGTCGAGGGATTCGATCTCGGCCTCCACCGGGGTCGCGGCGATCGGGGCCCCGTCCTGGAGCAACCGGACGTGGAAGACGCGGGGACGGAACTCGATCTCCGTCGAGGCCACTGCATCGGGTGGGGCCTCGGGGCTGACCGCCCATCGCAGGAAGCCGGAAAGGTCCGGCCCGAGATCATCGAAGCGGAAGTCCACCAGGTCGATCGTGGTGACCCGATCCGACAACCACAGGCGCAGCGAGTCGCCCACCACCCGCGAGATCCGCACCGACCGGATCCGGCGGATGGTTTCCGTCCCCGCAGGCGGCTCCCACTCTGCGGTCAACCGCGCGGACATGCTTGGCTGCCCCCACTCGGGGGGAACGTCGAAGTCGAGGGGGATCACGTGGGTCGTGCGCCGCAGATCGACCTCGACGGTGTCACCGGGCGCCGGGATCACCGCGAAGTCGGACCACGTGGCCACGCTGTCCGGCACGAACGTCAGCTCGAGATCGAGCGGCGGGTGGATCGGCCGGAACTCGCCACCGTCCGACCGGAAGGCGAACCGGTCCCGCGGCGCGCCCTCCGGGCCGTCCCCCGGATAGTAGACATCGTTGGACACGCTGATCAAGAAGTCCGACCGCTCGACCCCATCGACCCCGATCACCCGGAAGGCCGGTGCCCACGGCTCGAACTCGGCCAGCGAATCGGCCGGCGCCGCGGACTCCTCGACGACCGCCCGCTCACCCTCCGGCACGAACAGGTCGCCCGTGCACCCACCGAGTGCGAGCGCCAGCGCGGCCCCGACGAGTGTCCATCTAGAACCCACGCCCCACTCCGAGCCGGTAGACCTGACTCCACACGAAGCCGACCTCCTCTTCGTCGCCGGTGGGGATGCCCGCGTCGTCGAGCACGGGGCGGCTCACCGTCTGCAGGCGCAGGATCGCGTCGAAGCGCACGCGCCAGTCGGTGTCGATGTTCCAGCGACCGCTGCCGCCGAACTCGAAGCCCTCGCTGACCGAGTCGATGTTCGGGCGGTTCTCGAAAGCGACGAAGGTCACGCCGAGCAGCATGCCGCCGTTCAGGCGGCGTTCGCGCCAGGGTTCGACGCGGCCGCGCACCGACACCACGACCACGTCCTGGAACTCGTCGCGCACGCGGTCGCGCGCGCCCACACGGCCCAGCTCGAGACCCATGGACAGGAAGGGCAGCACCTCGGCCAGCATGGTCGCACTGACACTGGCGTCGTCCTCGAAGCGGATCTCCTCGTCGAAGTCGGTCCAGCCGGCGTTGACCGAGAACTCCAGACCCCGGCCGCCGATCTGCGCCGACGCCGGGGACGCACCGAGAACCAGCAAGGCGGCCATCCCGAGCACGAGCCTAGAACACATAGCTCGCCCCGATCCGCAGGGCGCGGCCCCACAGCGAGACGCCGTCGTCCACCAGCTGCAGATCGCCCAGTTCGTCCTGCTCCACTGTCCAGCGCGAGAAGGCCTGGCGGCGCAGCACCCATTCGCCGCGCACCATCCAGTGCCGCGTGGCCATGTACCGCAGGCCGAGTCCCAGGTCGTAGGCTTCGCCGTAGGCGTCGGGATCTTCGGAGTCGTCGAGGATCACCAGGGCGCCCCCGAGCAACGCAAACGGCGCCAGGCGCGTCGACCAGGGCTCGATACGCGCGTGCAGGCCGAAGCTCACCTGCCGCGCGCTGTTCCCGCTGACCGCGCGCTCGGTGTAGACCTCGTCGAAACTGCCCTCGAGCCGCAGCCACGGCGCCATCTGCGCCCCGAGCCGCGCCCCGAAGAGCCCGAAGTCCTCGTAGTCGGTCAGACGGTCGAAGTCGTAGTAGCCCACGTACGGCCCGAACTCGAGCACCCAGCGGTCGGGCCGTGCGTCGTCGGCCACCGCAGCGGTGGCGGGACTCGCCAGGGCGAGCCCGGCCAGGATCGTGCAGAGGATTCGCCGTTTCATGTCACCAGGGGAGCCGATCCGGGCCGGGTGTCGGGACGTGCCGGTGAATGTCCCCCCGCGCGCCCGTGTTCGTCAAGGACCAGGCGAACGCTCTCGAAGGGGACCGACCTAACGCGCCAGCCAGATCAGCACGACGGGCAGGAGAAAGAAGACGCCGAGCACGTAACCGATGGCGTAGCCGGGAGCGTGGACCGCCATACGTCCGAGGCCCTTGGCGAGCGCGATCGGGATCCGCCGGAGCCAGTACAGACCCAGGATCCCGAAGATGTTGAAGTAGACGTGGCACAAGGCCACCGTGAGCGCCTCGGAACTGCCGGTGACCATGCTCGCCAGCAGCGCCGTGATCGTGGTGCCCACGTTCGCGCCGAGCACGAAGGGGAAGATGTTCTCCACGCTCACGAAACCGGCCGCGAGCAACGGGCTGGTCAGGCTCGTGGTGACGCTGCTGCTCTGCACGAGGATGGTGATGATCGAGCCGACGACGATTCCGCGGATCGGGTGCTTGAACAGGTAGCGGTGCAGCACCACCTCGACCTTACCCATCATCAGCGACTTCATCAGCCGTACGAGATAGCGCAGGCTTCCGATCAACAGGGCCAGGCCCATGACCAGCAGGATGAACGCCGCCACGAGGTTGTTGGGGCTCACCGACACCAGCGCCGACTCGAGCATCTCGACGGTGGGTTCGACGGCCTGTTTCAACGGACTGTCGAAGTCGACGCCCCCGCGCCCCATGAGCAGCTCGTTGGTGGCCACGGCGGCCTTGTGCAGGAAACCCGTCGCCAGTTCCAGCGGCAGGAACACGGCCACCGCGAGCAGGTTGAAGAAGTCGTGCACCGTGGCCCCGGCGAAGGCCCGCTGGAACTCCTGCTTCGCCGTCATGTGACCCAGCGACACGATGGTGTTCGTGATGCTCGTGCCGATGTTCGCACCCATCACCATGGGCACGGCCTGTTCGATTCCCACGCTGCCCGAGGCCACCAGACTCACGATGATCGAGGTCACCGTGCTCGAACTCTGCACCAGGCTGGTGGCCAGGATCCCCGTCAGCAGCCCGCTGAAGGGATTGAGCGTGTACTCGAACAGGCTACGAGCGAAGTCGTCGCCCATGAGCTTGAAGGTGTCGCCGATCAGCTCGATCGACATGAGGAAGACGTAGAGGACACCCGCCAGCGCCAGGATGCGCAGCCAGCGCTCCCGGTGGGACATGCTCGCGACGGGCGCGGCGACCCGGGGCAGTTCCTCTGGATGTTCTTCCGTCAGGTCGCTCATCGTTTCGTGTCGATGGACTCGATCAATCCGGCGAAGGCGGTCTCGAACTTCTCGACACCCTCGCGCAGGAGCTGCGCGGTGACGGCGTCGAAGTCGACGCCGGCCGCGCTCAGGTCCTCGAAGACACGACGGGCCTCGTCGACGTCGCGCTTCACGGTGTTCGCCTCGGGCTCGCCGTGGTCGAGCCAGGCCTCGAGGGTGACGGTGGGCATGGTGTTCACCGTGTCGGGGCCGATCAGCTCCTCCACGTAGATCGTGTCGCGGTAGGACGGGTCCTTCGTGCTGGTGCTCGCCCACAGCGGACGCTGCACGCGGGCGCCGGCCGCCTCGAGCGCCTTCCAGCGGTCGGAGCCGAAGACCTCCTCGAAGTTCGCGTAGGCGACCTTGGCGTTCGCCACGCCGGCCTTCCCGCGCAGCGGCGAGCCCTCGGGCAGCTTGGTGTCGACCAGCGTGTCGACCCGGCTGACGAAGAAGCTGGCCACACCGGCCACGTCGTCGATCGACGCGCCGGCTGCGTGACGCGCCTCGACCGCGTCGACGTAGGCGTGCATGACGTCGATGTGCGCCTGCGGCGCGAACAGCAGCGTGACGTTGACGTTGATGCCCTCGGTCAACGCGGTGCGGATCGCCGGCACGCCTTCGGGCGTCCCCGGGATCTTGATCATCAGATTCGGTCGATCGACCTCACCCCAGAGGCGACGCGCCTCCTGCAGAGTGGTCTCGGTGTCGTGGGCCAGGCGGGGATCGACCTCGAGGCTCACGAAGCCGTCGGCGCCGCCGCTGGCGTCGTACACCGGAGCCAGCACGTCACACGCGCGCCGGATGTCGTCGACGGCCAGGCTCCAGAAGACGGCCTCGGCGTCGTGACCCTGGGCGAAGAGCCGGGCGATGCCGGCGTCGTAGACGTCGCCGTCCTGCAGCGACTTCTGGAAGATCGCAGGATTGCTGGTGATGCCGCGCATGCCGTTCTCGTCGCGCATGCGCTCGACCAGCCCTTCCTGCAGCTCGCGGCGGGACAGCTGGTCCCACCAGAAGGACTGGCCGAGGTCGTGCAGGGCCATCAGCGGGTTCTTCGCGGTCATCGGGTCCCTCCCTCCGTCGGTGTGGGCACGGAGTCCGGCCACCGGCCGGCCTCGATGTCGAGTACCTTCTGACGCCGCCGAGCGTGACGCTCCTCGCCGCTGTACCGGGCGCTCAGAAACGCGTGCAGCAGGTCGGGGATGACCGCCGGGCCGATGATCCGCGCGCCGAGGCAGAGCACGTTCATGTCGTCGTGATCGACGCCCTGGGCGGCGGAGTAGGTGTCGTGGCAGACCGAGGACCGCACGCCGTGCACCTTGTTGGCGGCGACGCAGGCACCGACGCCACTGCCGCACAGAATGATCCCGCGTTCGGCCCGCCCCTCGGCGACCTCGCGCGCGACGGACGCCGCGTAGTCGGGATAGTCGACGGATTCGGTGGAGTGGGTGCCACAGTCGACCACCACGTGACCGGCGTCGGTCACGCAGCGCAGCACCAGGTCCTTGAGGGGAAACCCCGCGTGGTCGCAACCCACGGCGACGTGCATACTCGCCCACTCGATGCGAGGTGCTCACCCCGCGGACGTCTCCACGGGGCACGGTCCGCCCGAGTGTAGGCGGGAGTCCGGTGGCAGGCAACTTCCACACTGGGCAGTCGAGCCCCTCGGTGGCAACCTGTCACGACTTCGGAGCCGCTCCGGAGACCGGGGAATCCCCCATCCGTGGCCCTGGCCGACCCTTCGACCCCGTACGGAGCCCGCGAGCATGAGCGGAGACCCGCGCCCCCTTCATCGAATCTTCAAGAAACTCCGCACCGTCGGGCTGGCCGCGGCGGCGCTCGTGGCCGGAGCCGGCGCCCGCGACGGAGCCCAGGCGAGCACCCCCGCCCTGCAACTCGTGGCCACCTGGCCGGTCGAGGTCGACGAGCCCGCGCCCCCCGACCTCCCCGCCGCGCACACCGTGTGGGTGGACATGATCGACGGCGCGACCACGCACATCGACCTGGCACACTTCTACGCGAGCAACCGCGAGGGGTCGCGGCTCGAGCCGGTGATCGTGGCGCTCGAACGCGCTGCCGCGCGCGGGGTCACGGTACGCTGGCTGGCCGAGGACTCCTTCCACGTCACCTACCCCGAGACCCTCGACCGCCTCGACGCCGTCGAGGGCATCGAGGTCCGCCGCCTTCGCACGCGTGAGCTGCTCGGCGGCCCGCTGCACACCAAGCTCATGCTGGTCGACGGGCGCGAGGCCTTCGTCGGCAGCCAGAACTTCGACTGGCGTGCGCTCGAGCACATCGTCGAACTCGGTGTGCGCATCGCCGAACCGAAGACGGTCGGCGTGTACGAAGCGGTCTTCGACACCGACTGGCAGCTGGCCGCGGGCACCGACGTGGCCTCGCTGAACAACGAGTGGGACGTCGACACGTCGGTCTTCCCACGAACCGTCGAGCACACCGGTGCCCCCGTCGAGATCACGCCGGTCCTCGGTGGCCCCGAGCTGCTGCCCGATCGCACGCTGTGGGACCTCCCACACCTCGTCGACGCGATCGATTCGGCCACCGAACGTGTGCGCGCGCAGATGCTCACCTACAGCCCGCTCACCCGCGACGGGGAGTTCTGGCCCGACCTCGACAACGCACTGCGCGGTGCGGCCGCCCGCGGCCTGCGGGTGGAGCTGCTCGTGTCGCACTGGAACACCCGCCCCGGACAGATCGAGCACCTGCAGAGCCTGCAGAGTGTTCCCGGGATCGAGGTGAGAGTGGCCACCGTCCCGGAATGGTCGGGAGGATTCGTTCCCTACGCGCGGGTGCTACACGCCAAGACCCTGAGCGTGGACGGTCGCATCGCCTGGGTGGGCACGAGCAACTGGAGCCACGGCTATTTCCACGGCGGTCGCCACCACGGCCTGATGGTCGAGGGCGCGAGCTTCGCCCGTGAGATCGACACCTTCTTCGAGCGCGTGTGGACGGCCCCGTGGTCGGAGACGGTCGCCCCCGGGCGCAACTACCCGGAGCCGCGCGTGGACGAATGACCGGCGACCGTGGACTGCAGGGCCGCTTCCTGCGGCTGGCCGTGCCGAACATCGTGTCGAACCTCATGGTGCCCCTGGCGAGCGCCATCGACGTGGCCCTGCTCGGCCACCTGGCCGACGTACGCGACCTGGCCGGCGTGGCCCTGGCCACGGTGCTGTTCGACGTCTTCCTCTGGGGCTTCGGATTCCTGCGCATGGCCACCACCGGCCTCACCGCGCAGGCGCGCGGCCGCGGCGACCCCGACGACGAACGCACCATCGCCCTGCGCGCCGTCGCCCTCGCGCTGACCGCCGGCACGGCGATCCTGCTCTTGCAGTGGCCTCTGCGCGAGGCGGGCTTCCTCGTGCTGCAGGGCTCGGCCGAACTCGAGGTCGCCGCCCGCGCCTACTTCGACGCACGGATCTGGGGCGCTCCCTTCGTGCTGGTCAACTACGCCTGGCTGGGATGGCTGCTCGGCCGCGAGCAGAGCGGACTGGCGCTCGTGATGTCGATGGTCGGCCACGGGATGAACATCGTGCTCGACGTGGTCTTCATCGCCGGCCTCGGCTGGGGTGCCGCCGGCGCCGGCGCGGCGACGGCCCTGAGCCAGGTGGCGATGACGGCGGTCGCGTTGCGATTGGTGGCGCCGGCCCTGCCGTGGAGCGGCGTGCGCCGCGTGCTGCCCCGGCTGCGCGACCGCCGTGCCCTGCGCGCGTTCTTCTCGCTCGGACGTGACATCACCATCCGCACCCTGCTCCTGGTCGGTGTGTTCGCGGTGTTCACCAACGTCGCCGCGGCCATGGGTACGGTCACTCTGGCCGCCACCGCGGTGCTGCGTCAGGTGGTGATGCTCGCCGCCTGGTTCGTCGACGGCTTCGCCTTCGCCGTGGAGAGTCTGGTGGGCGTGTTCGCCGGCGCCGGAGACCGCGAGGCGCTGCGCCGCACCCTGCGCCTGGCCCTGGCCTGGGGCGTGGGCACCAGCGCGATCGTGGCGGTGGCGTGCGTGCTGTTCCCGCGCGCTCTGCTCGGTCTGCTCGTCGACCACGCGGACGTGATGGACCGTCTGGTCGAGACGGTTCTCTGGCTGGTTCCGGTGTTGGTGCTCAGCGCCCCCGCCTACGTGTACGACGGGTTCTTCCTGGGACTGACCGCCGGGACGACGCTGCGCCGGGCCATGATCGTGTCGACCCTGGTCGGCTTCGTTCCCCTCGTCGTGGTGGCCACCGTCACGGGCGAGGTCCACTGGCTGTGGGCGTCGCTCAGCACGTTCATGCTCGCGCGCACGTGGACGCTGGGTCGCCACGTGGCTGGCCACCTGCGGGCGATCGGGCCCTGAAATTCAGGACGCGTGCAGCAATCCTCGCGCAACCTCCAGCGACTTCGCCCGACCGCACAGACGGGCGACGAGGGCCAATGCGAAGTCCATCGCCGTGCCCGGTCCCTGCGAGGTCACCACGACGTCGGCCTCGACCACCGTCTCGTGGCGGCGGCCCTGGGTCTCGAGCCGGGACTCCCAGCCCGGGTAGCAGGTGAACGCGCCCTCTCGCAGCACGCCGGCCTGGTCCAGCGCCAGCGGGGCCGCGCAGATCGCGGCCACCGGCTGCCCGGCGTCGACGCGCTCGCGCAGGAACGCCCGGACCCGGGCATCGGCGGCGAGGTTCTCGGCGCCCTGGGCACCGCCGGGCAGCACGAGCAGATCGACGTCGCGATCGGCCTCGTCGAGGGAGGTGTCGGGCACGAAGACCATGCCCCGAGAACCTCGGGTGGCGTTGCCGCCGTGCAGACCGGCCAGGGTGACGTCGACCTCGGCGCGGCGCAGTACGTCGACGATCGTCGCGGTCTCGATCTCCTCGAAACCTTCGGCAAGCAGGACCAGGGCGCGAGCCATGTCGGATCCTCCCGCATGGGTGGGCGAAGGGTGGCGGGAGCCCAGCGGCACCCTAGCAGAGAGGTCGCGGTGTCGCCAATTCCGACGCTCGGTCCGGCCGGATTGGACGTGGCCGCCCCCGATGCGCTACGCTGGTGATCAGCCGTCAGAACACGAGGCCTGCAACCCCAGTGATCCGAGCCCCTCGAGCCCGGCCCGTGGACATTCCTCTCTCACCCAGAGGAGGTCCGAGATGATCCGGGAAATGACCGAAGCCGTCCGCCCGGCCCCCATGCCCACCGTGGACGTCCGCATCCGCGTCCACCGGGACGGCCGACGCATCCAGATCGACGAAGCCGAGATCCGCGTCCCCGCCGCGGCCCGGCGGGCCGACGAGCATCCGCGCGTGCGGTGGTGCGTAGAAGGAGACCTGCTCGCCGACGAACTGGTCCTGGTCCACGGGCGCCCCCTCGACTGGACCGGCACCGAACTGCGCCGCGTCCGCGGACTGCAACTCGTCGAGGGTGTCTTTCCCCAGCCCTTCCTGCTGAACCGGCAACAGACCCGCCTGATCAGCGGTCCCGACCGTGTGGCCTTCCCGCCCGACGTCGACGAGGTCGGCTGGAACTTCGGAGC
>CAZQHE010000014.1:0-40726 GCA_964593155.1 uncultured bacterium
TCCATAACTCGACGGGTCTGCTCCTCGATCCCCCCCTCCACCATCTTTCCCGTTGCCGGATCCAGGGGGATCTGGCCGGCGCTGAACAGCAGGTCGCCGCTCAGCACGGCCTGGCTGTAGGGTCCGACGGCCGCGGGCGCGGCGTCGGTGTGGATCACCTTGCGTTCGGTCACGTCGAACTCCTCCCAGGCGTCGACCAGGACCTCGATCAACGCCTCGATCCATACGTCGGTCAACACCTCGCCCAACGCGTCGTTCGGCGCGGCATTCGGCGCGTCGTTCGGCGCGTCGTTCGGAGCATCACTCCACGGTCACACTCTTGGCCAGGTTGCGGGGCTGGTCGACGTCGCAATCGCGCAGCACGGCGATGTCGTAGGCCAGCAACTGGAGCGGAATCACGTTCAGCAGGGGCTGCAGCATGTCCAGGGTGTGCGGCACGGTGATCACGTGGTCGGCCATCTCGGCGATGTCGTTGTCGCCCTCGGTCACGATGGCCAGCACGCGTCCGCTGCGCGCCTTGATCTCCTGCACGTTGCCCTTGATCTTCTCGTAGGTGCTGTCCTGCGTGCACAGCACGACCACGGGCATGTCCTTGTCGATCAGCGCGATCGGTCCGTGCTTCATCTCGGCCGCGGGGTAGCCCTCGGCGTGCACGTAGCTGATCTCCTTCAGCTTCAGCGCGCCCTCGAGGGCGATCGGGTAGTTGTAGCCCCGGCCCAGGTACAGGAAGTTGTTCGACGGCGCGTAGAGCTGGGCCACCTCGCGGATGGTGTCGCTCTGGTCGAGGATCCGCTGGATCTGCCGCGGGATCTTGTTCAGACCGTGGATGAGTTCCTGGCCTTCTTCGATGGTCGTGTTGCGCACGCGGGCGAGGCACAGGGTGAGGATCGTGAGCGCGGTCACCTGACAGGTGAAGGCCTTGGTGCTGGCGACGCCGATTTCGGGGCCGGCGTGGATGTACACGCCGCCGTCGCTCTCGCGCGCGATGGTCGATCCGACCACGTTGGTGATGCCCATCACCCGCGCGCCCTGCTTCTTGGCCTCGCGCATGGCGCTGAGGGTGTCGACGGTCTCGCCCGACTGGCTGATCGCGAAGACCAGCGTGTCGGGATCGAGGATCGGCCGGCGGTATCGGAACTCGCTGGCGTACTCGACCTCGACGGGAATCCGCGCGAGGTCCTCGATCATGTACTCGCCCACCATGCCGGCGTGGAAGCTCGTGCCGCAGGCCAGGAAGACGATGCGCTTCACCGAGCGGAGTTCGCGCGCGTCCATGTTCAGTCCGCCGAGGTGGCCGTCGCCGTCGTCGTAGACGACGCGTCCGCGGAAGGTGTTGCGGATCGTCTCGGGCTGCTCGTGGATCTCCTTGAGCATGAAGTGGTCGAAGCCGCCCTTCTCGATCTGCTCGAGATCCCAGGTCACCTCTTCGACCTTCTTGGTCACCGTCTCGTTGGCGATGGTGCAGGTGTCGACGCCGTCGGGCGTGATCACGACGCACTCGCCGTCGTCGAGATAGATGACCTGGCGCGTGTTGCTGAGCATGGCGGCCACGTCGCTGGCCAGGAAGAACTCGCCGTCGCCGAGGCCCACGATGAGCGGGCTGCCCAGGCGGGCGCCGACGATCTTGCTCGGCTCGTCACGATGCATGACGGCGATGCCGTAGGTGCCGTCGACGTGACGCAGCGCCTCGCGCACGGCCGACTCGAGATTGCCGTCGTAGTGGAAGTGGATGAGGTTGGCGAGCACCTCGGTGTCGGTGTCGGTCGAGAACCGGTAGCCGCGCTTGGTGAGCGTGGTCTTCAGCGCCTGGTAGTTCTCGATGATCCCGTTGTGCACCAGCGCAACGGTGCCGTCCTGGCTCACGTGCGGATGCGAGTTGTTCTGGTTCGGTTCGCCGTGCGTCGCCCAGCGCGTGTGGGCGATTCCGGTGTGACCGTCGACGGGGTCGCCGTCGAGCACCGCGATCAGTTCCTTCAGCTTGCCCGCCTGCTTGCGGACCTCGATGCCGCTGCCGTTCATGACGGCCACGCCCGCACTGTCGTAGCCGCGGTACTCGAGCCGTCGCAGTCCCTCGACCAGTGTCCGTGCCGTCGGCGCGCCGCCGACCATGGCGATGATCCCACACATGTTCCGTCTCGATTCCTCTCCGGCGGTTCGGGTCGCCGATGGAGTCGTGGATCGCAGGGGCCGTCAGCGTCCGAGCTCGCCGCGCACGGTGTCGACCACGGTGCGAGCTTCGTCCACGGACGGCGCCTCGGCGATGATGCGGAGCACCGGCTCGGTGTTCGAGCGACGGAGGTGCACCCATCGATCCTCCAGAGCGTAACGGATCCCGTCGCTCTCGTCCCAGTGCCCGTTCGGGCCCAGGGTCCCGGCGGCTCGCCGCCATTCCTCGGGATGGTCGATGGTTTCGTCCAGAGTCAGCTTGTCCTTGACCATCGATGCGGCCGGAAGGACCTCGAGGCAGGCGCCCAGCGATCCCCGGGCCGCGACCGCGGCCAGCACCAGGGCCGCGCCGAGCACAGCATCGCGCCCAGCGTGCAGGGCCGGAAGGATCACCCCGCCGTTGCCCTCGCCCCCGATCCGGGCGCCGACCTCGAGCATCCGGGCCACCACGTTGGCCTCTCCCACCGGCGCGCGGTGGATCGGCACACCGTGCCGCTTCGCGACCGCGTCGAGCGCGAGCGTCGTGCTCAGGTTCACGACCACCGGACCCGGACTCTGCGCCAGCACGTGGTCGGCGGCCACCGCCAGGGTCAGTTCCTCGCTGAGCAGCACGCCCCCGCGATCGACCAGCGCGAGCCGGTCGACGTCCGGATCCACCGCCAGTCCGAGATCGGCGCCGCTCTCGCGGACCCGGTCGGCGAGTTCGCCCAGATGATCGGCCCGCGGTTCAGGATCACGCGGAAACATTCCGGTGCATCCGCAGTACAGGCACTCGTAAGCGACCCCGAGCCGATCGAGCAGGGCGGGAAGGATCTCGCCCCCTGCACCCTCGACGGCGTCGACCACGACACGCAGACCGCGGCTGCGGATCGTGTCGACGTCGATCAGGTCCGACGCCACGATCGCGTCGAGGTGCAGGTCCTGTCCGTCGTCGCGCGTGCGTACGCGCCCGGTGTCGACCGCGCGCACGTGGCGCCGCGACACCGCGCGCTCGCGTTCGATCACCGCATCGACCTCGGCCGCGGTCAGGAACAGCCCGTCGCCGCGCAGCAGCTTCAGCGCGTTCCACTCGACCGGGTTGTGGCTCGCGGTGACGATGACGCCGCCGACCGCGTCGGACTCCTGCACCACCATCTCGGTGCTCGGCGTGGTGAGCATGCCCGCGTCGATCACGTCGTGTCCGGTCGACGTGAGACCCGCGGTGACCGCCGCGACCACCATCGGCCCCGATGGACGCGAATCGCGCGCGACCACCACCGGCCCGTCGGGCAACCACTCGCCGAAGGCCGCGGCCCATCGGACCAGGGATTCGGCGTCGAGACTCTCGCCGACGACGCCGCGAACGCCGGACACACTGACCTTGAGCGTCATGGTTCGGGAGGCCTTTCGTTTCGCTGGAGACCGGATGACCCGTCGCGATCGTCGTCGAGGTCATTCGTCGCAATCGTCGTCGCGATCGTCGTCGCGATCCACGTTGCACCACGTCACCCGCGGAACCCGCTCGCGAGCAGGCGCGCACACTAAGAAGAGCGCGATCGGACTGTCAACGAGGACACCGCACCACGGCGGGCGACCGGTGCGGGTGCGAAACGACCTGGAGAGAAAAAGGAAAGGGGCCCAGGCTGCGAGGCCCCTTTCCAGCGACTGCATCCTGCGTCACGCAGTGATCACTCGGATCCAGCAAATTGCTGGAGCTGGTGTGGGGACTCGAACCCCAGACCTGCTCATTACGAGTGAGCTGCTCTACCAGCTGAGCTACACCAGCCACCTTGCGACGCCTGGAAGACGGAAGCCGGTGCGCGAAGCACCGTCGTCGCCGGAGGGAGTCTAGCCCAACCCGGGTGGGTGTCAAGATGGCCGACTCGCGAAAGCTCTGGACAACTGAAATCGGCCCTTGAGGGCGTTTTGGTTCGCTTCTACAATCCTTCTGATTCAAAAAAGAAGGGATCTGGAAAGATGTCGGCGAACTCTCGCCTCCTCAACGCCTTGAAGCTCTGGACCCAGCTCCACCGCCTGGCCCGCGAGGTCTCGGCGGCGGAGCGCGAACTGGCCTCTCCGCTGGGCCTGAGCCTCGTCCAGGGCCAGGCCCTGCTCGCCCTGGCCGACGGTGGGGCCCTGACCATGCAGGAATTCGCCGATCGGCTGTGCATCGCCCCCAGCACGGCCACCCGGCTCGCCGATCAGCTCGAGCAGAAGGGCTGGGCCGCCCGCCGAGCCGACGCCGGCGACCGCCGCCGGACCGAGCTCACCCTGGCCCCGGCCGGCGAGGAGATCGTCGACGGCCTGGTCGACCGGGGCGTGGCACGGACCCTGGGACTGCTGCGCAGCCTCCCCGACCCCGACACCACGGCGCACGAGCTGGAGATCCTGGCCGGTCGCCTGCGGGAGCTGCGTGGGCGGGGTGGGTGAGGCGCGACGGCGCGGGGAGCGAACCGGAGCGGGGAGCGACCCGGCACGGGGGAGCGCGCCGGGCGCGGGGGCGGCATCCGCGACGAAGGAGACGCGCGACGCCGCGACGAGAGCGATCGACATCGAAACGAAAAACGCGCGGCCTCGGCCGCGCGAATCCCGGAATGCGAAGTGGTGGTTCGGGACGGAGTCGAACCGCCGACACACGGATTTTCAATCCGTTGCTCTACCAACTGAGCTACCGAACCACCCGATCGTCGCTCACCGCAGCGAACGGCGACAGCGGTCGAATATGGCGCCCTGACCCCCGATTGTCAAGGTGACCACCCGCAGGCCCTAGCCTTCGGCGTAGCCCTGCGGATGCTCACGATGCCACGCGAAGGCATCGGAGAGAATGCGCTCGATCCCGCTGCACTCCGGCTGCCACCCCAGCCGCTCCCGCGCGCGTGCGTTGCTCGCCACCAGGCGCGGTGGATCGCCCTCGCGGCGCGGCCCCACCCGCACGGGGATCTCTCGTCCCGTGACGGCACCCGCGGCGGCCAGGACCTCCCGCACGCTCGCCCCGTGACCGGTCCCGAGATTGATCGCCTCGAAGCCCGGCGTGCCCGTGCCCCCGGCCGCACCCGCCCCGCCCAACGCCTCCAGTGCCAACGCATGCGCCGCGGCCAGGTCCCGCACGTGCACGTAGTCCCGCACCGGTGTCCCATCGGGCGTCGGGTGGTCGTCGCCGTGCACCCGGAAGTCCTGCAACTCTCCCAGCAGCATCTGGCACAAGCGCGGGATCAGGTGCGTCTCGGGCTCGTGGTCCTCGCCCCGCGGCCCGTCGGCGCCGCAGGCGTTGAAGTAGCGGAGCGCGATGGCGGCCAGCCCGTTCGCGCGGGCCTCCTCGGCCAGCACGCGCTCGATCATGACCTTCGAGTGGCCGTAGGGATTCACCGGCCGCAGCGGCGTGTCCTCGGTGATCACCGGAACGTCGGGCTCGCCGTAGACCGCCGCCGTGCTGCTGAACACCAGGCGCTTCACGCCCACGCGGTCCATGCCGTCGAGCAGGGCCAGTGCCGCGCCGACGTTCTCACGGAAGTAGCGACGGGGCTCCTGCATCGACTCGCCCACCAGGCTCAGGCTGGCGAAGTGGACGACGGCATCGACGCCTTCGAGCGCCGCGGCGAGCACGTCGGGATCCTGCACGCGTCCCTCGACGAACTCGGCACCGTCGGGAATCGCGGCGCGGTGGCCGGTGCTCAGATCGTCGAGCACGACCACGCCGTGACCGCGCTCGAGCAGGTGCGCCGTCGTGACCGAACCGATGTAGCCAGCGCCTCCGGTGACCAGGACCTTCACGAGCGCATCCCCTCCGAACGCGAGCGCGGGAGCACGTCCCGCAGGTACTGTCCGGTGACCGACGCGTCGACGGCGGCCACCTCCTCCGGCGTGCCCTCGGCCATGATCGCCCCGCCCTCGGGACCACCGCCTGGGCCCAGATCGACGACCCAGTCGGCGTTCTTGATCACGTCGAGGTTGTGCTCGATCACGAGCACGGTGTGGCCCTCCTCGACCAGGTCGGCGAGCACCTTCAACAGCTTGCGGATGTCCTCCGCGTGCAGGCCGGTGGTCGGCTCGTCGAGCAGGTACAGCCGGTGTCCCTTGCGCCCACCCATGAGTTCACGCGCCACCTTGATCCTCTGGCTCTCGCCCCCGCTCAGCGTCGAGGCCGGCTGGCCGAGCTTCAGGTAGCCCAGCCCCACGCGCTGCAGCAGCCACAACTTGCTGCCGATCGTCGGGCTGTCGGCGAAGAACTGGATCGCCTCGTCCACGCTCAGGTCGAGGATCTCGGCCACGTTGCGACCGCGGTACCTCACCTCGAGCGTGCTCGGCTCGAAGCGCCGACCGTGGCAGTCCTCGCACTGCACGGTGAGGTCGGCCATGAAGTGCATCTCGACCGTGACCTCACCCATCCCCTGACACGTCGGACACCGCCCACCGGGAACGTTGAAGCTGAAGCGGCTGGCCGTCCACCCTCGCTTGGCCGCGTCCTGGGTCGCGGCGAGCAGTGCCCGGATCTCGCCCATGACCTGCATGTACGTGGCCGGGTTGCTGCGCGCACTGCGGCCGATCGGGCTCTGGTCGACCATCATGGTCTCGGTCACGTTCTCCGCGCCGTGCAGGGCGTCGTAGCCGAACAGGCGTCCCCGCCCGCCACTGATGTCGCCGTTCAGCGCGGGATACAGCAGTTCGTTGACGAGCGTGCTCTTGCCCGATCCGCTCACGCCGGTCACGCACAGGAACAGACCCAGCGGGAAGTGGACGTCGACCTCGCGCAGGTTGTGCTTGCGCGCCTTCAACAAGCTGAGGCGTCGGCGACCGGGCGTGCGCCGCTTCGACACCGTGGGCACGTCGCGCTCGCCGACGAGGTAGCGGCAGGTCAGCGACTCCTCGGCGAAGGACTCGCCGTTCCGCGGCGGCGGAGCCGCGTGCAGCAGGTGCCCGCCCTGCGTTCCCGCCCCCGGTCCGAGGTCGACGAGGAAGTCGGCCGCCGCGACGATGTCGCGGTCGTGTTCGACGACCACCACCGTGTTCCCCAGATCCGCGAGCTCGCGCAGACTGCGCAGCAGGCGCTCCGTGTCGCGCGGGTGCAGACCGATGCTCGGTTCGTCGAGCACGTACAGGGTCTCGACCAGCCGTCCCCCGAGCGCGTTGCTCAGATGGATGCGCTGCATCTCGCCGCCACTCAGCGTGCGGCTCGCGCGATCGAGCGCGAGGTAGCCGAGACCGATCTCCACCAGGAAGCGCACGCGCACGCCCAGTTCGTTCAGCACGTCGCCGGCCATGCGCTGCTCGTGCTCGGTCAGCTCGAGGCCGCTCAGGTATTCGTGCAGGGCGACGAGGTTCATTCCGCCCAGTTCCGAGATCGAGCGGCCGGGTTCCGGACCGATGCGCACCGCGCGTGCCTCGCGGCGCAGCCGCGCGCCACCGCAGGAACGGCACGTCGACCGCCCCAGGTAGCGCCGCACGAAGAAGCGGTGCGACTCCTTCTTCGGATGCTCGCGCAGATCGGTCAGCCACGGAAGGATGCCGACGTAGTCGCGTTCCTGCGCCTCGAGCACGGTCTTCTTCTGCCGTTCGGTGAGCTTGCGGAAGGGAGTGTCCACCGGAATGCGCTTGCGCTTGCAGAAGGCCAGCAGGCGCTTCATCTCTTCGCGCCACGCATCGCTCGACCACGGCTTGATCGCCCCGGCGGCCAGGGTCTTGTCGAGGTCGGGCACGATGCGCCGGTCGTCGAACTCGAGGCGCTCGCCGAAGCCGTTGCACGCGTCGCACGCACCCTGCGGACTGTTGAAGCTGAACAGTTGCGGCGTGGGTCGCTCGTACACCGCGCCGGTGGTCGGGCACTGGTAGCGGTCGGACAGGTCGAAGCGTTCGCCGGAATCCAGCGCCACCACCGCCGCATCGCCCTCGCCCGCCTGCAGGGCACCCTCCACCGCCTCGGCCAGACGCAGGCGCGCGTCCTCGCGCAGGCGGATGCGATCGGCGATCACCTCGATACGGTCGCCGGGCTTCGGCGGCTTCTCCCAGGCCTCCTCGAGCGAACGCACCTCGCCGTCGTGCCAGGCGCGCAGGTAGCCCTGGGCCACCAGCCGCTCGGCCAGGTCCTCGAAGGTCAGGGTGTCGGTCGGCGTGGAAGGGAACACGACGAGCAGCCGCGTTCCCTCGCCGAAGGTCGAGAAGGCGCGGTCGACCACGCGGTCGGGGGTGTCGGGCTCGACGCGCTCGCCCGTCTCGAGGTCGTGCACCACGCCGATGCGCGCGAACAACAACCGCATGTAGTCGTAGACCTCGGTCGCCGTGCCCACCGTGCTGCGGCTGCTCTTGATCGCGTTGCGCTGGCGGATGGCGATGGCGGGCTGGATGCCGCGGATGTTGTCGACGTCGGGACGCTCGAGGCGTTCGAGGAACTGTCGCGCGTAGGTCGACAGGCTCTCGACATAGGCGCGCTGGCCCTCGGCGTAGAGCGTGTCGAAGGCGAGCGACGACTTGCCCGAGCCCGACACGCCGCTCACCACGGTGAAGCGACCCTTCGGAACGTCGAGGTCCACGCCACGCAGGTTGTGTTGGCGGGCCCCACGGATGGTGATAGCCTGCCCGCTCGTCCGCGCTGCTTCGTCCGGCGACGTCGTCATCTTCCGCTCTCTGGGTGCGTGCACGCCCCGGACCCCGGCCCGAGGGGATTGCCGAGAGTAGCCCCGCGCGTCGGGCAGGTCAAACCGGCGCTTTCCGATCGCCTCCCGCACCGGAGCCGCCATGGACTTCCGGCACCTCGAACGGCTGCTCGACGTGCTGCGCCACCTGCGCGGTCCCGAGGGCTGCACCTGGGACCAGTCGCAGGACCTGGCCTCGGCCGCGCGCTTCCTCAGCGACGAGGTCTTCGAGTACCTCGACGCCGCCCGCGGCAACGATCCCGAGGCCGCCACCGCCGAGCTGGCCGACCTGTTCTACATGGTCGCCTACAACTGGTTGATCCTGAGCGAGACCACCGGCGTGGAGTTCGACGAACTGGCCCGGCGCGGCGCCGACAAGCTCGTCCGGCGCAAGCCCCACGTGTTCGACGAGGATCCCGAGACCCGTGCGCGCTGGGCCGGTCTGTCACACGAGGAGATCTGGCGGCGCACCAAGGCGGCCGAAGAGGGCGACGAGCAAGCCCCTCCCCCGTCCCTGCTGAAAGACCTGCACCCCTCGGTCTCGCCGCTGCGCCAGGCCCACCGCCACGGCAGCGACGCCGCCCGCGGCGGATTCGACTGGGACAGCCCCAACCCGGTGATCGCCAAGCTGCACGAGGAACTCGACGAACTGGCCGAGGCCCGCCGCGCCGAGGACACCGACGCGATCGAGGACGAGATGGGCGACCTGCTCTTCGCCGCCGTGCAGCTCGCCCGCAAGCTCGGCGTGGATCCCGACGCCGCCCTGCAGCGCACCAACGCCAAGTTCGCCCGCCGCTTCCGGGCGATCGAGGTCCGCCACGGCCACGATCCCGAGCGCCTGCGCGCACTGGGGATCACCGGCCTGTGGCGCGCGTGGGCCGAGGCGAAGGCCGCCGAGCGCGATTCCCGCGCGGAAGAGGATCAGCGTGACGACGACGAGGGCTCGTCGGGGCAGCCGTCCTCGTCGCGGTCGCCGTCGTAGTCCTCGGGATCGTTCGGACACTCGTCGTCGACGTCGTCGATGCCGTCGAGGTCGTTGTCGAGATCGGGGCAGCCGTCGCCGTCCTCGAAGCCGTCCATGTCCTCGGCGGCGTCGGGACAGGCGTCCTCGGCGTCGAGGATCCCGTCGCCGTCGCGGTCGACCACCACGTCGGGGCAGCCGTCCTCGTCGCGATCGCCGTCGAAGTCCTCGGGCTGCATCGGGCAGGCGTCCTCGGTGTCGACGATCCCGTCGAGGTCGTTGTCGAGATCGGGGCGACCGTCGAGATCGGCGAAGCCGTCGAAGTCCTCGGGCAGGTTGGGCGCGAGGTCGTCGACGTCGGGCACGCCGTCGCCGTCGTTGTCAGGGTCGGGACAGCCGTCGTCGTCGAGGTAACCGTCGACGTCCTCGGGTTCCTCGGGGCAGCGGTCCTCGTCGTCGGGCACCATGTCGTCGTCGCGATCCCGGCCACCCAGGAAGATCGGCACGCTCACCCCGACTTCGAAGCGCCAGTCGGGCAGGCGCGGCTCGTAGTCGGTCTCCTCGCGGTCGGCGAAGAGCCCGATCGACCAGGCCGCGGTGACCGACGGCCCGTCCTCGGTCCCGAGGTGGAATCCGGGCGTGACCCAGGTCGCGTTCTCCTCGAACTCGACGTCGTCGGACCACGCCAGCCAGTCGCTCGACACTTCCAGGAACAGGTGTCCCCAGCGCTGACGGAACTCGAGTGCGGTGCGCAGGAGCACCATGTCGTTGTTCCGCGCATCCTGCCCGCGCACGGCAGGATAGCTCGGGAAGAACAGGCCCTCGTCGAAGGGCGACGAGAAACCGCCGTCGGTGACGTAGTAGTCGGCGTAGCCCTCGCGCTCGTTCTTGTTCTGCCGGAAGCCCACGTTCAGGTGCCAGCGCAACTCGGGTGCGAGGCCGCCCTCGAAGAAGCGCGCCGTGGTGATCAGCCCGCCCTCGGCCTCGAGCTTGCCCGTGCTGAGGCCCTTGCCCGAATCACCCGTGGGCAGACGGAACTTCGACCACAGGCCGAAACGCAGCCGGTCGAAGTCGAACAGCCGTGCAGCGCCGGCGATCTCGGCGTCGCCGAGGCCGTTCACCGACTCGCCCGCCTCCACCGACACGAAACGGAAGGGCATCGAGCCGCCGAGGACGATTCGATCCGACGCGCGCACCTGCAGTTGCAGGCGTAGCGCGCGCGAGGTGAGTTCGGGGAGGTCGAGGTCGACCTCGATGCCGTGCTCGGGGTCGAAGGTCCCGGTGTCACCCTGCAGGCCCAGGCGCAGCGGCGGTCCGCCCTGCGACGGGAGCACGACGGTCGAGGCCAGACCCGGCAGGCCGATGCGGTTGGGTCCCGTCTCGGTCTCGGCGGCGGCACGAGGCGCGCCGACGGCGACGGTGAGGAAAACGAGGACGAGCGCGAGGGCTCGCGCTCGTCGATCGGATCGGGACACGGGTGCGGTCCTCCCGGGGGCGAGACCGCTACTCGGGGCGATCTCCGTTCGTGTGTCCGTTCAGTTCCCCGTTCAGCTGGCCGTTCAGCTGGTCGTCGAGCTGGCCGCCCGGCTCCGTACGCCGGTAGGCGGAGAACTGGAACAGTGCGGCGTCGTCGCTGCCGCAGTTCACGAAGCGGTACGTCGTCCCGCCGCGCAAGTGGATGCTGTCGCCGGGGCCGAGTTCGTGCTCCTCGTCCTCGACCTCGAAGCACACGCTCCCGCGCTCGACGAGGTAGACGTCGTCGCTGTCGCCGCCCTTGGTCGGGCTGGCGGGCGCGTCGGCGCCGAGCTCGATCCGGAAGGCACTCAGCCGCGAGCCGGGAATCCGCGGGGTGAGTCCCGTCCAGCGCCCGGCGCCGCTCTCCTGGACGTGCCAGGTCCGCTCGTAGGGTCGCTGGTGGGCGACCTCCTCGAGCGGGTCGGTCTCGAGGAAGTACGCCAGATCACGCTCGAGAGCGACCGCGATCTTCTGCAGCGCACCGATCGTCGGCGAGGTCTTGCCCCGCTCGATCTCGGAGATGTGGGTGGCCGACACGCTCGCGCGGGCCTCCATGGCCTTGAGGGTGAGCCCCTTGTCCTGACGGCAGGCCTTCAGTCGCGCACCGAGAGCTTCGTTGTCGATCATCGACGTCTCCTCGCGCCTAGAAGCCGAAGACCGGAGTCAGGACGAGGATCGCCCGACACGGTTCGGCGAAACGGTTGACGATGCGGTGCGGCAGGTTCGCCCGGTAGTGCAGGCTGTCGCCCTCGCGCAGCAACACCGTCTGCTCGCGCACGGTCACCTCGACCGCGCCCTCGAGCACGTAGATGAACTCCTCGCCCGCGTGGCTGCGGACCTGGACGTCGGACTCGCGGTGCCCCGGATCCCAGACGACGTAGGCCGCGCTCAACTGCTGGTCGCGGACGGGCGCCGTGAGAGGACGGGCTTCCATGTGGGTGTGCTCGTAACGAATCCGGACGCGCTCCCGCTGACGGGTCACCTGGACGTCCGAGAGGTCGTCCTTGGTCAGGAACATCGCCGGGTCGACGTCGAAGGCCTCGGCGATCTTCCCGAGCGCGCCGATGGTAGGCGAGGTCTTGCCCCGCTCGATCTCGGACACGTGCGTCGCGCTGACGTCGACCCTCGATTCGATTTCCTTCAAAGTGAGATTCAGCTTCTGACGGTACTGCTTGATTCGCTGACCGACCTCTACGCTGATGCTCATGGATCGCTTCCGTTCGAGGGGGTTCCGGCCGACGGAAGGCCAGTCTCCGGATCTCCGGGATCCGGCTTCCGACCGGTGCGACGGGGGCGAGGCCGGGGCCCGCGTACGACACCTTCCTACTGCCACGGCAGTTTAGTGGAATGGTTCCCGTTTGTACAGTTGGTGTCCAGGCCCGGATTTGGAAATATTTGTGACCTGAGTCACAGTCCGCCGGGTCGATCGTGCTCGTCGAGAATGTCTCCGACCAGGGGCTCGAGCAGATCCTCGAGGGTGACGATTCCCCGCGGAGAGCCGTCCTCGCCCACTACAGCGGCCAGACTGGCCTGGCGCTCGGTCAGCGCACCGATCCCCTCGTCCAGCCCCATCGATTCGGAGAGGCGCACGGCGTCCCGCATCTCGGAGATCGCAACGTCTCCGGGATCCAGCCCCTGCAGATCACGGAATAGGACGAGTCCGAGGACCTCCCGACCCTCTCCCAGCACCGGTAGGCGGGAGTGGCCGGTCTCGCGGACCCGCGTCATGACGTCGCGGACGGTGGCGTCGGGACCGACGTGCGAGACCCGCTCGGTGGGCGTGACCACGTCGGCGATCCGGCGGTGGGAGTTGCGGACGAAGGTCTGCAGCAGGCGGTCCTCCTCGGCGCCCAGGTGCTGGTGCTCGCGGCTCATCGCGAACGATCGCAGCAGGCTGTCGCGCGTGAGCACCGACTCCTCGTCGGCCGTGCGCACGCGCAAGACCCACAGCACCACGCGGGCGGCCGCCACCGCGGCCACGCGCAGCGGCGAGAGCACGACGTCGAAGGCGTGGAACAGCGGGGCCGACCACACGAGCAGGAGCTCGGGCCGCGCGCGGTACGCCGTCTTCGGCAGGATCTCGCCGAAGACGATGTTCAGAGCGGCCATGGCCACCGCCGCGACCGTCTCGCCGGCGTCGCCGAAGAGCGTCAACGCCACGGCCGTGGCCACCGACGTCCCCGCCACGATCGCCACGTTGTTGCCGACCACGGCCGCCACCACCGCGCTCTCGCGATCGCGCGCCATGGCCGCCGCCCGCGCCGCGCCCCGGCGGCCGACCTGCGCCCAGTGCACCAGGCGCACGCGCCGCGCGCTGGTGAAGCCCGTCTCCACCCCCGCGAAGAAGGCGTTGAGCAGGATGCTCAACCCGACCAGGACGAGGCCGACGACCACGCTCACGACGGCACCTCCCCGCTCGGGGCCGGACTCAGCAGCACCAGCCGAGCGCGATTGGGCGAGGCCGACAGCACCGTGACGGTCCATCCGCCCCAGGTGATCGTGTCGCCCTTGCGGGGTACACGGCCGAGCTCGTGCTGCAGCAGCCCCGACAGGGTCACCCAGTCGTGGTCCTCGTGGTCGGGATCGCGCTCCATGCCCAGGGTCTCGACCACGTCCTCGATCTCGAGCGTGGCGTCGCCGCGCCAGCGGCCGTCGCCCAGCGGTTCGAGCTCGCCGCCCAGCTCGTCGCTCTCGTCGCGGATGTCACCGATCAACTCCTCGAGGAGGTCCTCGAGCGTGACGATCCCCTCCACGCCGCCGTGCTCGCCCACGACCACGGCCAGGTGGAAGCGTCCGTGCTGGAAGCGCCGGAACAGCACGGCGGCCGGCAGCGTCTCGGGTTCGAACCAGGCCTCGCGCATGAGATCGCCGACGGTGAGGCCCGACGGGTCCTCCTCGAGGGTGAGCAGGTCCTTCAGCAGCAACACGCCGACGACGTGGTCGTGTCCCTCGCGAACCACCGGTAGACGGCTGCGTCCCGATTCGTGGAAGACCTCGAGCGCGTGCTCGAGCGTGACCGACTCCGGCACGGTGACCATCTCCACCCGCGGCGTCATGCAGCGGCCGATCGGCACGCCGGTGAAGCGCAGGATACGCCGCAGCACGCGGCCCTCGAAGCGCGTCAGGTCTCCCTCCTCGCGTGCGACGTCGACCAGCGTGCCGAGCTCGTCGCGCGACAGCGGCTCCGGACCGCTGGTGCCGCGGGAGGCCAGTGACGCCAGGGCCTCCAGGGCCTTCTGCACCGGACCGAGCACGAAGCCCAGGGCCGTGAGCACCGGCGCCGCGTTCACGGCCAGGAACCGGCGGCGGCGCAGCCCCAGGGTCTTCGGGACGATCTCGCCGAAGAGCAGCAGAAGGACGGTGGCCACGGGGATCGCCACCGCCAGTCCCGCCGCTCCCACCGCGCGCAGGGCGACCGACGTCACCAGCACCGACACCACCGTGTTCACGGCCATGTTCGCGAGCAGGATGGTGACGAAGGTCCGCTCGGGACGACGTGCCAGGGCGGCGGCCTGCTTCTCGCGGCGGCCACGACCGGCGAGTTCGTCGAGTTCGACGTCGCTCAGGGCGAACAGGGCCGTCTCGCTGCCGCTGAAGAATCCCGACAGGAGCAGCAAGGCGACGAGCAGCAGCGCTTCGAACACGGGACCGCCCGGGCGGTGGAGGAAACGGGACACGTTGACATGCCGCGGGGGCGGGTCCACCCTTCGCGGCGCTCGGTGCCGTCGGGCGACGGCGCGCGGGCGAGCAGATCACGATTCCCTGCCACGGACAAGTCCCCGTGCACGCCGCTGCCCCCCATTCCGTGCACCGCACGCTGGTGATCCGCTTCGGTGCGCTCGGCGACCTCGTCCTCGCCACCGCCCTGCTGCCCGGCCTGCGCCGGCAGCGACCGTCGACGCACGTCACCTGGGTCACCAAGGAGATCTGGGCGCCGCTGCTGGCCCACGACCCGCGGATCGACACGCTGGTCACCCTCGGGCCGGGCGAGGCGCTGGGCTCGCTGCTGGGTCGACTGGACGACCACGGCTTCGACCGCGTGATCGACGCGCACTCCAACCTCCGCAGCCGTCTGCTGACCGCACGACTGGCGCCCGCGCCGACCTTACGTCTGCACAAGGACACCTTCGCACGCTGGCTGCTGGTGGCCGGCGGACCGCAGCTGGCCTCGCTCGACCAGCGGCTGGTGGATCGCTTCCGCGCGCTGGTGCCCGCGAGCCGCCCCACCGACCGCCCGCGGATCGTGGTGGGAACGCGACCGCGCGCCCGTGCGTCGGTAGCCATGGAGGACGACGGACCCTGGCTGGCCGTCGCGCCCGGGGCCAAGCACCCGGCCAAACGCTGGCCGGCCGAACGCTTCGCCGCCGTGGCGCGCGCCCACGCCGACCGTCACGGCGCCCGCGTGCTGGTCCTGGGCGGACCCGAAGATCGCGCCGAGATGCGCGTGGTCCACGAGGCGGTGCCCGACGCGCTCGTGTGGCCCGTCGACGGTCCGCTCGACGAGGTGGCCGCCGCGCTCGAGCGCTGCGACCTGCTGCTGGCCAACGACAGCGGCCTGGTGCACCTGGCCGAGGCCGTGGGCACGCCGGTGGTCGCGGTCTTCGGGCCCACGGTGCGCGCGTGGGGCTACTTCCCGCTCGATCCGCGCAGCCGTGTGGTCGAGAAGGACGTGGCGTGTCGTCCCTGTTCGAAGGCGGGCGAACGGCCGTGCCGTCAGCCCGAGACCTGGTGTCTGACCCGGTCCACCGTGGACGAGGTCACGAGCGTGGTGGAGGACGCATGGAGCGCGAACGCGAACGACCGTCGCTTCCGGTGATCGCCTGGCTGGCCTACAACGCACTGGTCGTGCCCGTGTTCATCGGCGCGATGCACCTGGGCCGCTTCTTCGACGACAAGATCCGCGAGGGCATGGACGGTCGCCGCCGTCTCTGGAATCGTCTCGACGTGCTGGGCGAGCGCCTGCAGGGCTGCGTGTGGGTCCACGCCTCGAGCGCCGGCGAGTACGAGCAGGCACGGCCGGTGATCCGCGCGCTGCGCGAACGCTTCGACGTGCCCGTGCTGCTCACGGTGTTCAGCCCGTCGGGCCACGCCCACGCCACGCAACACCCCGAGGCCGATGCCGTCGAGTACCTTCCGCTCGACTCCGTGCCCGCCGCCGAACGCATGCTCGGCCGCCTGCGCCCACGCGCGCTCGTGTTCGTGCGCTACGACTGCTGGCCCAACCTGGTGTGGTCGGCCGTGCGCCGAGGCGTGCCCACCGTTCTGCTCGGCGGGTCGTTGCACGCGCGCAGCCAGCGTTTGAAGTCGGTGGCGCGGCCCTTCTTCGAGTCGGTGTACCGTCAGTTCGACGCGATCGGCGCCGTCGACACCGGCCACGCCGCGCGGTTCCGCAGCGCCCTGGGCGTCGCCGACGACCGCGTGAGCGTCACTGGCGACACGCGCATCGACCAGGTGAAGCGCCGCTTCGACGAGGCCGCCGGCGCGCCCGTGGCCCGTGCGCTGCAGGACACCGGATGGCGCTACGTGGTGGTCGGCAGTTCGTGGCCCGCCGACGAGCAGGTGTGGGTGAATCCCGTGCTCGACGGTCTGCGCGCGCGATCGGAGTGGGGACTGGTCGTCGCCCCGCACGAGCCCACGCCCGAACACCTCGAGGCCCTCGAAGGCCGCATCGCCGACGCGGGCCTGAGCTCCACGCGCCTGAGCGAACTGGTCGAACTGCGCAGCGGCGAACCGCGCAGTGCCGATGTCGACCGCGATCGCTGGCGTGTGATCCTGGTCGACGGGGTGGGTCTGCTGGCGTCGATCTACCGCGCGGGATCGATCGCCTACGTCGGCGGCGGGTTCACGACGGGAGTGCACAACGTCATGGAACCCGCGGTGTGCGGCCTGCCGGTGCTGTTCGGCCCCCGCCACACCAACGCCGTCGAGGCCGGGCTGTTGATCGAACGCGGCGGCGGACGGGCCGTCGAGGACATCGCCGCGTTCCGCCGCGAGCTGGCCGGCCTGTTCGACGACGACGAACACCGCCAGCGCGCCGGAAGCCAGGCCGCGCGTCTGGTCGAGGACCAGGCGGGAGCGACCGAGCGCAGCGTCGAACTGCTCGCACCCTATCTGTCGCGGTAGGGAATCGGATCGACCACGCCCACCCGTTCGAAACCGCGCCGACGCAGGCGGCAGCTCTCGCACGTGCCGCAGGCGACGTCGTCCTCGGTGTAGCACGACCACGTCAGGTGCAGTGGCGCGTCGAGTTCGGTTCCGCGGCGCACGATGCCCGCCTTGTCACGGTGAAGGACCGGCGTCTCGATGCGGATGTGCGTGTCGGGCCGCGTGCCCGCGTCGACCGCCCGCGCGAAGGCCTCGAAGAATTCCTGCCGACAGTCAGGATAGCCCGAGCTGTCCTCCTCGACGGCACCCACGTACACCGCCGTGGCGCCGAGCGCCTCGGCCCAGGCGCTGGCCACCGACAGGATCTGTCCGTTGCGGAAGGGGACGTAGGTGATGGGGATGGCACGGCTCGGATCCGTGGGTGGGGTCGCAGCGTCGGGCGCGGTGGTCGGGGTCGCTGCATCCGCGTCCGTGGTCGGCACCTCGAGCGACGTGTCCGTCAGTGCCGATCCGCCGATCGCGCGCAGCGCAGGCTGTTCCACCACCAATCGTTCGTGCACGCCGGCGTGATCGCAGATCGCGTCGAAGGCTTCGCGCTCGCGCGCCGAGGTGCGCTGTCCGTAGGTGAAGTGCAGCGCGGCAACCGTGCCTTCGCGTGCGAGGGCTTCGTACAACGTGACGCAGGAGTCCAGTCCTCCGCTCAGGCACACCACGGCGTTCACCTCGGCGCTCATACCCCGCGCTCCACGCCCGGCCAGAGGATCTTGTGTTCCTGCAACTGCAGCGTGGCCGGCAGTCCGTCCTCGAGCATCCATCCCGCGAGCTCGGCGGGATCGAGGTCACCCCACACCGGACTCAGCAGCACGGCCTCGACCCGTTCGGCCAATCGGAGTTCCCGGATCCGTCCCTCGGCCCACTCGTAGTCGTCGCGATCCGCCACGACGATCTTGACCTCGTCGGTCGGCCGCAGCGTGTCGAAGGTCTCGGTGTGGTTGCGCTCGACCTCGCCGCTGCCCGGCGCCTTGAGGTCGAGGATCCGCACCACCCGCTGGTCGACCGCGCGCGCGTCGAGCGCCCCGCTCGTCTCGAGGACGACCTCGAAGCCCTCGTCGCACAGCCGCGTCATGAGCTCGTGCACCGACGCCTGCGCCAAGGGCTCCCCGCCGGTGACACACACCAGCGGCGTCGGATGCGCTCGCACTTCGTGCAGCACCGCGTCGACCGAGCGCTCCGTCCCCGCCCCGAAGGCATAGGCCGTGTCGCACCACACGCACCGCAGCGGGCACCCCGCCAAGCGCACGAAGGTGCACGGCCGCCCGCGGCGTGTTCCTTCGCCCTGGATACTGTAGAAGATCTCTTCGATGCGCATGGCGTGGGGAGAATAGGTCGGGGTGGGGGATGGGGCCAATGGGAGTGTGCGTGGGGCGGCTTCCGCGGTGGAAGTGAGGCGCGCGCGGGTGGGGATGTTCCGCGGTGGAACGCCGCACTGCCGCAGCGGAAGCGGAGGCTTCACTTCCCGTCGAGCAGCCGCGGAAGCACGTCGCCCGGGCGCCCGAAGTGCGGGACGGTCTCGCCGTCCGGCCCCGGCTGCAAGAACCGACGGGTCTGCGGATCGAAGTACAGGCAACCCGCCTCCTGCGGTGGTCGGGATCGCACGAAGTCCTCCGCCTCGTCCAGTGCCTGCAACCACGAGCACTTCAGTCGCCGCACGATCGCGCGCACGTAGCCGGGCTGGCTGATCTCTTCCTCGACGCTGCAACCGGCCTCGACGAGCGTCGCTCGATCAGCGGCGAAGGCAGTGGCGACGCGCTCCTCGCTGTCGTGGAAGAAGTCGCGGTCGTGACTGTACCGCAGAGTGTTCGGCGAAGAGAGGAGAACGGCCCCTCCGGCAAGGTGGCTGTCCTCGCTCCGATTCCCGGCGAGCAGACGCCCGAGCCAGGTCTGGAACGCGGTCAGCGGAAATGGCGAGCGTCGGACAGTCCGCGGCGGAACCCGTATTCCCGCGCCGGACGTGCTCACTGTGGCTGACACCTGGGGATGTTCCGCACTGGAAACGGGGACCTGCTCGCAAGCGACCCGCACGCGCCGACCCGCCCGTGCCCGACGCGCGCCCCTTGCGATCCATACCCCCTCTAGGTATCCTAGATACCCCTCGGGGTATCGGAGAGGCCACCATGCTCGACGACACGACGAAGAAGAAGGTCCGGGCCCGGCTGCGGCGGGTCGAAGGTCAGCTGGCCGCGCTGCGGCGGATGGTCGACGAGGACGCCTACTGCGTCGATCTGCTCATGCAGATCTCGGCGGCGCAGGGCGCGCTCGGGGCGACCGGACAGGTGATCCTGGGCAAGCACATCGAGACCTGCGTGAGCGACGCCTTCGAGCACGGCGACGACGACGACCGCCAGGAGAAGGTCGACGAGCTCATGGACGTGTTCGCGCGCTACAGCCGGATCGGAGCCCGATGATGTTCGAAGCACTCTGGCAGATCACCCTGGAACTCGCCCCGTGGCTGCTGCTGGGCATGGCGATCGCCGGCCTGCTGCACGGGCTGTTGCCGCCGGACTTCGTCGGGCGCCACCTGCGCGGACGCGCCGGCGTGGCCAAGGCCGTGGTGCTGGGCGTGCCGCTGCCGCTGTGCTCGTGCGGCGTCATTCCCACGGGACTCGGACTCAAGAAGGACGGGGCGAGCAACGGCGCGTCGGTGGGCTTCCTGATCAGCACGCCGCAGACGGGTGTGGACTCGATCCTCGTGAGCGCGTCGTTCCTCGGCTGGCCCTTCGCGATCTTCAAGGTCGCCGCAGCCGCGGTCACCGGTCTGGTGGGCGGATGGATCGCCGATCGTTCGACCCCTGCCGCGGCCGCCGACGCCACGGGCGCCGCGTGTTCGACCGGCGGAGGATCGCGCGGACCGCGCGCGATGGTCGACCACGCGCTCGACATCCTGCGCTCGATCTGGCACTGGCTCGCCTTCGGCATCATCGCCTCGGCGTTGATCACCAGCTTCGTCCCCGACGATTTCTTCGCCGGACTGGCCGAGGCCGGTGCCGTGGTGCCGATCCTCGCCGCACTGGCGGTGTCGCTGCCGCTGTACGTGTGCGCCACCGCCTCGGTGCCCATCGCCGCCGCGCTCGTCGCCAGCGGCATGCCCACGGGCGCGGCGCTCGTGTTCCTCATGGCCGGAGCCGCGACCAACGTCGCCACCATCGGTGCGGTGTACCGCGGACTCGGTCTGCGCTCGCTCACCGCCTACCTCGTGACGATCATCGGCGGCAGCATCGGCGCGGGCCTGCTCTTCGAGTCGCTGGTCACCTCGAGCGTCGAAGGGCCCCTGCACATGCACGAGCACACGACCTGGTGGAGCGTTGCGAGCGCGGTCCTGTTGCTCGCATTGATGGCCTGGTTCGCCTTCGACGACCTGCGGCGCCGTCTCGGGGGTTTCTTCGCAGAGCCACAGGACGAGGCCGACGGCGCATCGGTCGAGGTGTCGGTCGAGGGCATGACCTGCAACAACTGCGTGGCCAACCTCGAACGCGCGCTGCGCCGCACCGAGGGTGTGACCGGCGTGAACGTCGAGCTCGAACCCGGCCGGGCGGTGGTGCAGGGCGCGGTGGATCGACGGACCGTGGAACGCGCGGTCGCCGATGCGGGGTTCACGGTGCCGGGGACGGCGTAGGGGATCGCAGGGTCGCGGGTCGCGCAGCGCTCCGCGCAGTTCGCGACCTGCGTCCAAATCTTTGACACCTGTGGACGTTCCGCTCTGGAACCCGGACGCTTCCGCCGCGCATCACCTCGCCTCGTCCCCCCACCCGCGGTGGGAATACCGGATGCCCATCTGCAGGAACGGACCGGACCGATCGATCTCGAGCGGATTCCCGTTGGCGTCCGGGACCACGCCCCCCCCGCCGGAGAGATCGAGCTGATCGACCACACGCGCGCGGTAACCCGCGGTGAGGTGCAGCGACCAGTTCTCCGCCGACACGAAGTCGTATCCGGCGAACCCACTCCACTGCGGAGCAGTCCCGGACACGTCGCCGAGCGTGTCCCCCCCGAACTCCGTGCCCGTCAGATCGACCTCGCCGTCGACGAAGAAGACGCCGGCACTCCCGCCCAGGCGGAAGCGGTGCTCCGGCGCCGGCACGAACGCGGCGTACGACACACGTGCCTCGAGGGTCCGGAAACGGAGGTCGAGCGGGGCCAGGGGGAGGTCGGGATCGAAGAACCACCACCGTTCGCGTTCGACCCCGTCTCGGTCGAGGAACCACGAGAGATCGACCGACCAGCGCCGCGTGACCTCCGTCCCCACCCGGATGCCGAGCGTTCGCTCGTAGGAACGGAAGCCGTCCAGGGCGAAGTCTTCGTACGCAGGATCACCGTCGAGCTGACCGACGAGCTGATCGGCGTCCTCCATGGACACGAGACCGACGCCGCCCACGACCTCGAGGTACGCCCAGGCGCGCTCGTCGACGCCCGCGGCACATGCCTCCGGCACCACCAGCGGGGTGAGCGTGAACGGGATCGAAGCCAAGACAACGGCGAACGCTTCCGTCCTGCGGACGAAGACGGGGAATCGAAGACGGTCCATGACTCGCTTCCTCGGAGATGCGCACGCGCCGCGTTCCCACACGACCACGGCAACGACCGGCGAAGAGGTCGACCATCGAACACCCTTCGGAACCGGCGAGAACTTCACCGTCCGATTCTTGCGAGTCGTGGGCCAGGAGCGGCGTGCCGAGCGCCCACAGGACGGAATCGGGACGTTCGCGGCCTCGGAGCAGCGTTTCCGCGCGATCGCGGAACGTCGGGAAGTTGCCGACGGAGTCACTTCCGCGTGCTCTACCGCGAACACCCCTGTGCGCGTGCGCGCACCGAGGGCACCTATCGCACCAGCACCGCCCGCCGCACCTGCTCGCCGGTCGGATGGATCACCCTCACGAGATACACGCCGCTGGCCAACGGACGCCCCTGGTCGTCACGTGCCGACCAGGGGATCTCGACGCGCCCACCTGCGGACAGTGCCTGCGACCGACCCATGACCCGCCGACCGCTCGCATCGAACACATCGACCACCAAGCGTCCCGGTCCCGGTGCATCGACGACGAACGTCGTCCGGGGGTTGAATGGATTGGGAGCCACACGCAGGCGCAGCCCGTCGACCGCGCTTCCCGGTGGACGCACGGCGACCGGCTGCAACAGGTTGTCCAGCTGGTACCAGCCTCCCTCCCATCCGGCCACGTGCACGGTGCGTCCGGCCGCACACACGCCGATGGCGAAGTCGTCGCACTCGAAGTGAGCGACCTCGACGACCTCGGCGGGATCGCTCGTGTCGTAGGCGCGCACGCGCAATCCGTCGGCCACGTACAGCCATGGGGACGACGCCGACAGATCCTGGGCACCCCCCGGTGTGTCGATCAGGTCGACCGTGGCCGGCACCGTCGGGTCGCTCACGTCGAGCACGGTGATCCCGCGCCAGTCCCTGGCCACGTACAGGCGGTCGCCGTCGAGTTCGAGGTCGTAGTTGGTCCCGGTGAGCGAGGCATAGCCCACGGTCGTCATGCTGGTCACGTCGATCACCCGTACCGGACCGTCACGGTCGGCCACGTAGGCGTGGTCGGCGTGAAGGAGCACGTCGCGGGGAAAGGCGATCGTGCCCAGGCGACCGATCTCCACCGGCGCGCCGGGGTCGGTGACGTCGAAGACGTACAGGCCCCAGTACCGATCGACGACGGCCAGCCGGTCCCCGTCGACCGAAACGCCGACCGCCCCCGACCCCAGGGCGTACTCGGGCAGCTCGATCGTTCCCAGCACCTGGGGACGATGCGGCAGCGAGGCGTCGACGATCACCACGCCCGTCTCGGCGGCCGCCACATAGGCCACGCCGTCCTCCACGTCGAGCTGTTGCGGACCGCCGGCGATCTCCACCGTGGCCAGGTGCAGCGCATCTCCCGCCGCGGTCGAACGCAGGACGTGCAGACCGTGACGCGGATCCACGACGTAGCCGACCGATCCCTCGGTGCACACCTTGCGGAGTTCTCCGACGCCGTCCTGCGACCAGATCGACACGGGGCTGGCCGGCGTCGAAACGTCGATCGTCCGCACTCCGCCGAAGCCGTCGGCCAGATGCGCCCGCTCGCCGAGAACCGCGACGCCCCGGCCGTCCCCCGTGGTGCCCACGGCGCCGAGCACCGGAAGCCCGCTGGCGGCGTCGAGATCGACCACGCTCAGACCGCCCAGGTCCTGCGCCACGAAGGCCAGGTCGCCGTCGATCCTCACGTCGTGCCCCGTGCTGGGCAACCAGTCGCCGGCGGCGAGCGCCGGAGCCGAGGGCGGGGCGAGGTCGAAGGCCGTGATGCCGGTGTAGTCGTCCACGACCACGGCCCGCGTTCCGTCGGCGTCGAGTGCCATCGGCGTGTACGAGAGCGCCACGGTGTGCTCGAGCCGGATGTCCGCCGGGTCGGACACGTCGAAGACCTTCATCGCGCTCTCGGCGTTGTCGGCCACGTAGGCGCGATCCCCCACCACGGCGACGTCGATGGGATACAGGTCGTGGGTGTAGGCACCCAGTTCGACGGGATTCGACGGATCGCTCAGATCGCACACGCGCAGACCCGCGACTCCCTCGGCCACCACGGCCCGTCCGTTCACGAGCCGCACGGCGTGGGCCACGCCGTCGGTGACCGAGGCACCGATCTCCTGGGGAGCACCCGGATCGCTCAGATCGATCAGTCGCAGTCCACCGCGGTCGGCGGCCACGGCGGCCAGGTCCCCGGCACGGTCGATTCCGAGCACGACCCCGTGCACTCGCACCCGACCCAGCAACCGCGGCGCGTCGGGATCGGAGTTGTCGAACACCCGCACGCGCGAGCCCTCGCCCACCAGCAACAGATCCACGGCCGCGTGGACCGCCTGCGCCGGCCCCATGGCCCACCGTGCAGCGACTTCCAGGGAATCGGCGTCGCCCGGAACGGCGAAAGCCCGCCCCGTCGGCAACGTCGTCAGAAGGATCAGGACCAACAGCGAACGCGAAGTCGGCGCGGTACGACGAGCCATGGCGGATCTCCCCGACGGAGCCCGCACCACGCGCCCCCGCGGGTCACGGGCGCGAGCGATGATCGATCGTGACGACCGCCGTCAGCATACCCCCCGCGGACAGCGGAGGACGATGATGCATCCGGACCACGCCTCCCCCCGCTCGGGCATCGAGCTTGACGACCCCACGACACGCGACCGATGCTGCGTGTCGACCGAACACCCTCGGCAAGGAGACGGTCATGGAGATCCTGCTCATCGTGGTCCAGCTCTTCATCGCCGCGGCGATGGTCGACGTCTGGCTGATCCGCTACGACAAGCCGCAGCGCGCGCGCGGCGGCGACGCCACGACGATGGTCGAGGAGTTCCGCGTGTACGGACTGCCCGACTGGTTCCGCAACGTCGTGCGCGTGCTCAAACTGCTCAGCGGAGCTCTTCTGATCATCGGCCTCTGGATCCCGATGACGGCACTCGCCGGGGGCATCGCGCTGGTCGTGCTGATGGGCGGCGCCATCGCCATGCACGCCAAGGCAGGCGACCCGTTCCACAAGTACGTGCCCGCGACGACCTTCTTCCTGTTGAGTTGCTTCGTGGTGTACGCCCGGCTGCCCGAGGGAACGTTCTGAGTCGGCGCGACGACGCGCGATTCACACGATCACGAACACGCCGCGCACCGCGCAACGCCGCGCGTCAGGTTCGCTCCTCGACCACGCCGGCCACGACCGTCGACGTCCGCGCCGCCGGCCGCCCCCGCTCCGCCCAGTGCAGGATTCCCAGCGCCGACACGCTGAGCACCGAGTAGCCGCCGACGAAGGGCACGAGCGTTCCGTCCAGCATCTGCCCGATGGCCCCACCCAGTGCCACTGCGATCGCCAGCGACAACGACGCCACCAGTGCCGCCCCCACCCCGGCCACGTCACCGAGCGTCTCCATGGCCAGGGCGTTGATGTTGCCGAAGACGATGCCGACGAAGAAGAAGGTCGCCAGCAGGTAGAACATGAGCGTGACCAAGGGCGGGATCCCCCCGTAGGCCAGCGTGACTGCCAGGTACGCCAGCGACAGCACCGAGATCGTCTCCAGGGCCCGGCGCGTGAGGTGGAACATGCCGTGCCGCGACACCAGGCGCCGGTTCACGAGCGCGGCCACGCCGATCGACGCCGCCACCAGTCCGAAGTACACCGCGAACAGATCGCCGACGCCGTAGATCCCCACGAAGATCTGCTGTGACGAACTCAGGTAGCCGATGAACGCCCCCGAAGACACGCCGGCCGCCACCGTGAATCCCATCGCACACCGCTGGCGCAGAACGATCGCCGCACTGCGGCCGAGTTCGGCGAACGACAGAGGGTGGAGTTTGCACGGCGTTAGCGTCTCGGGCTGACGCAGACAGAACCTCGTGGCCACACCCACCCCGAGCAGCAGGAACACCGTGAAGATCGCCCGCCAGTCGGCCACCGCGAGCACGGCCTGCCCCAGGAAGGGCGCCAGGATCGGCACGAGGATGAACACCGACATGATCGTCGACATGATCTCGGCCATGGCGCGTCCGGCGTACAGGTCGCGGATCAGGGCCATCGAAACGCTGCGCGGACCGGCCACGCCCAGTCCCTGGAGGAAGCGTCCGACGAGCATGGTCGTGAAGCTCTGCGCGAAGAGCGACAGCAGGCAGCCCACCGCGAAGATCACCAGGCCCGAGAACACCATGGGCTTGCGGCCGGTGCTGTCGGAGATCGGCCCGTAGAGCAGTTGGCCGAAGGCCATGCCCACCATGAGCGTGGTGATCACCTGCTGGGTCCGGTTCGCGTCGGTCACTCCGAGGTCGGCGCCGATGTGCGGCAGGGCGGGCAGCATGGCGTCGATCGACAGCGCCACCAGCGAGACCAGCAGCGCGATCATCGCGATGAACTCGCCGTGGGCGGGCTGGCCCGGCGGGGCGGCGGAGGACGGGCTCGGCGACATTGCACGGCTCGCGGGTGCGGGGAACGCCGGCGTCACCGGCGAGCCGAGAAGTTCGCTGCGCGGGGCGGGGTCGGCAAGACCGGGCGGCGGGCGCCCGGGACGATCCGTTCCCACGCCTCAGATCCGGAAGCGCTGGATCTCCTCCTCGAGCGACGCCGCATCGTCGAGCAACGAGCGCGACGTGGCCGCCGAGGTCTGCGCGCCCTCGTTGTGCTCGCGTGTCGCCCCGTCGATCGCATCGACGGTGGTCGCGATCTCCGAGGTCGCTGCCGACTGCTGCTCGGCGGCCGTCGAGATGCTGCCGATCGCCTCGGTCACCGAGGCCACGCCGGCGTTGATCTCGGCCAGAGACGTCCCCGCCCGCTCGGCCAGCGCGAGAACGTCGTCGGCCACGTCGGCCCCCTTGCCCATCTCGGTCACCGAACGCTGGGTGCCGTCGTTCATCTGCGCGATCGAACGCGAGATGTTCTCCGTCGCCTCCTGGGTCCGCTGGGCCAGGGCGCGGACCTCCTCGGCCACCACCGCGAAGCCGCGCCCGTGCTCGCCGGCGCGGGCGGCCTCGATCGTCGCGTTCAGGGCCAGCAGGTTCGTCTGCCCGGCGATCGAGTCGATCAACTCGACCACACCGCTGATCCCACGCGAGTGCTCGTCGAGTTCGTCGACCAGCGACGACGCGCCGCTCACCGTGGCCGCGAGATCGCGCATGGACTCTACGGCCTGCGACACGACCTCGCCCCCTTCGCGGGCCCGGTCGCCCGCGTCGGTCGAGGTCTGCTGCAGGGCCGAGGCCTGCGAGGCCACCTCGCGGCTCGTGGCCGCCATCTCCTCGGTCGAAGCGGCGATCTGCGTGGTGCGCGAGCGCTGCTGTTCGATCTTCTCGGCCATCGACTCGTTGATGGTGGCGATCTCCGAACTGTGCTCGCGCACGCGGGCCGCGCCCGTCGCCGCCCGCTCGACGATCCGGTGCACCTGCTCGAGGAAGGCGTTCAGCGTCTCGGCCAATCGGCCGATCTCGTCGCGCCGGGTCACCGGAATGCGGTAGGTGAGGTCCTCCGGTGCGTCGCGGAAATGATCGAGCATCCCGATGAAGCGCGAGAGCGGACGCCCGAGGAACACGTGCACCAGCAGGGCCAGCACGACGCACAGTGCGACCACCAGGATCGATCCGCTGCGGATCGCCTCGGTGCGGGCGGTCGCCATGCTCTCGGCGGCGTCCTTCTTCGCCGCGAGTACGGCGTCGCGCGAGAAGGCCATGTACAGTGCACCGCCGAACCCCGATTCCGGCCAGTCGAGATGGCAACGACGGCAATCCGGTTCGATCGGCTCGACGCTCAACAGCTCCAGTCGATCCGGCCGTTCGGACATCTGGGTCTCGAAGGTCGAGCGTTCGAAGTGCTCGTCGGGGAAGGGTGCGCCCAGGCGCGACGGGTCGGTCGAGTTCACGACCTTCCCGCCCTGGCTGAACAGACTGAACTCGACGAGTCCCTCGATCGAACGCTGGGCGTCGAGCGCCCGGGCGAACTTCTCCATCTCGCCGCGCTCGAGCGATCCGGCAACCGCGAACTTCGCGGCGCGCGCCACGTTCGTGGCGTTCGCTCGTTCGTAGTCGAGCAGCCGAGCGATCGCCTCGTCGGACTGCTGCTCCAACCGGGCGATCTCCTGGCGCACCTGCCAGAACTGCGCCCCCGACAGCAGGACCACCATCGAGCCGGTCAGGATGAGTGCGAGTTTGACGTGGAGCCTCATCGTGCGTGCCCCTCTCCGTCGTCGTCCGGTCCGGGGCGCTCCCCGAAGCGCGTCAGGGCGATTCGATCGTCACGGGCGAAGGCCTCGCCGGCGCAGCCGGCGCACGGAGCGTCCCGATTGATGCAGCTGCCCGCCCCTGAATTCCTGAGACGGACCTCGCAGTCGGCGAGGGTCACGGGGCCCAGGCAGCCGAGCTTGAACAGGCCACCCGGCTCGCCGGAGTCCCGTGCGAAGAACTGACGCTCGTAGTCGGCGAAGCGCTGACACTGGTCGTGCACGAGCCGCCCGTAGAACGCCACCGGCCGATCGAGTTCGTCGACCTTCGGCAGACCGACCCGGATCAGGTGCAGCAGCGTGCCCACGATCCAGTCCGGATGCGGCGGGCACCCGGGAACGCGGAGCAGCGGCGTGGTCACACCCGCGGCCGCCAGCACCGCGGGTACGTCGCGCGCGCCGGTCGGATTGCCCGCGGCGGCGGGGATGCCACCGAAGGCCGCGCAGGTGCCCGCGGCGACCACGGCGTGTGCTCGGTCGGCCGCGCGCACGACGAGCTCGCGGAGTGGCCGATCGCCGACCGTGCACGCCGACTCGAGCGTCTCGGGCAGGCTTCCCTCGACCACCAGCACGAAGGGCCGGTCTCCGGCGATCCAGCTCTCGACGATCTCGATCCCCGGCGCGCCGGTGGCCGCCGACAGGGTCGGATGGTACTTGAGCGCGACGCGGCGGGTGATCAGCTCCAGCGGGCCGGGGTCCTCGCTGTTGAGCAGCGAGATGCTGCAGCCGCTGCACGACTGGCCCTGCAGCCAGACCACCGGCGCGCGTCCTTCGAAGAGGTTCTCCGCCGCTTCGGCCAGGTCGGGCACCACCGAGGGGGCGAGCCCGAAGGCGACCGAGAGCTTGGCGGCCACCTCGAGGAAGTGTCGACGGGTGATGCGTTCGTCGGTGCCGATGCCGTGACTCATCGTGGCCTCTCCTCAGTGGACGGCGCAGGCGAGACAGGGGTCGTACGAACGCACGATCCGCATGGCCTCGATCGGGTGGTCGGGATCGGCGACCCGGACGCCACGCAGCGACGCCTCGACCGGGCCCTCGACGCCGTCGTCGTCGGCGGGCGAGCAGTTCCAGGTGGTCGGCACCACGCACTGGTAGGCGTCGATGCGCCGGTCGCGGATCGACATCCAGTGGCCGAGCGCACCACGCGGTGCCTCGACCAGGCCCACGCCACGGCCCTCGTCGCAGATCTCGAAGGGTGCGGTCGTGCGCGCCCCGGGCTCGAGTTCGGTGAGCCAGCCCTCGGCTGCCTCGATCAGCGCGAGGCTCTCGGCCAGGCGCGCTACGTGACGGCCCATCGCGGTGTTGGCATCGCTCGGATCGTGACCCAGGCGTCCCAGCAGTCGCTCCGCGTGCCGCACCATCGGGTGTTCCGGATCCACGGCCGTGGCCACCCGCAGGCGCGCCGCCGGACCGACCTCCACCGGACGCCGGTCGTAACGCGGGGCCTTGATCCACGAGTACGCACCCTGCTTGTGCTCGTGCGCGCGCGTCTCGCCGGACGTCGGGTGCACGCCCGAGGCGCCGTCGATGTAGGAGTGGAGGTTGTCCTCGGTGATGCGGGTGTCGTCGAACTCCACCGGCCGTCCGTCGAGGATCACCCCGCGCGGGTAGAAGGTCGAACCATCGTCGAGTTCGAGCCCGCCGTAGGCCATCAGGTCGTCGCCCGCGCGGCCCAGTTCGAAGTACTCGTCGAAGGCGCGCCCGAGCGCGACGACGTCGTCGACCCAGGCATGGTGGACGAAGTCGCGCACCTCGCGCAGACGCGAGGCGTAGGCCTCGGCACGCCGCACGTCGACGCCGCCGGTCACGCCCGTCGGTACCAGGCCGTTGGCGTGCGGCATCTTCCCCGCGAACAGTGCGATCATCTCGTGCAGTGTGCGCCGCATGCCGAGGGCGGCACCGTAGTTCTGCAGGGCGCGCACGTTGGCAGTCACGCCCGAGAGGTAGGTCCCGTCCGGACGCGGCAGCAACGGCGCCACCGGATGCGGTGTTCCGCTGTTGAGTTCCTCGCGCGCCCAGCGCGCCAGGGCGACGGTGTCGGGATCGTCGCCGTCGTAGTCGAGCAGGGCCGTCACGTCGACGAAGTCGAGTGCGGCGAGCTGGTAGAAGTGGACGATGTGCGACTGCAGGGTGTTGGCCACCAGCAGCAGGTTGCGCAGGATCCGTCCGTTGCGCGGGGGACGCACGCCGTAGGCCTGTTCCTGCGCGATGCTCGCGGCGATGCCGTGCGAGATCGGGCAGACCCCGCAGATCCTCTGCGTGACGAGCTGGGCGTCCATGGGATCGCGCCCGGTGAGGATCTGCTCGAAGCCCCGGAACATCTCGCCCGAGCTGCGGGCGGCGACGACTCGGCGCCCTTCGACGTCGAGACGGATCTTCAGGTGACCTTCGATACGGCTGACCGGGTCGACGACGACGGTGTTGGGCATGGTGGACGATCCTCGCCTGCACGCGGGTCGACGGCCGCAGCCGTGCGCCCCACGACGTTCGGAACACCGCGACAACGGACGTGTCGCACCTCGAAGGCAGGAATCGTCAAAACGTTCATCGAGCTTGAGACACGACTGCAGTGGAAGCGTGATCGGCGCCACGAATCGTCGTTTCGCGGCGGTTCACGGGGATCGGAGCGGGCGTCGCACCCGCGAACGGCCGGCGTGAAATCGTTCACGACCGCTGTCGCCATGCCTCCACCGTGTCCAGCATCGCAGGCTCGCCCGGCGCCGCCGGAGCGAGCACGGTCCCGAAGCCCGCCGCACGCGCGGCGTCGGCGGTCGTCGATCCCATGCACGCGGCGGTCAACGCGAGCACGCGTGATCGCTCGGCCGGCTCCGTCGTGCCGACGAACTCCACCGCCGACGGGCTGTAGAAGGCCACGACGTCCAGCCCTTCGAGGACGGGACGCACCGTGGCGGGCAGGCCGTCGGTCACCACGGTCCGGTGGACGACCACGTCGAGGACGTCGCGTCCCGCCTCGCGCAGCACCCGCCCGAGTGCTTCGCGCCGACGGTCGCTGCTGGCGAGCACGAACGACCGCGGAGCGTCGGCACGTTCCAGGAGTTCCCGGGCGAAGGCTTCCCCGGTCGCGTGTGCGCCCACGTGACGCAGGTCGAAGCCGGCCGCACGAGCGCGTTCCGCCGTCGCCTCGCCGATCGCCGCCACCGGCCACGGCACGCCGTCGGCCCGTCGCACGTCGAAGGACAGAACCAGGTTGGTCACCGCCCGGGGGCTCGGCAGCACGATCCACGGAGAGTCGAGTGCCGCGATCCGCGCACGGTCGGCGTCGTCGAGCGCACGGGGTTCGACGATCGCCGTCGGCGCGACGACCACCTGCGCCCCGCGTTCGCTCCACGCGGCGGCCGATGCGGTGTCGTGGGGTTCGGGGCGGGTGAGCCAGACGCGCAGTCCGGCGAGCGGGGCGCTCACCGGCGCTCCCGCGGCTCCAGACCGAAGAGGGAGCGGAAGTCGCGCAGCTGCTCGTCGGGGTCGCTCTCGAGCACGCGACGCTTGAGTTCGGTGGTCGGGCAGTGGAGCACCTTGTTCAGCAGACGACGCGTGACGCGGTCGACCAGCTCGAGGTCGGCGTCGTCGCCGAGCTTGTTGCGGATCGCCTCGACCTCGGCCTGGCGCACGCACTCGAGCTGCTTGCGCAGGTCGTTCAGCGTGGGCACCGCTGCTCGCGCACGGTACCACTGCACGAAGTGACGCACCTGGTCGTCGACGATCTCCTCGGCTTTCAGGGCCTCCGCGCGTCGGCTGTCCTCGTCGTCGAGAACGAGCTTCTGCAGGTCGTCGACGTCGTAGACGAACAGACCCGGGATCTTCGCCACGTCGTCGTGCACGTTCCGCGGCACCGCGAGGTCGATCACGAACAGGGTACGGCGGCCGGCTTCCTTCAGGGCGGCCTTCACCCGCGGCTCGGTCAGGACCGGATCGGGCGAATGGACCGCGGTGACGACGATGCCGACCTCGCTGAGGTGGTCGTCGAGCTGGTCCCAGGGCACCACCGACGCGTTCAGTTCGTGGGCGAGCGTCTCGGCGCGCGAGCGCGTGCGATTGCACACGCGCAGATCGCGCACGCCGAACATCTGCAGATGGCGCGCGGTGCGCGCGCCCGTGTCGCCGGCGCCGATCAACAACACGGACTGGTCGGCCAGGTCGTCGAAGATCTTGCGCGACAGGCTGACCGCCGCCGACGCGACCGAGACCGCGCCCTCGCTGATCTGTGTGTCCGTGCGCACGCGCTTGCCGCAGGCAACGGCTTCGTCGAAGGCCCGGTGGAGCACCTCGCGCGACAGGGCGTGGTCCTTGGCCCAGTCGTGCGCGTCGCGGACCTGCGACAGGATCTGGCCCTCGCCGAGGACCATCGAGTCGAGACCACTGGCCACGCGGAAGAGGTGACGGACCGCGTCGTCCTCCTCGCGGAAGTACAGGGTGTCGGTCCAGCTGTTCGCCGGCACGCCGTGCAGTTCGGCGAGCATGGCGTCGATCCGGTCGCGGCCGCGATGGGGATCGTCGCTGACCGCGTAGATCTCCATGCGGTTGCAGGTCGACAGGACCGCGCTCTCGGTGATGAAGCGGTCGCACAGGAGCATCTCGCCCAGCGCGTCGCGCTTCTCGGGCGTCACGGCGAGCTTCTCGCGCAGCTCGACCGGTGCCGTCCGGTGGTTCTGTCCGAGCAGGCAGATCACGAGGCACTCACCCCGAATCGATGCGCCGTGTCGAAGAACCAGGAGATGAGGACGATCCCCACCACCACCGAGGAAAAGGCCACGAGATTGCTCGCCGCCACGCGCTCCCCCTGCCAATCACGGCGACGGCGCAACAGCATGGCCGCCCCGTAGAGGATCCAGGTGAGCAGCGTCACGCACTGCTTCGGGTCCCAGCTCCAGTACTCGCCCCAGGCGCGATGGGCGAGCAACGAACCGAGAACCATGCCGATCGTGAGGAAGACGAATCCCAGCCGCGTGGCGCGCCGGGTCATGCCGTCGAGTCCCTGCAGCGAAGGCAGGCGGCGCAGCAGCAGACCGGGCTTCTTGTCGCGCAGCTGGCGGTACTGTGCCAGATAGGCCACCGACAACACTGCGCTGATCGCGAAGCCACTCATGGCGAGGATGATCGCCGAGGCGTGCGGGCCGTACAGGTGTTCGCGCAGGAGCGGTTCGACCTCCTGGGCCGGTCCGACGGTGCTCGCCTTGATCATGAAGGCCACCACCAGCACGAGGGCGAAGGGACCGAGACCGCGCTCGTTCCCCCGGGCCTCCAGGTACAGGTAGACCAGGACCGTCGACAGGGCGACCAGCGAGAGCGACTCGCCCAGTCCGGTGGGCGGCCCGAAACCCCGGCCGAAGCCCAGCATGGCCAGACCCAGCAGGTGTACCGCCGCGGCCACCCAGAGGGCCGCGCTCGCGCGCCGTCCCACGTCGGCCGCCCCCGCCCGGAACCACTGGACGTAGAACCCGAGCGAGACCCCGTAGAGAGCTGTGGCACCCCAGAACGGCAAGAGTCGTCCGAACTCCACGCGGAGGGCCTCCTCACGATCCCAGCGGGATCGTCGGTACCCCGGACCCTTCCGGGATACCGTGACTGAAATTAGGCCAACGGGACCCGGCCCGACCACAACACTGTTGTGATGCACGGCCACCAAGCGCCACTGATCGCCACCAGGGGCGACTCGTGGCCCAAGATGCTGTCAAATCACTTGTTACGGCGAATGAGAACCACCGTCACGTCGTCGGACCAGGGCTGCTCCTCCCCGAAGGAACGCAGCTCCGCCAGAATCGTCCCCGGAATCTCGGCAAGAGCGGCTCCGTCGGCCAGGGCACGACGTGTGACCTCCTCGAAGCGCTCGAGGCCGAACTCCTCGTCGTCGAGGGGGCGGGTGCGCTCGACCACCCCATCGGTGTACAGCAGGAGGACGTCGCCGGGGTCCATGCGGACCAGCTCGCGCCGGTACTTGGCGTCGGCCAGCGGGCCCATCACGATCCCCGTGCTGCGCAGTTGCTCGGTGCGTCCGTCGGCCCGCAGCAGCAGCCCCGGATCGTGGCCCGCGTTCACGTACACGAAGTTCCCGCTCGGTTCGAGCTCGCCGTAGAACAGGCTGACGAAGCGGCTGGTCAGGCCACTGCGGTGGATCACCCGGTTCAGCCGCTGCATCACCGAGGCGACCTTCAGGTCCTTCTCCACGCCCATGCGCAGGCCGGTGACCACGTCGCGCGCCTGCAGGGCGGCGGGCAGTCCGTGTCCCGACGCATCGCCCACGGCCACGCCCATGAGGTGCTCGCCCACCGGCAGGAAGTCGTAGATGTCCCCGCCCACGGTTTCCGCGGGTTCCGACACACCGGCCAGCTCGAAACCCTCGAAGGGCGGCGTGGTCCGGGGCAGCAGACTGAGCTGGATGTCCTTGGCCTCGCGGATCTGCCCCTCGAGGCTCAGCTCCTTCAACCGGTGCGCGATCGCGTAGCGCAGCGTGTTCAGGGTGAGCATGACCTCGTTGACGTCGGCGCCCTCTTCGATCCCGAAGGCCGCGATGTACTCCCGATCCGGATCCAGGGCGAAGGCCGCCGAGGTCTGGACGCCCAGTCGGCCCTCGATGTCGCGGTCGAAGCGCTCGTCGTCGGGGAAGGTGTAGGTGACCCGTTCGTGGCTCAGCTCGGTGACGATCGGATAGCTCGACGGCACGCGCTCGCCCAGCAGCGCGCGGCCGCGGGCGCCGAAGCTGCGCACGATCACGTAGTCGCCGTGGTCACGCCGGTACAGACGTCCGGACGAGATGCCCGTCTCCGCGCCCAGCACCTGGTCGCCGATCTGCGACAGGATGGTCGTGAGCATCGACTCGAGTCCCTGCTCCTCGTCGATCTGACGCAGGATGGACTCGAGCTCGCGGTAGAAGGTCTTGTGGCGGACCGCCGAGGTGTGTTCGGTCACCGGGTGTCACTCACTCCCGCGTGTTCCGTCGCGGAACACGTCGGCGCCTTGGTAGCAGCAAGGGAGCACCGCGGCAAGCCGCTGCCGCACGATCACGACCCGCGCTTCCGGAAGGGCAACACGCGGCTCACCTCGCGGTCGGAGATCCGGTCTCGCACGGTGACCACCAGCACGTAGTCGCCGGGACCGAGGTCGGAGACGTCCACCCGCGTGCCCTTGACCACCAGGCCCTCGGCCGAAGTGCCCGTGCGTTCCTCGAGGAAGGTCATCGTCATGGGCTCGATACGTTCGAGGTCCTCGCGGCGGAAGTCCTCGCTCAGCACGGTGAGGTTGCGCACCTCGCGGTTGCTCGCGAAGACCTCGTAGGTCACGTCGAACCGGGTGAGTCCGATGTCGTCGGTGCCGAGATTGCGCACCTCGAAGTACACGGCCACCGCCCGCGCCGCGGCGGGCACGCGCAGGTCCGGAGCGGGAATCACGGCCTGCCGGAACTTCACGTAACGCAGGGGCACACCCGACCCGGGACGGTACACGTCGAGCGCGGTGGCGAGCTGCAGGTCGCTCATCTCGAGGATCGACGGCGGCTCGGTGGGCGGGACCTCGACCTCGAGCGTCAGGGCATCGCGACCCACCCCGCCGGGGCCGGTCGCCTCGACCGCCACCCGGTAGCGGCCCGACGGCAGGCGCGCGCCGATCGGCACCACGTAGGGATCGAGCACGTCGCTCGAGCTCGTCCAGCCCACGCGGCCGTGCAGGAGGTCGCGGCGCATGTCGTCGTCGACGACCTCCTTGCGGTAGTCGAGCCGCCGGTTGCCTTCGTCGTACACCGCCCATTCGATGGTCGCCAGCGAGTCGAGGCCCGCGCCCCCGTTCTCGGCCGGGTCGATCGAGGAGGCCAGCACGAACTGGTCGGTGGGCCGCAGACCGATGTAGGTCTCGAGCACGGCCGAGTCGTCACCGCGCGGGAAGACCGCACGGCTCACCGCCAGACGGAAGGGCGTGGCCGGTTCCGGCGGCTGCGGCAGATAGATCGGCTGCTGCCGGCGGATGACCTGGGCGTTGTAGGCGCTGTCGGTGCCGTAGGTCCACCGCTTGTTGCGCGACTCGTCGGTGAAGACCAGGCTGAAGGCGAAGCCGCGTTCCTCGTAACCCCATACCCAGATCGGAACGTTCGTCGGAATGGTCTCGCCGGGTGAGAACCGGAAGCCGCGCGCCGACAGATCGCTGAGCACGCTTCCCGGTCCTCCGGAATCGTAGTAGGTCTTCTCGGGACGCCCCCAGCGCACCAGCGCGTCGCCCATGGGCGTGTCCCAGCCGCGGAGTCCGGCCTCGGGATCGCCGAACAGGACGTCGGCCTCCACCAGCCGTGACCAGTACCGTAGTCGCTGCGGGTTGAAGATCTGGGCCGGTCGATCGTTCTGCTGGTTCCAGTAGACCTGCACCACCTGCGCGCGCAGCGTCGAGTCGGTGAGGGCCTTCTCCCAGTCGAGCTCCTCGCCCGGCGTCGGATCCTCGCCCACCCGGTGCAGCGCCTGACGCGCGACCTCACGGGGGAAGCGCCGTTCGGCCAGACGGGCCAGGTCCATTTCGTCGAGAAAACCGGTCGCGGCCTCGAAGACCGCGGCCACCGCCGGATCGCAGCGGTCGAGGGCCTCGCCGAAGGCGCGGGTGGCGCCGTCCATGTCGTCGAGGCCGTAGCTGGCCAGCCCTTCCAGGAACAGGCTCGACTCGGACTCGGGTTCGAGCTGTCCGAGCGCGCGGGCCGCGCGCCGCGCGAGCTCGTGGTCGCGCAGGGCCACGGCCGACACCGCGACGCCGTACCAGGCCTCGACGTCGGTGTTGTCGGACTGGACCGCGCGCACGAACGATCGCCGGGCCTGCTCGAAGCGCTCGGTGTCCATGCGCCGGCGCGCCTCGAGGTAATGGAAACGCCCGAGAAGAGTGTGGGCCCGCGCGTCGTCGGGGTTGGTCGACGCGATTTCCTCGATCCATCGGAGCGTGTCGCCCGTGTAGCGCATGCGGTGCGCCGTCGCCGCCCGCAGGCTCGCCGCCTCGAAGCTCTTCGTGCCGTCGTGCGTGGCCTCTTCGAGCAGGTCGAGGGCGCGACGGCGGTGCTTGGCCAGATCGGTGGCCAGGTACAGCTGTCCCAGCCGGTAGGCCAGATCGCCCCGCCGGCCCTCCTCGGCCCGGTCGTACCGGGTCTGCACGCTGTCGATGCGCGCGAAGAGGGCCCCGTCGTCGAGGTTCTCACCCTCGATCGGCAGCGGGTGATCGCCGAGCGACAGGCTGGCCCGCGCCGGGGCCGCGCAGACCCCTGCGACGGCCAGGAACAGCAGGATCGGCCGGATGTACGCAGTCGCGAGCATCGTGGGTTCCCGCGGTGGGAACGTGGGGTTGGAACGTGGTCACGATAGACCAGCCCCGCCCCCCGGCACAAGCCGCGCCCGGCTTTCGGCCGCCGGCGCCGCGGGTTACCATGGCCCGCGAGTCCACAGAGGAGGAGTCCGACCATGGCCGAACTTCCGTCGCGCACCCATGCCCACCTCGTGGTGGCCGCCGTCCGGGTCCTCGATCACACCGAGAACCACCCGCCCACCGACACCGAGATCGCCGCGCTCCTGCGCTGGCACGAGGACAAGGTCCGCGTGGTGACCCACGGACTGGAGCAGTTCGGGGCCCTCGAGGCCATCAAGTCGCCCTTCGAGGTGCGTTACCGGGTCGGCGACCACACCCGACTCGACGAGCTGCGCGAGGACGACGTCGACGACAGCATCTCGCGCGAGATGAAGGAGTGGGAACAGCGCTCGAAGAGCGACCAGGAGAACCTCGAACGCATGTTCGGCTCGATGCCGGGCGCCGGTCGGAAGAAGGACCCCACCGAGGGGCTGGAGAAGGACTTCGGCGAGTTCTCGCGACGCAAGCCGAAGGATCCCTTCGAGGGCTGAGCCCCCTTGCCGCGACGCCGGAATGCGCTACACTTTGCGTTCTGTGCCGCGACCCCGTCGCGGACGAAGGTTTCCATGCCCGGCCGCGCCGGGCCGTGCCCCGCGAGGTCAGGACCATGTCGAAGCGTTGCCAGGTGACCGGCAAGGCCCCGATCACGGGCCACAACGTCAGCCACGCCCACAACGTGAGCAAGCGCCGCTTCCTGCCGAACCTGCAGAAGAAGCGATTCTGGAGCCACGAGGAGAAGCGCTGGGTCACGCTGACCGTCAGCGCCCGCGGCATCCGCACCATCTCAAAGCGCGGTATCGACACCGTCCTGCGCGACATCCGGGCCCGCGGCGAGAAGGTCTGACTTCCGCCCGCGCCTGGCGAAAACCCAGCGAAACAGCGGAGCCCCCGTCGACCGACGGGGGCTCTTCGCGTTCCGGGGCCCGGGGGCTCCGGCAGGCCCTCAGACCGCGGTGGTGGCCGGCGGCCGGGCCGAGGTCTCGGCTTCGAGGTCCCAGTCCCGGTGCGGCGTGCGATTGCGCACGAACCAGTCCCACAGGATCTCGCCGTAGCCGTGGTTCTCGATCCCGTGCTTCTCGAAGTAGGGCCGCAGCAGCCGGTTCAGCGCGGGCAGGTTGTAGAAGGGCACGCTCTGGAAGTAGTGGTGCTCGAGGTGGAAGTTCGAGTACAGGAACACGAAGTGCCAGAAGGCGTTGCCGTCGACCCGCGTGCTCCACTCGCGCGGGTCGGTGGGATCGATCCGGTAGTGCTGGCCCAGCCGGTTCAACGTGAAGGCCACCGGGAACACCAGGAAGTACGGGACGAAGTACACCCGCGCCGCCACCGCCCAGCCGGCGAAGACCACCAGCGCCGCCGCGATCGCCAGATGACCGACGATGGTCACCGAGCGCTCGATCGCGATCTTCCGCCGCAGCGCCGGCTCGTAGGTGGCCGTCTCCTTCTTCGCCGCCCGGAAGTAGATGGGGAACAGCGCCGGCGTCATGTACAGCGCCTTGTACCAGCGCGTGTGCTTCTTCGGCGAGAGGTGCGCTCGCTTGGGGTCTTCGACGTCGCTGCCCAGGTTCTCGTGGTGATCGATGTGCCAGCGGAAGAACTGTGACGAGCTGATCCCGCTGGGGAAGGCGTACAGCCAACCCAGGAAGGCGTTCAGCCGCGGGCGGCGCTTGGCGAAGATCGCGTTGTGCACCTGCTCGTGCAGCAGCACCGTGAAGTTGAACACGGTGAAGCCCTGCAGCACCGCGGCCGGGATCCACAGCCACCAGTGGCTGGTCGAGGCACTGATCGCGACGCACACGCCCAGCAGCAGGAACTGGCGGGCCACGATCGCGAAGTGCCGCACGGGATCGCGGCGGTGCAGGCGCTTGAGTTCGTCCTGCGGCAGCTCCTGACCGAGTTCGCGGCGCAGGTCGTGGGCCGCGCGGGCGTAGCTGCGCGATTTCAGGCGCGGTCGCCGGGGATGCGGCGGCGCCGTGGTGGCCTGCGGTGTCGTCGGTGTGGCGCTCATGGAGTCGGGGCCCCGGGGGTGCGACGGGGATGACAGTCTAGCAGAGCGCCGAAAGGACCCGCAAACGCGGGTCAGAACCAGTCGTGGGGGATCCCCTCGGCCAGGTGCAGGTGGAACGAGGCGGTGAAGTGGGCGAAATTGCCCGAGACCCCGTCGCCGGCGTCGATGCGGCCCACGTCGGCGCCCAGGGCGATCGAGACGTCGTGGGCGATCGCGAACTCCCAGCCCGCGCCCATGAGCAGCAGGACACCCCACTCGTCGCCGGTCAGCGTGGTTCCGGTGTCGTCGTCGACGTCGGCAGCGACCCGCCCGTAGCCCAGGCCGGCCTCGAGCGAGAAGCCGGCGTCGAGCGGGTAGAGCTGCGCGGCGAGCACCGCCGAGCCGAGGTAGCGGTCGGTGGGCTCGGTCCAGCCGGGCTCACTGCTCGCGCCTTCTTCGACCGCCACGCTGTCGGCGCTGTCCACGGCCCGCCGCCACACCCCGTACTCGGCCGTGAGCAGCACGTTGCTGCGGGCGAACCATCCCAGCCGCCCGCGCAGGACCCGGCCGCCGCCCACCCAGCTCGAGGTGGCACTCCGCTCGCCCTGCTGCACGCTGAACTTGCCGCTGGCGCTGCCCACCACCAGTCCGAGGATCCAGCCCTGTCGCGGGGTGTGCGCCTCCCGCACGCGGTGTTCGGCCACCGCGGCGTGTGGCCAGACGCTCGCCAGCAACGACAGGAAGATGATCGCCACGACACGACGGTGCACCGGAACTCCACCCCGCGCGCCGCCGCGTGCGGCCCGGATCGGGGCACCGCTCGAGCGTGCAATCACCGGGCCGGGGTTCAGACCTTCGAGGGACGGCGCGATCTGCCGACCGGCTTCTTCGCCTTCTTCGTCCGGGCGATCGCGGCCCCGAGCACGCCCGGCGCGAAGCCCAGGCGGTCGGCCAGCCGCTCCAGGCGGGCAACGTGGTCGCCGCCCGGAACCGTCGCCGATTCCGGATCGAGCAGCGCATCGTGGTAGGCGAGCTGAGCCGGACCCAGCTCGAGCTGCAGGCGCATGGTCTCGGCCGTGCTCAGCAGGTCGTCGATCTGCCGCAGCGAGGCGTCGACCCCGGGCGTGTCGCCCTCGCGCAGGGCATCACCCATGGCGCGCACGCGCTCCTCGAGCATGCGCTGCAGGTGCCGGCGCGCGACCGGCGAGTCGAGCCGGACGTCACGCG
>CAZQHE010000014.1:40736-44665 GCA_964593155.1 uncultured bacterium
CGTCACGCGCCAGGGCGTCGCGGACCACCTTCACCGCGCGGGCGTGGGCCCGGGGATCGGTGTCGTCGGCGTGCTCGAGGAACTCGCGCTCGAACTGCTTGCGCAGGGTGAAGCTCGTGGCCGCGCGTAGCTCCTCGGGCAGCTCCATGCCCATCTCGTGCAGCGAGCGCAGGACCTCGCGGTTCTCCTCGTACAGTTCCGAATAGGCAGCGCTGAAGCGGTCGATCACTTCCTGGAAGACCAGCTGCAGCAGGTCCTGCCGTCCGGACTCGAGCAGATCGGCCGCGCCGAATCGGCGCGCTCCGGGTAGCGTCTCCACCTCGCGCCGAAGGGCCTCGGCATCGCTCTCCTCGAAGGCGTCGTGCAGCGTGTGCTGCATCGACTCGAAGCCCTCGGAATCGAAAGGCGCCACCATGGTCACGAAGTCGAGTGCGCCGGTGTGCAGCATGGCCACCTGCAGGTCCTCGCGGTGCGCGGTGCGCTCGTGTTCGAGCACGAAGTGACCGGTGACCAGGCGCAGGTCACCACGTTCGCGCAGGTGGAAGGAGCGGCGCTCGAAGCGGTGCAACGCGATGCGCCCCTCCTCGGGTGGCGGCGCCAGCAGCGACGACATGGCCAGGTGGGCCACGACACGCTCGGGCGTCACGCGTACGACCAGGGCGTCGCGCCGGAAGACGTCGGCGCCGGTCCCTCGCCGGCGATCGTTGCTGCGCGCCTTCGACAGTTCACGCTCGAAGGCCGTGCGGCACGACGTTCCTCCGAGTTCCTCCCACAGCTCGAGTGCGCGGCCGGCGTAGCGCAGGATCTGCACCGTCTCCAGACCACCGATGTCGTCGAAGAACCAGCCACAGCTGGTGTACATGAGCATGCACTGGTGCTGCATCTCGAGCAGCCCCAGCACGAGCTGGCGCTGCGCGGCGTCCAGCTCGTGCTTGGCGTGGCGCTCGAAGAAGGCGTCGCGGGCCACGGGATCGTCGTCGAGCAGCAGGGCCACGTAGTCGTCGCGGGCTGCCCAGGGATCGACCAGGAGATCGGCGGTCCGTTCGAGGAAGAACTCGCGTCCGCCGTCTCGGACCCGGTCGAGTGCGTACCGCAGCGGTCCGCGCCAGCGCTGCTGCGTGGGCGCGCCGGGGTCGATGCGGCAACTGCAGTCGCGGATCCACCGACCCACGCCGTGCGCGCAACTCCAGCTCGTGCCCTCGCCGAAGGGACCCTCGTCGAGTTCGACCTCCCAGGTGGGCGGATGCTCCTCGAGGAAGGCACCGTAGTTGGTGACCTTCATCCCCTCGGCGGGGATCTCGAGCTCGAGCGCCCACACCAGGGCGAGGTTGCCGAAACCGACGTGGTGGCCGGCCGTCTCGCCGTCGACCGCCAGGTGGACCAGCTGCGGGTGCTGTCGGCCCTCGTCGAAGGCGTGCGTGGCCGCGCGCGCGAGGTTCTTGCCGTCCTCGAGCGCGCCACCGAACGACACCGACTGCGCCAACGGCCCGTCGTAGAAGAAGACGGCGATCGAGCGCCCCGACCCGTCGCGGTGCCGGTAGCGGTACGGCCGCGAGGGGTCGACGCGGCCACCGCGCACGTCGTGCCAGCGGGTCTCTCCCTCGGCCCGGACGCGCCCGGCCTGCAGCGGCGCCAGGATCACGTAGGTGAGATCCTCGTCGATCAGGCTCTCGAGCACCTCGTGGTTGGCCGCGGTCTCGGCCAGCCACAGCGACTCGGGTCGCCGGCCGAAGCGGTGCTCGAACTCGCGCATTCCCCAGCGGATCTGCGTGCGCTGGTCGTGGCGGTCGGCCAGCGCCAGGATCATGTGGTTGTAGCATTGCGCGATGGCGTTGCCGTGACCGTCGTTGCGGGCGGCGCTGCGCCGATCGGCCTGGACGATGCGGCGCAAGGTCTGTGGATCGTTGCGCTCCATCCAACGCAGCAACGTGGGCCCGAAGTTGAACGACACGTGCTCGTAGTTGTTCACGATCCGCAGGATGCGGCCGCGTTCGTCGTGGATCCGGGCGGCGGCGTTCGACGCGTAGCACTCGGCGTCGATCCGCTCGTTCCAGTCGTGGAAGGGTCGGGCGCTCGGCTCGCGCTCGACCTCGTCGGTCCACGGGTTCTCGCGTGGAGGCTGGTAGAAATGGCCGTGGAAGACGAACCACGCGCGGGGGTCGGTGGCGTCGCGCTTGTCAGTGTTCACGGGCGGCGGTGTGCTCCGGGGGGTGCGTGGCGCGGGGAACGACGGTGATTCCGGTGCTGGTGACGATCGAACCCGGGACGACCGGATCGTGTTCCGGCGTGATCCGGGCCCCGGCGGGGATCTGCGCGTTCTTGTCGATGATCGCCCGCACGATCTCGGCGCCGGGAGCGATGGTGACGTTGTCCTGGATGATGGACTCGACCACCCGGGCTCCCGCGTCGACGAAGACGTTGCGACCGATCACGCTGTCGCGCACGTAGCCTCCGGCAACGATCGAGCCGCCGGCGAGGATCGAGTCGACGGCCATTCCGCGACGGTTCGATTCGTCGAAGACGAACTTGGCCGGCGGATCGGCGAAGCTCGCAGTGTGGATCGGCCAGTCCCAGTTGTACAGGTTCAAGCGCGGCTGCACCTGCCGCAGGTCCATGTTGGCGTCGTAGTAGGCCTCGATGCTCCCGATGTCGCGCCAGTAGGCCCGTTCGAACTCGCGCTCGCTCGGAATGCGATTGCGCCGGAAGTCGTAGGCGAACATCGGCTCGCGGTCGAGCAGGTACGGGAGCACGTCGCGGCCGAAGTCGTTGTCGCTGCCGTCGTCGTCGGCGTCGTGCAGCAGCGCGTGCTCGAGCACCTCGGGATCGAACAGGTAGTTGCCCATCGACACCAGCGCGTGGCTCTCGTTGCCCGGGATCGGCCGCGGGTTCGCCGGCTTCTCCTGGAAGCCCACGATGCGCCCCTTGTCGTCGACCTCGATCACCCCGAACGACGTCGCCTCCTCCACCGGCACCGCCAGGGCGGCCACCGTCACGGCCGCCTTGCGCGTGTGGTGGAAGTCGACCATCTGCCCGACGTTCATCTTGTAGATGTGATCGGCACCGAACACCGCGACCACCTCGGCCGGACAGCGGCGGAGCAGGTGCAGGTTCTGGTGCACGGCGTTGGCCGTTCCGCAGTACCAGCTCGATCCCGTCTGCATCTGCGCCGGAACGGCCACCAGGAACGAGTCACGCCCCTGCATGCGGATCCACGCCCGCTGCAGGTGCTCGATCAGCGACTGGGCCTTGTACTGCGTCAGCACGTAGATCCTGTCGACACCCGAGTTCACCAGGTTCGACAGCACGAAGTCGATGACGCGGTAGCGGCCGGCGAAGGGAACGGCCGGCTTGCTGCGGTCCCGCGTCAGGGGGAGCAACCGGCGCCCTTCTCCGCCGGCGAGGACGACGGCGAGCACACCAGCAGCACTGCGGGATCGGACCATGGTGAAGGGGGCCGGGGACCACGGTGACCGACGGCCGGGCCCGGGAGTGGCGACCGCCGGCGGGCTGTACTCTAGGACACGACGCCTCGGGTGCCAACACCGGACACCACGATCCCGGACGAATCGCCGTGAGAGTGGCTGCAACGGTGGAGAAACGGCGTGCCACCGGACGCAGGACGCCAGAGCGGACGCCCCGGAACGAACGAACCCTCCGGCCGCCATCGGCCGGAGGGTCCCGCAGGAAGCACCGACGCCCCGGTGGAGGATTGGGCGCCCTGCTTCAGGCGGAAACGTAAACACGGGCTCCGGGATTCCGCCAGACGACGAAACTGTGAACCCGGACACGATTCCGCCCCCCTGAAGGGCGTTCCCAGGAATCGGTCGCAACGAAGAACGGCCCCTCCCGGGTGGGAGGGGCCGCTTCGAAGACGTGGCGGGAGCGACGAGACTTGAACTCGCGACCTCCGGCTTGACAGGCCGGCGTTC
>CAZQHE010000015.1:0-15061 GCA_964593155.1 uncultured bacterium
GTCTATAGCACCGGACCCGGCGGCGGCGGCGAAACGTCCCCAGGTGGGGATGTTCCGCTGCGGAAGCGGTGGGCTTGTTCCCAGGACCGATCCGGATCGTCGTGACGTGAGGGGGATGGATCGGTCCGCTCCGACCGCCTCCCGCCGCGAGATCCTGGACGCACCGACCATCAAATTGACAAAATGTGGGTCACGAGGTACGTTGATCAAGCCCATCGGCAGGGAGACCGGCATGCGCCGCATTTCGATCGACGTCACGGACGCAGAACACGCCAAGCTCAAGGCCCTGGCGGCCCTGAAGGGTCAGTCGATCAAGGACTTCGTGCTCTCCCGAACCATCGGCGATGCCGAACTGGCGCCCCACCTCGCCGAGCTCGAAGCGTTGCTGGACGAGCGCATCGATCGCGCTCGTGCGGAGGGCACGAGCGATCGCAGCGTGAAGGACGTCTTCGAGCGAGCCCGCCCGGATGGCGGGACGGATCGGGATGCCTAGCTACCGGCTGTCTCCCGACGCCGTAGACGACCTCCTCCAGATCGCGCGCTACACGACCGAAACGTGGGGTGTCGACCAGGCGAATCGGTACGCGACGTCACTCGAACAGTGCTTCCTCTCGATCGCAGCCGGAACAACGGTCACGCGGCGTCCGATTCCCTCGAGGCCGGAGCTGTGCGTCTGCCGGTGCGAGCATCACTACGTGTTCGCCCTGCGCGAAGAGAGGGACTCGGTGATGATCGTCGCGGTGCTCCACGAAAAGATGGACCTGATGGTTCGACTGCGCGATCGGCTGGAGGGTCTGTAGCAGAGCCGCTCTTCCGTGGCGAGGCCGGCCGCCGTCGGCGGAACGTCCCCAGGTGGGGATGTTCCGCGGCGGAAGCGGTGGGCCCCTCGAGGATCACCGATCACCGTGGCCCACGCGCTCCAGACACAGGACCTCCGGCTCCCCCGCACGCGAAGCGTCTTCGGCCGCCACGTAGATCCGGTCTCCGAACCACTCGATCGTCCGGACCCACCAGGCCCCGTCCGGCAGGTCGATCTGTCTCTGGCCCACGACCTTTCCGGAATCGGCATCCAGCACCCACCAGGAGATCCGCTCGACGGTATCGCGATCCCGACCGAGACCCGCGGAGGAAACCACGAGCACACGTCCCTCGGCGGCGCGGACCGAGACGCGCGCCACGGCGCGTCGTGTCTCGCGCACCACGGGCAGGGCACCGTCCGGGACCCGACCGCGCAGGGACTCTCGCTGCCGTTTCTGCTGCTCGATCGAGTCCTCGTCGAACCGGAGGATCTCGACCGGCACGTCCACGCGAAAGCGGACACTGCCGTCGGGATCGATCGCGACGAGCGACCCGGATTCGTAGTCGTCGCTCAGGTAGACCGAACCATCCGGCTCGGCGTCCCAGACCCACGCCTGCGCGCCGAGGATCTGTCGGTTCGGCGACTCGAGTTCGTCATGGAGAACGACCGGTGCTCCGCCATCGAGATCGTGCCGCACGAGCCGGACCAGGAGCGCATCGTAGTCGGTCGCCGGCTGGACTCCGGTGTGGCGAACGACTGCACCCTCCACGAGCCGGATCCCGAAGCCCTGCGGCATGCCCTCGGGCTCGTCGAGCTTCGGGATCGTCGCGACGTGGTCGAACGGAGGCCGCACCGGGCGGCGCACCACGCACTGCCCACCGATTCCTCCGATCAGGCCGAGCAACGATCCGTCGGAGGACACGTCCAACGCACGGGGCCGATTCACGTGTCCCGGCGCTTCGCCCGCCACGTCGAGGACCTGACTCGCCGAACCGTCCGCAGTGATCATCACGGCGCCCATGTTCGAGAATCCGTGCCCCACGAGCACGCCGTTCTCGAAGGGAGCCAGTGACGTCACCGGATTCAGGACGACACCACCGTCGATCTCGGTGCTTCGCCACAGCAATCGCGTCGGGACGAGCTCGGCGGCAGAGGCGGTGGTCGTCGCGAGGGCCGCGATCACGATCAGGAGTCGGGTCACTTCGACTGGCTCCCGAACAGCGACTTCAAGGCACCAAAGCTCTTGCTCTCGCCCGATACGGGGACCTCGCGATCCACCCAGCACTGAAACAGGTTCACATTGAGCTGGCAGCCTTCGCAGCCCACGCCCCATCCCCAACCGGATCCAAAACCGGTTCCGCCCCTCCCCCGGTCAGAGCCTCCCCAGCGCCGGTAGACCACCGATCCGTCGACGATGATGTCGGCCAGTCCTGAGACCGGATTCTGCGCGATCTGGATGTCGTGGTACCCGTCACCCGATCCCGCCACGACGAACGTCACGCGGTCGTCGAACCAGTCCATCATCGGGCTCAGGTGGAGGTCGCCCGCGGCGTCGGTGCCGAGGCGCAGCATGAACATTCGATCATCGTTGACGTACCAGATCTTGCTGCCGTGGGGTTCGATGTGCGACGGAGCCACGGGATCAAGATCGAGGTCGCCGACTGCACGCACTACGGCGCGAAGCACGAAGCCGCCCGCTGCGGCCTCGGCGACTTCTTCGGCGGTCCCGGTGAGGGAATAGTTGATGCCGTAACGGGCGAACCATGCGGGCGTGCCGTCGTCATCCAACAGGCCCGCCTGCGTTTCGTCGGGGACGTTCGCCACCCTCCAGCCCTCGGAAGCCGGATCGTTGCCCGCGCGGTATTCCGCGGCAAGAGTCTGCGCCAACGACGTCGTCGCGAACATCAAGAGTACGAGTGAGAGAGTGAGACGATGCATGGGCTCTCCTTCGAGGTGGGCTTCACCAGGACCACGATCGAGCCTACCACCCAACGATGAAGCGGCGATCAATCACCGCACCCCCATCACGCATTCGCAGCCCACAAGACCCACCCCCCGAACCGGGCGAGGAGGTGAGGGCCAAGTCCCTGGCAGAGCGTCACTTCACACGGAGCCGGGTGCGTAACGGTGGGTGTCGCTTGACACGCGTACGAGTCGTCGCAGCAGTTGCTATCGCGCGCGGGACTCGGTTCGAGCGAGCGCACACAGTACACCGCCCAGCTTCGCGACAGCGGTCCGAAGGAGCTGGAGCGGATGGCCCGCTTCGCGATGACGACGGGCGATCGGATCCTCGGCGCGGCCGTCCTCTCGCGTCTCGACACGATGCGGTCGAAGGACCGCCCCGTGAGCGCCCAAGAACTCGCGCGCACGCTCGTGGGCGAGGAGTTCGACGAGGCGACGACCGCCCTTCGCCGGATCCGCGAGACCGGAGACGTCTAGCGGCGGCCGAACTTCTCGACCCGCTCCACGAACTCCGACTGCAAGCGACGGCGCACCTCTTCGATCCCGACGTACGGAAGTCCGAAAGCCTGCCTCGACCGCTCGACGATCTCCTCGGCAGTGCGCGCAACCCCGGAGTCGTCGATGGGTTCGGCGAGGATGATGTCCGAAGCGACGGCCAAAGCCTCCTCGCCCCCGCGCTCGTGGAACATGTAGGCCCGTCCCCACCATCGCCAGAGCGTGCGCAGTTCTCCCGGCGTCGAAAAAGGTACGGATCGTTCGTCCGGTAGCCAGACGCCCACGACCGCGCGTTGTCCTGGAACGAGAATGGGCACGAGCCTTTCCGTCGCGAAGTTCGGCTCGACGCTCGTTCTCGAACCGTCGATGTGGATGGTGTACGGTATGTAGACGCCGAACGAGTCCGGGGCGTCGCCCGCAAGGACCTCTTCGACACGCAGACCGATCACGGTGTACTCGTGGAACAGCTCGGGCTCGACGATGCGTAGAGGCGTCCGAATCTCCGCGACCTCGGCGACTACGACCGCGCCGGGTGGCTGCGGCGGCGATGGGAGGGTTTCCGCGCCCGAAGTCGAGGGAATTGCGAGGAGGGCAAGAACCAATGCGCCACGGGGGCTGAGAACTTGTCGCCTAGTCATCTCGGGATTCCAGCCAGCGTTCCTTGAGTTGCCACAGTTCGTTTCGTCTCTCGAAGGACGCCAGTAGTTCCGCGAGCGCTTCGTAATGCGGTCGGATGCGTCCGAACCCGGTCCCGCAGAAGCCCATCCATTCGCGAAGTTGTTCCCACGCGGCCGGAACGTCGACGGGCGATCCTGTTTCGAGCGCGCGGAAGTACGCCTCCTCGTCGACCGGGACACTTCGCCGGACGACGCGACGAATCGCGTGGCGCTCGTGCATTTCCGTCCAGTACGAGTCCGCGAACTGCCACCCGACCTTCGATGGATCCTCGTCGTTGTAGGCGATGGACCAGGCGCTCTTGCGGAGCGCCGCGAGGACCTTGTAGCCAGGTACCATGAGCGGAGGGTAGTCGATCCCAGTCGCAACGACGACGAGACGCTCGTTTCCGTCGAAGTCACGAGGTACCAGCTGACATTCGACCGTCACGGTATCCGGGATCGAACCGGCGAACACTTCGTCGATCGCGACGATCGCCGTCGGATCGCGACCGTCCAGTGTATCGGGTTTCGATACCCAGACGACCGTCGCGGCAACGACGGCACCCGGAGGGTGAACCACCTGCTTGCCGGTCGAGGTGTACGCGGTGATGACGCCGGTCGGAGCGACCTCGAATCGGACATCGCTCGACCACGAGACATCCGCGATCGCCAAGAGCAAGGCCAGCAGTCCGTAGATGACCGCCCGTCGAACCATGCTGCGTTATTCCCGTTGATGGCTGGGAGCCACCCGGAGAGTCGGAAGGGCCCGACGCACCGCGCAAGGCCCTTGTGTCAACACTCCGCCGGCACCAAGGAACCAGCGCAGGATCGACTTCGTAAGTTGGGCAAGTTGTCGAGATCGTTCCTGCAAACTGTAACTGCTTGTCGGAAATGAACCTTGGGGCGATTTCCTACACCTCCACGATCTACTCGCCCCCGGGTTCCGCTCTGACACAGGTGAAGGCGAGGCGCTCGAGCAGGTTCGAGCAGTCGATCGGTTCGGCGCGCTCTTGGTCAGCGCTGCAGATCTCGCAGATGCGATTCTCGTCCAGAAGCCCGGAAGCCAGCGCCGATTCGAACGCCGGACTCGCGTAGAACCAGTAGTTCTTGCCGCGCCCGAGCGCCGGCTCGGCGGCGTAGTCGGCGAAGAGCTCGACCAGCGTCCAGTCGTCGACTCTGATCGGACTCTGTACCGCGATCTCGGGAACGAGATCGCGCACGTGCCAGGACGGGTGCCTCGCCCCCTCGAGAAGCAACGTGCGCATTTCGTCGCTCGTCGACACTCGCGCGAGGTGAAGCCAGAAGCGAAGCCTTTCGGCCTCGATGCTCGTGTCCGACTCGAAACGTATGCGAAGGACATCCAGCAGCTCGGGGGTATTGACGTCGAAGTCCAGAAATGCCCGATCGACCGACCCTCCACGAGCCTTCGTTGCCATTCCGCTGGTCCACATGAGCTGTGCCCAGTACTCCGCAGCACCTCTCCCGCCTCGGATCTGTTCCAGGAGGACGGGGTCACTTGCATCTACGTGCAGCGCGTACGAAAGCCACGGTTGGCCGCCGGAGTAGATCTTGTCGTTGTCGACACCGACTTCCAGGATGACGTCGCGAATCTTCGTCCGTCGAGCGAGATCGCTGGGAAGATCCCAAAGATACTGGCGAGCAACGACCGGATCAGGATGCCGCAGCGCATCGATCGTGTCGTCTACAGTGGGGACGCTCCAGTCGAAGTCTGATCGAATACGGGAGGGCGTGCCCAATCGGTGAAAAGCTGACGATCTCGGGTCGAACTCCTCGGTGGGTAAACAATGCCCGATCGTATCCGCATCTGTGGTCGAGAGGAGATACCGCCTTCCGACGGTGAGGAACCGCTGTGTACGGCGCCAGCACGCGGTCTCGGGCGCGTGCGGAAACGTGGCGACCAAAAGCGTGTCCGGCGTGTCGGTCGACCATGTTGCGAGAACCTCCACGGCCCAGGCGGTCGAGTCGACCGCCGCGATGACTTCCCCGATGACGACCTGGGGCAGATCCGGTCGCGAGAAGGTCGGGCTGTCCGGGCAGCAGCACCCATCGTTGGCACTGGCCGACGACCCGAGAGCTAGGCAGAGAGCAACGGTCAGTGCAGCTCGAGCAGATTGCTCCACGACGTCTCCATCATTCAGTCTATCAGGGCTCCATTGCGAAAATACGAAGGGCCCAGTGCATCGCACCAGGCCCTTCGCCCACATTCCGCCGGGACCAAGTAACCAGCGCAGGATCGACTTCGTAAGTTGGGAAAGTTGTCGAGATCGTTCCCGCGAACGGTAACTGCTTGTCGGAAAAGGACCTCGAGGCGTATTCCTATACCTCCATGATCTCCTTCTCCTTCGCCTCCAGGATCTCGTCGACCTTCTTCACGTGGTCGTCGGTGAGCTTCTGGATCTCGTTCTCGCCGCGGTGCTTCTCGTCCTCGGTGATGTCGCCGTCGGACTGGGCCTTCTTCAGTTGGTCGTTGGCGTCGCGGCGGGCGCCGCGGATGGCGACCTTGGCCTCTTCGCCGCGCTGCTTGGCCATCTTCACGAAGTCCTTGCGGCGTTCCTCGTTCAGCGGCGGGATCGGCAGGCGGATGATGGTGCCGTCGTTGGTGGGGGTGATGCCCAGGTCGCTGGCCAGGATGGCCTTCTCGATCGCTCCGATCTGCGAGGCGTCGAAGGGCGTGATCGTCAGCAGGCGCGGCTCGGGCGAGGCCAGCGTCGCCAGCTGGTTGATGGGCATCTTCTGGCCGTAGGCCTCGGCCTGGATTCCGTCGAGCAGGGCCGGGCTGGCCTTGCCGGTGCGGATCTGCGAGAGGTTGCGCTTCAGATCGTCGAGGCAGCGGCCCATGTGCTGCTTGGCCTCGGTCTTGATGCTGTCGAGCATCGCGGGTCCTTTCTTCGCTTCGGATCGTCGCCGGGCCCGGGCGCGGCGGCGCGGTGCCGGCGCCGGGGCGTTCAGGCCCGGTCGGGTTCCACGACCGTCCCCCGGATCCGTTCCTCCAGGAACGCCACCAGATTGTCGGGTGTCTTGAGGTCGAAGACAACCACGGGCATGTCGTTGTCGCGGCACAGGGCCACGGCGGTCTGGTCCATCACCTTGAGATCGCGGCGGATCACTTCGTCGAAGCTCACGCGGTCGAAGCGGCGGGCGTCGTCGTGGCGGTTGGGATCCTTGTCGTACACGCCGTCGACCAGGGTGCCCTTGAGCAGGGCGTCGCAGCGCAGCTCGATCGCCCGCAGCGCCGCCGCGGAGTCGGTCGAGAAGAAGGGGTTGCCGGTGCCTCCGCCCAGCAGGACCACGGCGCCGGCTTCGAGGGCCTCGACGGCCGCGCGGCGGTCGAAGCGTTCGCTCACGGGCTCGACGGCACGCGGGGTCATGACCCGGGCGTCGAGGCCGGCGCGCTCGAGGTGCAGACGCAGCAGGCCCACGTTGAGCACGGTGGCCAGCATGCCGACCTGGTCGACCTCGGGGCGGACGTCGCCGTCGGCATGGTCGCGGCCGCGCAGCAGATTGCCGCCGCCCACCACCACGGCCACCTGCACGCCCAGGTCGTGGGCCGTCTTCAGGGCGGCGGCGGCCTCGGCCATGCGCGGTCCCGACAGCGGCTGCTCGTCGTCGCGCAGCAGCTCGCCGCTCAGCTTCAGCAGGATGCGTCGGTAACGGGCCATGGTCCTACGAGAGCGCCCGCTCCAATCGGAACGGGCGCTCGGAAGATCGGTGTGGTGTTCAGTCCCCGATCGCGAAACGGGCGAAGCGGTGGATCCGGATGTTCTCACCCAGGCTGGCCACCTTCTCCTTCACCAGTTCCTCGATCGTCTGGTCGGGGTTCTTCACGAAGGGCTGCTCGAGCAGGGCGTTCTCCTTGCGGAACTTCTTCAGCCGCCCCTCGACCATCTTCTCGGCGATCTCCTTCGGCTTGCCCTCTTCCATGGCCTGCTTCACGTAGATCTCGCGCTCGGCCTCGAGCGTGGACTGGTCGAGTTCGTCGGCGCTCAGCGCCAGCGGGCCGGTCGCGGCGACGTGCATGGCGATGTCGTGGACGAAGGCCTTGAAGTCGTCGGTGCGGGCCACGAAGTCGGTCTCGCACAGCACCTCGACGAGCACACCCACGCCACCGCCGGGATGGATGTAGCTCTCCACCAGCCCCTGCTTGGTCGCGCGATCGGCCTTCTTCTCGGCCTTGGCCATGCCCTTGGTGCGCAGGAACTCGATGGCCTTGTCGACGTCACCGTCGGTCTCGGTCAGGGCCTTCTTGCAGTCCATCATGCCGGCTCCGGTGCGTTCCCGGAGCTGCTTGACCTGGGCGGCGCTGATGCTCATGGGGCGGGTTTCCTCGAGGTGGAAGTGTTCACGATCCTGCCGGGCGGATCGCGGCGCTCGGCGCGGGGCCGGGCGTGGCGATCGTTCCGGTCGCGGTCTGGGGTTCGGTTCCGGGGAACCGGGTGGGGATCCCGCTGGATCCCCGGAAGGCAAACGGACTAACCGGCGGACTTGCTGGTGACCTCGGTCGAGCTGCTCTGGGCCTGGCTGCTGCTCGCACCCTCGCCTCCGGCCTTGGCCTCCTGCTTCTCGACCTCGGCGCTCTGGCCCTCGCTGCTCAGGGCCAGGCCCTCGGCGATGGCTTCCTTGGCCAGGCGGGCGAAGAGCTGGATCGAGCGGATCGCGTCGTCGTTGCCGGGCACCGGGTAGTCGATGACGTCGGGATCGGCGTTGGTGTCGACGATGCCGACCACGGGAATGCCCAGCTTGTTGGCTTCCTTGACCGCGGTCTCCTCCTCCTTGGCGTCGATCACGAAGACCGCACCGGGGAGACGCTTCAGGTCGCGGATCCCGCCGAGGTTGCGCACCAGCTTCTCGTGCTGCCGCGTGTACTCGAGCAGTTCCTTCTTGGTCATCTGCTCGGACTGACCGCCGGCGATCCTCGACTCGATCTCCTCGAGCTTGCGGATGCTGCCGCTGATGGTCTGGAAGTTGGTGAGCATGCCCCCGAGCCAGCGCTCGGACACGTAGGGCTGGTTCACGGCCTCGGCGGCCTCCACCAGCGGCTGACGCGCCTGCTTCTTGGTGGCGATGAAGAGGACCTTCTTGCCCGAGGCCGCCGTCTTCGTCAGGAACTCGAAGGCGGGACGGATGTGACTCATCGTCTTCTGCAGATCGATGATGTGGATCCCGCCGCGCGCGATGAAGATGTAGTCGCGCATCTTCGGGTTCCACTTGCGGGTCTGGTGTCCGAAATGGACACCCGCTTCGAGCAATTCCTTGAGCGTGACCTCGACGGCCATGTTTCACCTCTCTGGCGCGACGCACCCTGCGCCGCCCGTGGGATCCAGGTTGTGCCTCCCCGCCCGTCGACACCTTCCGCGACGCCCTTCGGCGCACCTGTGCGGACAGGCTCGGGGTCGGGTGCGGATTTCCGGGAGCGCCGTGGCACCCCCGGTCTGATCGTCCAGCCTAGCGCTTGCTGAACTGGAAGCGCTTGCGCGCGCCCGGCTGACCGTACTTCTTGCGCTCGACCTCGCGGGCGTCGCGCGTGAGGAAGCCGGCCTCACGCAGGGTCTTGCGCAGTTCCTCGTCCATGTTCACCAGGGCGCGGGCCAGGGCGTGGCGCACCGCGCCCGCCTGACCGCCCACTCCACCCCCGCGGACGGTGACCTTGACGTCGAGCTCGCCCTTGCGCTCTACCAGCGTCAGCGGCTGCTCGATCACCATGCGGCGGGTCGGCGTGGGGAAGTAGTCCTCGAAGGCGCGGCCGTTGACCGTGAACCTGCCGGACCCGGGGGTGATCCACACGCGCGCGGTGGCCTCCTTGCGGCGGCCCGTGGCATAGGCCCGGTCGGCGATGGGACGAGTCGTCGTCTGCGTTTCGTTCATGCTCTCTCCGGCGCGCCGCAGCCGGCGCGAACGTCACTCTAGAGATTCAACTCGAGCGGCTCGGGGCTCTGCGCGGCGTGCGGATGCTCCGCGCCGTTGTACACCTTCAGCTTCTTCAACATGGCACGGCCCAGCTTGTTCTTGGGCAACATGCCACGCACGGCCGACTCCACGACGATGCTCGGATCGCGGTCCATCTGTTCGCGGGCGGTCCGCACGTAGCGGCCGCTCTGGTACCCGGAGTACCTGTCGTAGATCTTGCCGTCCATCTTGCCGCCGGTCAGCTGGAGCTGCTCGGCGTTGACCACGATCACGTGGTCGCCACAGTCGACGTGGGGCGTGTAGCTCGGCTTGTGCTTGCCGCGGAGCACGGCGGCCACCCGGCTCGCCACGCGGCCCAGCGGGGCCGACGCGGCGTCGACCACGTACCAGCGACGCTCGACGGTCTCGGCCTTGGCGCTCACGGTCATCTTCACGGTTCTGCCTCCACGTGGATGTCCGGTCGTCGGGATCTCCGAACGGGTCCGGAGCCCTCACGATCGACTCCGCCCCGGAGAACCCGGTGCGGAGTTCCGAACGTCCAGCTGCCCAGACGGGAAAGTCCCAGTGCCACCCGCTGCGGTCCGGCCCCCGCTCGGGAGCGGGCGGCGCGCGGGCACGACGACGCCCACGGGCTCGGCCCGTCGGCGCAAGGCTCGCAAAATTAACAACCGCCCGCGAGCGTGTCAAGGAACCGCGGGGCGCAGGCTCCGCGGGCTCAGTGGGTTGCGCGCGAGGCGGCCACCGCCGCCTCGAGGGCCGGCCCGTAGGGCGGCCGCAGCACGCCCTGGTCGGTCACGATGGCCGACACCAGCTCGGCCGGGGTGACGTCGAAGGCCGGATTGAAGCCGCCGACCCCCTCCGGGGCCACCGGATGCCCGCCGTAGGCGGTCACCTCCGCGGAATCGCGCTGTTCGATGGGAATGCCATCACCGGCCGGCAGCGTCAAGTCCACGGTGCTCGTCGGGGCCACCACGAAGAACGGCACCCCGTGGCGATGGGCCAGGACGGCCAGCGGGTAGGTGCCGATCTTGTTGGCCACGTCGCCGTTGGCGGCGATCCGGTCGCTGCCCACCAGCACGGCGTCGACGGCCTGGGTGTGCAGGCACCAGCCGGCCGCGCCGTCGCTCATCACCTCGACCGGGACGCCGGCCCGGCGCAGCTCCCAGGCGGTGAGCCGGGCGCCCTGCAGCAACGGCCGGGTCTCGTCGGCGAACACCTTCACCGTGCGGCCCTGCTCGGCGGCGGTGAGGATCACGCCCAGGGCCGTGCCGATGCCCGCGGTGGCCAGGGCGCCGGTGTTGCAGTGGGTGATCACGGTGGCCGGATCGGGCAGCAGCTCGGCGCCGAAGCGCCCCATGCGCCGACACAGCTCCTCGTCCTCTGCGTGGATCGCCCGGGCCTCGGCGGCCAGGGCGTCGCGCATGCTCGCGGGATCGGCGCCGGCCATCCGCTCGAGCACGGCCGCCTGGCGGTCGAGCGCCCAGCCGAGATTCACGGCGGTGGGTCGCGACGCGCGCAGGGTCTCGATGTCTTCGCGGAGACCCGTGAGGAAGTCGCCACCGGCATCCAGGCGGCATTCGGCGGCCATGACCACGCCGTGGCCGGCGGCCACGCCGATCGCGGGCGCACCGCGCACCACCAGGCGGCGGATCGCGTCGACCAGGGTCGGCACGTCGCCGCACACGAGCACCTCTTCGTGGTGCGGCAGCCGGGTCTGGTCGAGCAGATGAACCGCTCCGTCGCGGTAGGCCACGGTGGGTGTGCTCACGCCGTTCCTCCTGTTCCCGTGTCGGACCGCCGGGCCGGTTCGGCGTCGACCGCTCCGACGACTTCGATCCACACGCGCCGCAGGGCCTGCAGGGGCAGCCCCATCACGTTGAAGTAGCAGCCGTCGATACCGGCCACCAACAAGGCCCCGCGCTGCTGGATCCCGTAGGCGCCGGCCTTGTCCATGGGCTCGCCGCTGGCCACGTAGGCCGCGATCTCGTGGTGGTCGAGCTCGCGGAAGCGCACGCGGGTTACGTCGTGGTCCACACCCTGCGTCCCTTCGGTGACCAGAGCGGCCGAACTGTACACCGCGTGCTCTCGGCCGGCGAGGCGGCGCAGCATGACGCGGGCCTCGGTCTCGTCCTCGGGCTTGCCCAGGATCTCGCCGTCGATCACCACCACGGTGTCCGATCCCAGGACCATGGCCCCGGGGTGGTCGGCCGCGACGGCGCGGGCCTTGTCGAGCGCCAGGCGGCGGACGTGCGCACCGGGCGTCTCGTCGTCGAGCACCGTCTCGTCGATGCCGGCCGGCTGCACGGTGAACGCGAGCCCCTGCGCGCGCAGGATCTCGGCGCGCCGCGGGCTGCGGCTGGCCAGCACCAGCGGTCGCTCGCTGGCTCGCAGGAAGGGATGCCCGCTCATGCCCCGCCGTCGGCGTCGCGGTCGAGGATCAGGGTGACCGGCCCGTCGTTCAGCAGCTCGACCTTCATGTCGGCCGCGAAGATGCCGGTGGCCACGGGAACGTCGAGGTCGCCGAAGCAGCGCACGAAGCGGTCGTACAGACGCTCGGCCTGCTCGCCGGGCGCCGAGCCGATGAAGCTCGGCCGGCGTCCCTTGCGCGCGTCGCCGTACAACGTGAACTGCGACACCACGAGCACCGCGCCGCCGACGTCCTGCAGGCTGCGGTTCATCTTGCCCTCGTCGTCGGGGAAGATCCGCAGCTCGACGCACTTGCGCGCCATCCACTCGAGTTCGGCCTGGGTGTCGTTCTCGCGGAAGGCGCACAGGAGCAGCAGGCCGCGGTCGATGGATCCCGTCACGGTGTCGGCCACGGTCACCGAGGCCTGCCGGACGCGCTGCAGCACCACCCTCATGCGCCGGTCCCCGACTCGAAGCTGGTGCCGTCGCTCAGGCCCACCGCCGCGCGCTCCACGCGGTCGACGCCACTCAGGCCGCGGATCGCGCGGATGATCCGGTCGAGGTGCGACAGGTTGCGGACCTCGATCACGAAGGTGCAGTGGGCGTACTCGTGCTCGCCCTCGAAGCTGCCGGCCTGGATGTTCACGCCCATGTCGCTGATCGCCCGCGAGATGTCGGCCAGCAGGTTCAACCGGTCGTGACCGGCCACGATCAGCTGCACGGGGAACGAGGTCTCTTCGCCCACGTCCCAGTTCACGTCGATCAGGCGCTCGGGCGCGATGCGATCGGGCGCGAGGTTGTCGCAGTCGCCGCGGTGCACGCTCACGCCGCGGCCGATGGTCACGATCCCCTTGATCGCGTCACCCGGCACCGGCTGGCAGCACTTGGCGAAGCTGATCATGAGGTTGTCGACGCCCTGGATCCGCACGCCGCCGGTCGCCGGGCGCTTGAGCGCCTTCGACAGGCGATCGGGCAGCGGGATGATCCGCCGCTTCTTCTCGGGCGGCGGGGCCATCTTGTTCATCACGCGCTGCAGGGGCACCGCGCCGTTGCCGATGGCCGCGAGCAGACGGTCGGGATCGGTGTGCCCGAGATCCTGCGACACCTCTTCGATCTTCGACTCGAACAGGTCGAGCGCCTTGCGCTTCTTCAGCTCGCGCTCGACCATCTCGCGCCCCAGCTTGACCGACTCCTCGAACTGCGTGGCCTTGATCCACTGCCGGATCTTGTGCTTGGCCTTGCTGGTCCGGACGATGTCCAACCAGCCGGGGCTGGGGTTGGCGTTCTTGTTCGTGAGCACCTCGACCGTCTCGCCGCTGCGCAACGGATAGCGCAACGACACCAGCCGTCCGTCGACCCGCGCCCCGCTGCAGTGCAGGCCGACCTCGCTGTGCACGTGGAAGGCGAAGTCCAGCGGCGTCGAACCCTGCGCCATCTTGAACACCTCGCCCTTGGGGCTGAAGACGTAGACCTCGTCCTGGAAGAGGTCGATCTTCAGGGCCTCCATGAACTCGCGTGGGTCGTGGACGTCCTGCTGCAGGTCGAGTACCTCGCGGAACCACTGCATCTGTTCGTCGAGGCGGTCGCCGGGCTTCGCCGGCCGGTCGTCGTGACCTTCCTTGTACAGCCAGTGCGCGGCGATCCCGACCTCGGCGCGACGGTGCATCTCGTGGGTACGGATCTGCACCTCGATCAGGTGTCCGTCGGGGCCGTGCACGGTGGTGTGCAGCGACTGGTAGGCGTTCTGCTTCGGGTTGGCGATGTAGTCCTTGAGCCGGTCGTGGATCGGCACCCAGTTGGCGTGCACCAGTCCCAGCGCGTGGTAGCAGTCGCCGACCTCGTCGACGATCAGCCGCACGGCGAGCAGGTCGAAGATCTTCTCCAGCGGCATGCTGCGCGACTGCATCTTCCGCCACACCGAGTAGTAGTGCTTGGGCCGACCCTGGACCTCGTACGTGATCTCGGCCTTGTCGAGCAGACGACACAACGGCCGGGTGAAGGCCTCGATGATGCCCTCGCGTTCGGAGCGCTGCTCGCGGATGTCCTGACGGATCGCGGCGTAGTCCTCGGGGTGCAACGTCTCGAAGGCCAGGTCCTCGAGCTCCCACTTCAGGCGCGCGATCCCGAAGCGGTGGGCCAGCGGCGCGTAGACGTTCAGCGTCTCCTGCGCGATCGCCTCCTGCCGCTCCCGCGACAGCGACGCGATGGTGCGCATGTTGTGCAGGCGGTCGCAGAGCTTGATCAGGATGACCCGGACGTCCTTGGCCATCGTCAGCAGCATCTTGCGGTAGTTCTCGGCCTGCTGCGCCTCGGGGTTGGCGTAGCGGATCTCGTTGATCTTGGTCACGCCGTCGACGAGCAGGGCGACGTCGTCGCCGAAGGTCTCGCGCACGTCGTCGAGTCCGATGCCGGTGTCCTCGACCACGTCGTGCAGCAGGCCGGCGACGATGGTGTCGACGTCCATGCGCAGATCGGTGAGGGCCTCGGCCACGCTCACGCAGTGGGTGAAGTAGGGCTCGCCGCTCTTGCGGTTCTGGCCGTCGTGGGCGTCGCGGCCCACGTGGAAGCCGCGCCACAGCTTCTCGAGATCGGCCTCGGCGTGGTAGGCGCGCACCTGCTCGACGACCGCGGACATGCGGCCTTCGAGGTCCAGGGGATCGGTGCGTGTCGCCGTTCTCGAGATCAAGGCTGCTCCTGCGCTCCTCCTGCGTCCTGGCCACCCACCGCGGGCTCGGAGCCGGAGGCAGGTCGGAGTCCGTCGAGTGTGAGTTCCCACACATCGTAATGCGAATCGGGGCGGTACCGCACGGTGAAGGCC
>CAZQHE010000015.1:15071-44621 GCA_964593155.1 uncultured bacterium
AAGGCCACGTCGAGGTCGGCAGTTCCCACCGCCGTGGGCATCCAGGCCTCGCCCTGCCCGAAGGCGATCAGGCCCCGCGCGCGCCCTCCGTGGTCGAGTTCCAGCCGCAGGTGGCGGTGTCCGACCACGCGGGGCGGCCGCCGATGCCGCCATCCCAGCCCCGCCAGGCGGGGACTGGGGTTGTCCTGCCCGAACGGACCCAGGGCATTCAAGAACGCGGCAAGGTCCTCGTCCAGATCTTCGTGACCCAGGATTGCGTCGATGCGCAGCGGGGGCTCGGCCAGGGTGCCGGCCGGTCGCTCGATGGCGCGGTGGAACCGATCCTCCAGTTCGGCCACGCGATCGGTGGCCACGGACATTCCCGCCGCCGCCGCGTGCCCCCCGTAACGCACCAGCAGGTCGGCGCACTGGTCGAGGGCCGCCACGAGGTCGACACCGGACACGCTGCGGGCGCTGCCCACGGCCTCGTCGCCCTCCACCGCCAGCAGGAGCGCCGGGCGCCCGAAGGCGCGGGCAACCTTCGCGGCCGCGATGCCCACCACGCCGCGGTGCCATGCGGGCGACGCCAGCACCAGCCCGGCCGGGTCGCGCTCGGCGATCCGGCGCCGGGCCATGGCCACGGCGTCGTCGGCACAGGCCGCGCCGATCCGCTTGCGCTCCTGGTTCAGGGCCTCCAGCCGCTGGGCCCCGCTGCGGGCCGCCACCGCATCGGGCGCGAGCAGGACCTCGAGCGCGGTCCGGGCCCGTTCGATCCGCCCCGGCGCGTTGATCCGCGGCGCGATCTGGAAGGCCACGTCCTCGACGTCGACCCGCCGCCCGATCCGGGCCACCTCGAGCAGGGCCCGCAGGCCGTGCACGCGCGTCGCCCCGAGCGCGGCCAGACCGCGGCGCACCAGGATCCGGTTCTCCCCGCGCAGGGGCATCTGGTCGCCGATGGTGGCCAGCGCGGCCAGGGAAAGTTCCTCGTCGGCGTCGCCCCCGCGGGCCGCGGCCACGGCACGCAGCAGCTGGTAGGCGATGCCGGCCCCGCACAGGTCCTCGTGCGGGTAGCGGCTGTCGGGGCGTAGCGGGTTCACGAAGCAGGCCACGCCCTCGGGACGTCGCTCGAAGCGGTGGTGGTCGCAGACGATCACGTCGATCCCGAGCTCGCGCGCCCGGCCCAGGGCCTCGTGCGCGGAGCTGCCGGTGTCGACGGTGATCAACAGCCCGACACGGCTGCGCCCGGCGTGCTCGATCAAACGCTGCGCCACGCCGTAGCCGTCGCGCTGGCGGTCGGGGACGAAGGGCTCGACCACCGCCCCCAGCCGGCGCAGGCCGCGGGTGAGCAGCGCGGTTCCACAGATCCCGTCGGCGTCGTAGTCACCGTGGACCACGATCCGTTCGCCGTCGTCGATCGCACCGACGATCCGACCCACCGCCGACTCGAGGTCGGGCAACAGCGTCGGATCGTGCAGATCGGCCCCGTCGCCGTCGAGCCACGCCGCGGCGGTGTCGGCCGCCGTGAAGCCACGCCGCCAGAGGATCTGCCCCGCCACCGGCGGCAACTCGAGCGCGCGCGCGAGCTCGGCGCCGGCCCGGAGGTCGTGGCGGGTGGGAAGATCCCAGTGCGGGCCGGGTCCGCCGTTCGAGGTGCTCGACCGATGGGGCATGGCGGTTCGTTCGGGGGTTCGGGCGAGAGAGTCGGAGTCGGCCGTAAGCCGGGTTCTGTATCCGTCACCCCTCACGGGACGACGGGTGGCGGCCATTTCTCTGGGCCCGTGGTTTCCCACGGGCTCGAGCGACCCACCCGGGAGTCGTCGAGACGGGCCGTCTCTCCTCCCCTATTCGGTCTTGCACCAGACGGGGTTTACCGTGCCCTCTCCGTCACCGGAGAGGCGGTGGGCTCTTACCCCACCGTTTCACCCTTGCCGGCGGGCCGGAGCCCGCTTGGGCGGTCTGTTCTCTGTGGCACTTTCCGTGGGATCGCTCCCCCTGGGAGTTACCCAGCGTCCTGCCCTGTGGTGCCCGGACTTTCCTCGCGCCCGCCCGAAGGCGGGCTCGCGGTCGCCTGTCCGGCTCCGACTCTTCGCACCGGGAATGTAGCCGCGAAGCGGTTCAGTGGGAAGCATCGGCTCGGGCCGTGCCCCCGTCGAGCGCCGCGTTCGCCATGGCGTCGGCCAGCGCGTTGTCCGCGCGCCGCACGTGCTCGATCCGCAGCGTCGGGATCTTCGCGCTCAGCGTCCGCGCGCGGTCGTACAGCGGGCGCAGGTGCTCCTTCTTCACCCTGTAGATCCCGCGCATCTGCTTCACCACCAGCTCGCTGTCGAGGCGCAGGACGGCGTCGTTGACCCCCCAGGCGGTCAGGCGCTCGAGGGCGGCGATGCAGCCCTTCCACTCGGCCACGTTGTTCGTGTCGTCGCCGATGCCCACGCCCTCGGCGCAGAGCACGGTGCCGTCGTCGAGCGCGTACACGCAGCCGTAGGCCGCAGGTCCGGGATTGCCGCGCGAGGCGCCGTCGGTGAACACCACGGCCCGCACGCCGTCGGGATACGGGGACTCGTCGGGCGGCGCGACGAATTCGCTGATGTCCGGGCGCGCCACTACGACACCGTCGAGTCTTCGTGCAGCGCCTCGACCACGATCCGACCGCAGGTGTCGCACACCACGCGCGTGCGGCCCTGGCTCACCTCGAGTGCCTTCTGCGGCGTGAGCTTGGTGTGGCAGTAGCCGCAGGCGTCCTTGGTGGCCCACACCACCGGCAACGGCATGCGCTCGGCGCGCCGGCGCCACCACCGCGCGGTGGCCTCGCCCGCCTGGTCGAGGAACTGGTCGAGGGCCTTTCTCGCGTCCGCCATGGCCGTCTCGCGCCGGCTGCGCTCCTGGCGGATCGACTCGACCTCGGCGGTCACTTCCTTCGCCTTGGCCTCGAAGTCGGCATTGGCCTCCTCGAACTCGGCCCGGGCCTTCTCGAGCAGCTCCATGTTCGCGAGCACCGTCTCCTCCTTGGTCTCGACCTGACGGCGGAGGTAGCGGACCTCTTCGTTCAGGGCCCGGTACTCGCGGGTGTCCTGGATCTCGCTCAGGCGGCCGTTGTGGAGCTTGGCCTGGCGTTGGATCTCCTCGATCTCCTTCTCGAGCGTCTTGTTGGCCTGCTCGAGTTCCTCGACGCGGTTCTTCTTCGTCATGGCCTCGGCCGCGTACTCGGTACGCAGCTGCTCGAGGTTGGTTTCCCGCTTGCGACCGGCGGCGATGGCGGAACGATGGCGATGCACCTGCCCGTCGAGATGGGCGATCTGACTCAGGGTGCGGGGATCGATCGATGGACTCACAGCTGCTCGCCTCCAAGCGGGGGGCTCGGGACCGGAACCGAAACGAAACGAGGGGCAGGCCGGTCGGCCCACCCCTCGTAGGATTCGGATGGCATCGTTCCACCGCCGTGCGGCTGGTCCTGGAGCGACCGACGCACGGCGTGGGGCGGGACGATGCAGAGCGACGACTTCGTTGGGATCAGCTCCTCGGGCCGCGGCTCGGCCCTGTCGGTGATCTCTCGCGCGCCCGTCGGTGGCGCCGCGACGCGCCGGCCGCACGGCCGGCAGCAGAAGACGATGGTGGGCGATACTGGACTTGAACCAGTGACCTCTCGCGTGTGAGGCGAGCGCTCTGGCCAGCTGAGCTAATCGCCCGATCCGTACACCGGTCGCCCGGCGCCGGCGAACTGACTCCGGGTGGCCACCCGATCTCCTCGCGGAGGAGGTGGTGGGCCCACCAGGACTCGAACCTGGGACCGAACGGTTATGAGCCGTCTGCTCTCACCACTGAGCTATGGGCCCCAGACCGGATGCGGGAACGTAACACCGAGACCCGGGGTGGTCAAGAAACCGGGAAATCCCCGGTTCCCGGACGCCCCTTCGTCATGGGTCGGACCGGTTCGCGCCGATCTCGGCGGCCAGGGGCCGGATCATCAGGCCGTAGAACATGTCGAGGTACCGGGCCGTCTCCTCGCGCTCGATGTTCGTGATGTACTTCCAGAACCCGTAGACCCGCGACAGGGCCAGCAGGCGCTGGGCGTACAGACTCCAGGTGTAGCGCTCCTGCACCCGCTCGTATGCGGCGCGCGACATGCGGCTCCACAGGTCGGGGTCGTCGCGGCAGGCGTCGAAGAACTCGGCCATGCGGCGGGCGGCCCGGCCCCCGTGGTTCGGATCGATGTGGTAGCCGCTGCGGCCGTCCTGGATGATCTCGAGCGGTCCGCCGTAGAGGGTGGCGAAGACGGGCAGACCGCTGACCATGGCCTCGATCACCGTCAGGCCGAAGGCCTCGAACAGCGCCGGCTGCACGAACACGCCCTTGTGGTCGGCCACGTAGCGATAGAGCTCGCCGACGAAGGTCTTGTCGGTGAGCATGTTCGCCCAGCGCACCTGCCCGTCGAGGTCGTGGTCGACGAACAGCCGGTGCAGGCGCTCGATCTGCGCGCGCTCGTCGGCGTCCCGCGAGCGGGAGGGATCGACGAAGCCGCCCACCACCAGCACGTTCGCCCGCTCGCGCAGCTCGGGGCTGTGCGCGTACCAGTCGACGAAGCCGGTGACGTTCTTGATCCGGTCGAGCCGCGACAGGGTCATCAGGATCGGCTTGGTCCGGTCCTCCAGATGGCCGAAGCCGTCCTGTCCCGACGGGCCGAAGATCATGCGGTCGAGCTCGTCGTGCATCGATTCGACCCGGCGCTCGGCCTCCCAGTACGGGAAGAACACGTCCTCGGCCGCTCCCGGCGAGACGATGTTGAACTTCGGGTCGAAGGGGTCGATCCCGTTGTTCACGCGGTACAGCCCGGGCAGCGTGTAGCTCTGGTAGCTCTCGTACTGCCCCACCGACTCGCGCGTGCCGGCGATCTCCTGGTAGGTGCTGGTGATGATGAAGTCGGCCGAGTTCATGGCCATGAGATCGACCGAGTACTGCGTGGCGAAGTGGTGCTCGTCCTCGTGGTCGCGCCAGTACAGGTCGCTGTGCAGGTACTTGGTCTTCTCGAGCGCGTGGGCGATGTTGCACTGCGTGACCTTCAGCCGCTTCGACAGCAGCGTGGCCACGAGATTGCCGTCGGAGTAGTTGCCGATCACCAGGTCGGGTCGGCCGCCGAACTCGGCGCTCAACACGTGCTCGCACTCGATCGAGTAGCGCTCGAGGTAGGGCCAGATCTCGAAGCGCGAGAGCCAGTGCTGCAACACCTCGCCGTTCTCGTCGCGGAAGGGCACGCGCACGATCCGGGCGTGCTCGGTGCCCAGGATCGGCTCGACGGGATGATCGCAGGTGGTGCCCTCGGCCTCGGGGATCAGCCGCGTGAGCACGATGATCTGCGGTTGGACGTCCAGGCCCTGCTGCCGGATGCTGTGCCGCATCTCGCGCTCGAGCGCGCGCACCTGGTCGAGGATGTAGACGACCTGACCGCCGGTGTCGGGCTTGCCCAGCACGTCGGCCTGGCCGAACCAGCCGTGCGGCGACAGGATCGCCACCTTGAAGATCATCGGGATGCGGCGCAGGAAGCGCTCGAGCGGCTCGGGCGACGGCGCCTCGAGCACGTCGACGAGCAGCTCCATGGTCGACCGCGCCTGCTCGAGCGTGCGTCCCCAGCCCGGCTCGAAGCCCATGGAGCTGAGCACGTCGGCGTGGTCGGACCACAGGGCCTCGCCCGGCTGGATCTCGATCCACTCGATCGCGTCGCGCAGGGCCGCCACCATGGTCATCAGGCTCGGGATCCGCTGGTTGAGCATGACCGGGCGACCCTCGACGCGGTGCAGACGCAGGAAGTCGAAGATCGCCTGTGCCCCCGGGCCCTTGTCGTCGAACACGCGTCGGGCGAGGTGGCGGTTGAGGAACTCCACGCCCCGGCCGATCGAGCGCGCCTCGCTCAGCCGCGGGAAGCCCCGCTCGAACGGACCGAAGTCCACCTCCAGGGGCCACGCGCTGGGCGGCCCGCCGTTGATGGCGCGTTCCTTGGCGTCGAGGTATTCGGCGACCTCGACCTCCCGCACCCACATCTCCTCGCAGTGGATCTGCAGGTGCTTCCACTGCGCCACCCGCGGGCGCATGGCCAACCACAGGGTCCGGCCGCGGACCACGCCCTCCTGCGCGGTGAGCAGCGCGCGGGCGAGCCGGGTCTCGCGCAGGCCGTCGTCCTTCTCCGCGGCGAAGCGCTCGAAGGGCTCGACCATGTCGGTGCGCAGCAACAGCGTGCGGTCCCCGGTCACCAGACCGCGGAAGAACCCGTAGAGCCGCGCCCGGTGGGCGTCGACGTCCCGCTGGAGATCCTCGCTCATCAGCCTTCCCCTCCGTCGCCGGCGTTCGCCCGCAGGGCGTCGGTGCCGGTGTCGTCGTCCACCCGGATCTCGCCCAGGAAGTCGTAATGGTCGATCCCGTCGATCACCGCCTGCACACCGGTGGCCTCCGAGAAGTAAACGCGCGGTCGCTCGCGCAGACCACGCAGCTCGGGCGAGTGGTCGGCCACCACCACGCCCAGGGTGTCGCCCCGCAGCATGTCCTCGTCGATGCCCGTCCGGCCCACCACCAGCACCCGATTCGGCCACAGCTCCCACTTGTACGACAGGAAGCGCAGCGCCCGCCCGGGCGAGGCCCGCGAGGGCACCACGTCGAGGAAGGAACCGTCGCTGAGCACGCACTTGGCCGGCAGCCGGCGCTGCCGCAGCGCGCGTCGGATCTCCCGCAGACGCGGGGCCTCCTCCTCGTCGAGGTAGAAGCTCACCTTGAAGTGCCGCTGCTCGGTCTCGGGCTGCAGGGTGATCCCCGGCATGGCGATCAGAGCCTGCTGGATCGCCCGGGGCTGCCAGCGGTGGTCGATGTGCCGCGCCCACGAGCGGTCGGACACCCGCTTGCGACCGTACACGATCTCGGTGCCCGCGGCCGCGATCATGAAGTCGGGCACCGGCACCTGCAGCTCGTGCAACAGCTCGGCCGCGGCATCGGGACGGCGCCCGGTCACCACCCCCAGCGCCACGTCGGCCGAGGTCTCACGCAGGCGCTTGACCAGGTCGAGCACGTCCTGCTTGTCGTCGGTGAACACGCCGTCGAGTTCGATCACGATGGCCCGCTCGGCGCGCTTCAGGCGCTCGGGCGCCACGGTGGTGATCTCCGAGCGCGGGCGCGATCCCAGGATCACGCGGCGCACCTCGTTCACCAGCCGGTCGACGTGGCCGTCCCAACCGTAGGTGCGGCGGGCGCCCTCGATGCCCGAACGAGACATGGTCTCCCAGGTCTCGCGATCGCCGACGATCTGTTCGATCCCCTGCGCGATGTCGGCGTCGTCGAAGGGGTCGACCAGGATCCCGTTGCGGCAGGCCTTGACGATGTCGCGCGGTCCGCCGTCGTGGGTGGCCACGATCGGCACGCCACTGGCCGCCGCCTCGATCAGGGTGAGACCGAAGGGCTCGGTGAGCGCGGGGTTCACGAACACCCCGCCGGTGCGCGCGGTCCACCGGTAGAGTTCCGGAACGTCCTCGGGGCGGTGCGACTTCGGGTACGCCACCTGCCCGTAGAGGTCGTGCGCGTCGATCAACAGGAGCAGCTCGGTGAGGACCTTCCGCGGGGCCTTTCCCATTTCGCGGATGTCGTCGCGGCCGCCGGCCAGGATCGCCAGGTTCGTGCGTTCGCGCAGCAGATCACTGCTCGCGTAGGCACGCACCAGGGCCGCCAGGTTCTTGCGCTCGTCGGCACGGGCCAGGGCGACGATCAGCGGCCGCTCCGGGTCGCGCAGGAAGCGATCGAGCTCGCGGGCGATGGCGGGCTTCGGCTCGTCGTCGCGCGGCGGGCGGAAGCGCGAGAGGTCCACGCCCGGCGGGATCACCTCCATGCGCTCGGGCTCGTAGTGGTCGTAGAGCGCGTACTGCTCCTCGACCTCCTGCTCGGTGCTGGTGATCACCACCGAGGCCGTCTCGAGCGCGATCTCCTCGGCCTCGATCCGCACGGGAAAGTTGAACTGGCGATCGATGGTCTCGGCCTCGGACTTGCCCTTCAGCAGACGCATGCGCTTGACGCGCCCGAGCGAGTGGCCGGTGAACACGAAGGGCACGCCGAGCAGGCGCGCGATCTGGCTGCCCACGTAGCCGGCGTCGGCGTAGTGGCCGTGGACCACGTCGGGCAGCTCGCCCTGCGCGCGCAGGAAGTTCGTGGTGCGGTCGACGAACTCGTCGAGATAGGGCCAGAGCCGTTCCTTGCGCAGGTAGCGGCGCGGGCCGCAGTCGATCCGCACGATCTCGGCGTTGCCGGCCAGGGCCTCGCGCTCCTCGGCGTAGGAGTCGTCGACGTTCGGGCCGTGCACGCGCCGGGTCAGCAGCTGCACCCGCCGCACGTCGGAGTGCTCGGCCAGGGCCTTCACCTGCTCGATCACGTAGGTGATCTGGCCGCCCGTGTCGGCGTCGCGTCCGAGCTCGATGTCGAAGCCGCGCACCAGGCCGTGCAGGCTCAGGCTCAGGACGTGCAGACCGTGACGCAGTCGCGAGACGTCACTGGACATCGCCGGACTCCCAGGTGGCGCGCACGCGCGCGTAGTCGGCCCGGTCCGGGAGCGTGGCGCCCTGACGCTCGACCACCACGGCGGCGAAGGCGTTCGCGCGCCGCAGGGCGACCTCGACGGGCCAGTCCTCCAGCAGACCGATCAGGGTGACGGCGGAGAAGGCGTCGCCGGCCCCCACGGGATCGACGAAGTTCTCCACGATGGCCCCCTCCACCGACGCCGCCCCCGACGCGGCGTCCACGGCCAGGGCGCCGTCGGCTCCCAGCGTGACCACCAGCCGCTGCAGCTCGTTGCGCTCGAGGAAGCGCTCGGCCTCGGCGAGCAGCGCGCCCGGGTCGCGGGCATCGCTCCCGGCCAGCTGGTTCAGCTCGTCGGCGTTGAGCTTCACCCAGGTCGCGTTCCGGGCCGCCTCGCGGGCCCGCTCGATCGGCGTGTGCGGCGGGCGGAGGTTCACGTCGCAGAATACCGGCACGGACGTGGCCTCGCGGATCCGTTCGAAGGCGGCGCGGCTGTCGGCGGCCCGCAGGGCCAGGGTGCCGTGCACCAGGCAGGCGGGCTCGACACCCCGCACGGCCCCGAGAGCGGCCTCGGCGTCGACGTGGTCGTAGGCGACGTCCTCGACGATGTCGTACTCGACGTCGTGACCGTCGACACGGGCGTGGACGACGCCGGTCGTGTGGTCCGGATCCACCTGCAGGCCCGCGGTGTCCATCCCCCAGTCGCGCATGGTGGCATCGAGCCGCTGACCGCGCGGATCGTCGCCGCGTGCCCCGACGAAGCGCGGGGCCCGGCCGAAACCGTGCAGGTGCCACGCCACGTTGAAGGGCGCGCCTCCGAGGACCTCGGACTCGCCATCGAAGACGTCGTAGAGGGCTTCCCCGAAAACGATGGGCCGCGGCATCGACATTGCGTGGTCCATGGTCTTTCGTACGGTGGGTCGGAAGGGCGGCGCTTCCGCGCCGAGCCCATCGATTGACCCTAAGCCACTGGACGAAGGCGTCAAGGGATGGACCGCAAACGCTTGCTGGCGAGCGACATCGACGGCACGCTCATCGCACCCGGGACCACCGATCCGGAGGCCGTCGCGGCCTTCCGGCGTTGGCGCGAGGGCCAGAGCGACCTGGCCCTGGCCTACGTGACCGGTCGCAGCTTCGAGAACGCGCTCGAGACGATCGAGAGCGCCGGCCTGCCGTGGCCCGACGCGGTGGCCAGCGCCGTGGGCACCAGCGTCCACTGGCGCCGTGGCGACACCTGGGAGCCCGACGAGGCCTACTCGACCCAGCTGGCCGCCGCTCTCGGCGTGTCGCGGCTCGACGAGGTCGATCCCGTCGTGCTGGGCCACGACGGCATCCGGCGGCAGGCCCCGGAAGAACAGTCCCGTTTCAAGCGCAGCTTCCTGCGCGAGGCCCGTCCCTTCGGCGACGACCTCGTGCGCGGGATCGGCTCGGCACTGCTCGGGCGCGGGCTCCGCGTGAACCTGGTGTCGAGCCTCGACCCGTGGACCGGTGACGGCCTGCTCGACGTGCTGCCCCGCGACACCGACAAGGCCCGTGCCGTGGAGCACCTGCGCGCCCGGATCTCGCTGGACGTCGACGCCGTGGTCTTCGCCGGCGACTCGGGAAACGACGTGGCCGCCCTGTCGCGCCCCTGGTGGTCGATCCTGGTCGGCAACGCGGGCGACGAGGTCCGTGCCCACTTCCGGCCCGGATCGCGGGCCAGCGAGAACACGATCCTGGCCCGGGAACCCGTCATGCGTGGTGTGCTCGAGGGCCTGCGCCGCATCGGTTGGATGGACGGCCTGCCCACCCTCTGAACGCGAGGGCGGCCCCACCGCCGGTGGAGCCGCCCCCTCGCGATCCGGACCCGTCGTACGGGACTCAGATGATCTCGGAATAGCCCTTCAGCTTCCGGCTGCGGCTCGGGTGCCGCAGCTTGCGCAGGGCCTTGGCCTCGATCTGGCGCACGCGCTCGCGGGTGACCTTGAAGATCGTGCCCACCTCCTCGAGCGTGCGCGGCGTGCCGTCGCCCAGCCCGAAGCGCAGACGGATGACCTTCTCCTCGCGCCGGGTCAGGGTGCTGAGCACGCGGCTCATGCGATCCTCGAGCATGGCGTGCGCGGCCTGCTTGGCCGGACTCGGCGCCGAGGTGTCCTCGATGAAGTCACCCAGGTTGCTGTCCTCGTCCTCGCCGATCGGGCGGTCGAGCGACACCGGTTCCAGGCTGGCCTTCATGACCTGCTTCACCTTGTCGGTGGGCATGTCCAGGAGCTTGGCCATCTCCTCGGCCGTGGGATCGCGGCCGAGCTCCTGCAGGAGCTGACGGCTCACCCGGTTCACCTTGTTGATGGCCTCGATCATGTGCACCGGCACGCGGATGGTGCGCGCCTGGTCGGCGATGGCCCGCGTGATGGCCTGGCGGATCCACCAGGTGGCGTAGGTCGAGAACTTGTAGCCCTTGCGGTAGTCGAACTTCTCGACGGCGCGCATGAGGCCACTGTTGCCCTCCTGGATGAGATCGAGGAATTCGAGACCGCGGTTGGTGTAGCGTTTGGCGATGCTGATCACGAGGCGGACGTTCGCCTCGATCATCTGCTTCACCGCCTGCTGCAGCTGCCGCTCGCCGGCGTCGATCTCCAGGACGAGTTCGTACAGCTTCTCCGAGTCGATGCCGATCTCGTCTTCGATCTTGCTGATCTTCGAGCGCAGCGAGCGGATCTTGTTCTGGATGTCCACGAGGTCCTGGACGTCCATGCTGCCCTTGTCGGGCACGGTCACCGTCTTGTGCTTGCGCTTCTGCGCGGTGCGGATGGTGTCGGCCAACTTGTTGGCGTCGAGCCCACAGAAGTCCTCGCACTGGGCGATCTGCTCGCGCGTGCGATCGATCTTGCCCATGACCGTGCGCAGGGCGTTGCTCATCGACTCGACCTGCGAGGTGCTCAGCTTCAGCCCGACGAACTCGTCGAGGACCTTCTGCTCGCGGGTGTCGATCTTCTTCTCGAGGGTCTTGCGACGGCCGGCGGTGAGATCGTCGTTCTCGAGTTCCCTGCGGGCCTCGCGGATCTCGGCCTGCCACTTCTCGATCTTGTCGACCGCGCGCGTGATCCGCTGGCTCTCCTTGCGCGCCGTCGTGTTGACGTTCCAGCTGCTGGCATCGGTCTGGATGACCTCGTCGACCACGAGCATGTCGCGACCGAGACGGTCGGCGAGACTGCGGAGCTCGTCGAGGGTGTGGGTCGACTGCAGGATGGCCTTGACCACCCGCAGCGTGCCCTCTTCCATGCGCCTGGCCAGCCGCACCTCGCCCTCGCGATCGAGCAAGGGGACCTTGCCCATCTCGCGCAGGTACATGCGGACGGGGTCGTCGTACTTGACGTTGCTCTTCAGCGACTTCTTCTCGGCCTTCAACTTCTTCGCGCGGCGACGCTCCTTGAGCTCCATCTTCTGCTTCGCCGTGGCTTCGTCGTCGAAGTACTCGATCCGCAGATCGCTGAGCCGGTCGTAGATCCGATCGGCGTCGTTGATCTCGAACTCGTCACCGAGGAGCTCGTTGACCTCGTCGTGCAGCACGTAGCCACCGCGACGCTTGGCCTGCTTCTGCAGCTCCTTGATCAGGCTGTCGATTTGCGTCTTGTCCATCGGCTCGGTTTCCCCCGTGCGAACGGGTCAGGAGGGATCCGTCGGGTGTGACGACGCGTCGTCGCCGGGACGACTGCGAGCGAGTCGATCCTTCCACTCGTCGCTGCCGCTGCGGTACGCCGCATCGATGTCATCGCGCTCCTGCCGGGATCGAGCGCGGTGGGACAGTCGCTTCTCTGCTTCCAGGAGGGCGTCGATCTCGGCGACCGGGTCGAGATCTCCGCCGTCGGGAGCCGGTTCGTTCTCGCTGAGCAGGCCCGCCAGGACGGGCTCGAGGTCGGTGCCCTCGACGCCGAGCTGGTGCACGGCGGTGATGGCGTCGACCTCGGGCGCGACGGCGGACAGCTTCTCGGCGAGGGCGGCGTGCGCGGAAGAGCGCCAGGGGCCGGGGCGCTCCCGCTCGAGGAGGTGCCGTCGCGCGCGGCGCGAGGTCAGCGCGAGGGCGAGGAGTCGGCGCTCGGTGGGAGGAACGGCGTCGGGGGCTTCCGTCGTACCGGCGTCCGTCTCCGGTGCGGGCCTGGACCCGCGCCGCGACGCCGAGGCCAACAGGGCGTGCCGGCTGACGCCGAAGGCGTCGGCGGCCTCGGCCAACAGGAGTTCGGAGCGAACCGGGTCGGAGATCTCCGCGGCGATCCCGCGGAGGTGCGTGAGCGCACGCTCACGGAGCACCCGACCGCCTCCGCGCTCGTCGACCTCTTCCCGCATGCACTCCACGAGGCCCGGTGCCTCCTGCAGCGCTTCCTGCACCTCGTCCCCCTTGCCCGCGGCCAGAAGGTCGGCCGGATCGTGACCCTGCGGCAACCGCACGATTCTCACGTCGATCCCGGCCGCCATGGCGATTCCCGCCGATTTGAACGCTGCCTTGCGCCCCGCCGTGTCACCGTCGAAGACCAGGACCACCTCGAGCACCCATCGCTGCAACATCCTGGCCTGTTCCGCCGTGAAGGCCGTGCCACACGTGGCCACGGTCTGCGTCCAGCCAGCCTGATGGAGTGCGAGCGCGTCCAGATACCCTTCGACGAGGACGGCCTTCCGGGCACGGACCATGGCGGGCCGAGCCTCGGGCAAGGCATAAAGGGTCTGACGCTTCCGGAAGACGGAGGTTTCGGGCGTGTTGAGATATTTGGGCTCACCGGGCCCCAGGATCCTGCCGCCGAACCCGTAGACCTTCTGGGCTACGCCACGAATCGGGAATATAAGCCGCGATCGGAAATAGGCAAACGGCGGCCGGCCCTCGCTGCGACGGGCCAGAGAGGTCCCGAACAGGGACTCGGCGTCGATTTTCGCCTCTTTCGCGGCTTGCAGGAAGCGCGACCCGTCGGCCGGCGCCCAGCCCAGACCGAAGGCCTCGATCGTCTCGGGCGCGAGCCCGCGCTCGCGGACGTAGGCCCGCGCCTGCTGTCCGTCGGCGCCCTGGAGCTGTTCGGCGAACCACTTCTCGGCCCAGGCATTGGCCTTCAGGTAGCCCTCGCGGGGATCCGGTCCGGCGTCCTCCCGGTCGGTCACCGACCGCTGCAGGTCGATTCCCAGCCGGTCGGCGCACCACTCCACCGCCTCGGGGAACGACATCCCTTCCTTGTCCATGAGGAAGCGGAACACGTTCCCCCCACGCTGACACCCGAAGCAGTAGAAGATCTGCCGCTCGGTGTTCACGTGGAAGCTCGGGGTCTTCTCGGTGTGGAAGGGGCAGCGGGCCCAGTACGAGCCGCCCTTGCGCGTGAGCGTGAGGAAGTGCCCGACGACCTGCTCGATCGCAGTGTCCTCGCGGATCTTGTCGATGACGTCGTCGGGGATGCGGCCGCGCATCGGCACCTCGGTCCGAAGGAGCACGCCGGGCGAGAGCGGGCTGGGCGGGAGTCGTTCTCATGGTAGGCGGGCGAACGGCACTCGCCAGGCACGAATCGCCGTCGCGACGATCACAGTTCGACGACGGTCACCCCGTCGTCGTGGCGGCCCCCGCCGCCGAGCTGCGATCGCCGGATCCGCGGGTCCTCGCGCAGGCGCTGCCCGATCACCGCGCGCAGCCGTCCCGTCCCCTTGCCGTGCACCACCTCGAGCTCGCGCATGCCCGTCACCAGGCAGCGATCGACGGCGCGATCGACCAGTCGCCAGGCGTCCTCGACGTCGTAGCCGCGCACGTCGACCTGCGTGGCGGCCAACGGCGACGCGTCGGACAACTGGGTGCGGATGGTGCCCTCGCTCGGGGCAGTCTCGACACGGGCCTGCTCGTCGTCGGGCGCGGCCAGCTGATCCACCCGTGCCACCACGCGCGCCCCGCCGATCTCCAGGCGCACCCTGTCGCCGCGCACCTCGACGATCCGACCCACCGATCCCAGGTCGGTGTGACGGACCAGCGCGCCTTCCTCGATCCGTGGCGTGCGGCGCGGTCCGCTCGCGGGGCGCCGGCGTTTCTCCTGGCGCTGGCGCAGGTGCTCGGAGCGTTCCTCGATCTCGTCGCGCGCGGCCCGCGCGGCCTCGACCGACTCCTCCGAACCACCCGCTTCGCGGATCTGCTGCAGCAGGCGTTCGACGCGTCGCCGCGCATTGCGCACGATCCCCTCGGCCTCGCGCTCGGCCTGGTCCAGTCGCTCCTTGCGGCTCTGCTTGAGCTCGCGCGCCAGACGGTCGTAGTGCTGCTGGCTCAGCCTGCTGCGGTCGAGCTGTTCGGTGAGCTCGGCGCGCGTGGCCTCGGCCTCGGCGCGGGCGGCCTCCATGGACCGCAGCAGTTCGTCCAGACGCACGCGCTCGTCGCCGAGCAGTCCGCGCGCCCGCCCCAGGACGTCGTCGGGCATCGCCATGCGCTCGGCGATCTCGAGCGCGTGGCTGGCCCCGGGAACGTCGAGCCGCAGTTCGAAGAGCGGACGCAGGTGTTCCTGGTCGAAGGCCATGCTCGCGTGACGGAAGGCCGGATCCTCCTCGACCAGGGCCTTGAGCTGGCCGTAGTGCGTGGTCACGAAGGCGCGGCCGCCACCGCGGACCAGGTGCTCGAGGATCGCGCGCGCGAGCACCACGCCCTCTTCGGGATCGGTGCCGCCGCCGATCTCGTCGAGCAGCACGAGCGAGCGCTCGGTGGCCGTGGCCAGGATCGCCCGCAGGTGCGTGAGGTGCGCGCTGAAGCTGCTGAGCGCGTCCTCGATCGACTGTTCGTCGCCGGTGTCCACGAGCACGTGGTCGAACACGGGCAGGCGCGGCGGGTGCGCACAGGGCAGCGGGATCGCCGCCTGGGCCATGAGGGCGGCCAGGCCCACCGACTTCAGCGTGACGGTCTTGCCGCCCGCGTTGGGACCGCTCACGAGGATCAGACGCGCGTCGTCGAGGCGCAGGTCCAGGGGAACCAGATCTTCGGGCCGGCCCGCATCGGCCAGACTCCGCTGCAGCAGCGGATGGCGGAAGCCCTCGATGCGCACCGGCGCCCGCGGTGATCGCTCGAGCTGCGGTATCTCGGCCTCGTGGGCGTGTCCCCAGCGCGCCCGGGCGCGCACGGTGTCGATCTCGACCGCGCGCTCGAACAGATCGAGCAGCGCGGGCACGCGATCGGCCACCGCGCGGTTCAGCTCGACGAGGATACGGCGTTCCTCGTCCTCGACCGCGATCCGGCACTCGGCCAGTTCGTTGCCCGCCTCGACCACGGCCATCGGTTCGACGAAGACGGTGCCGCCGGTGCCGCTGCGGTCGTGGACGATGCCCGGCACCCTGCGCCGCGCGCCCGCGCGCACGGGAATGCACGGACGCGATCCCCGCATGACCAGTTCGCCGGACATGGTGTGGCCGCCCGCGGCCGCTTCCTGCATGGCGTTGCGCGCGACGTCGCGGACCCGTGCCTCGGCCGCCTCGGCCTCACGGCGCAGCGGTCCGAGCCGTGGGCTGGCCGAGTCGCGCAGACGGCCGTCGGGATCGAGGGCGGCCTCGAGCCGCTCGGCCAGAGGCGCCGGGTCCTCGGCCCCGCGCAGCGAGCGCGCGGTGAAGGTCAGACGGTCGCCGAAGGCGCGCACGCCGTGGATCAGCTCGCTCAGGCCGCGCGCGGCACCGGCCACGGCGGCCAGGTCCTCGCCGCCGAGCGGTCCCGTCTCGGTCCGTTCGTCGCCGACGATCGCCACCAGGTCCTCGCAGGGAGCCAGCGGCACGTCGTCGCCCCGGTCGAGGTGGCGGAGGATCTCCTCGACCCAGCGGAAGCGTTCGCGCAGCGGCTCGACGTCGTCCACGGGTTCACTGCGACGGATGCGGTCGCCGGCCCGCCCCAGGGCGGCGTGCTCGGACACCGAGGCGAGCAGCCGATCCCACCCGAGGATCCGCGCCGCGCGCCGGCCCTCGTCGTCGCGGAGCAGCGATCGTTCAGGGCTGGGATCCATCGTCGCCTTCGAGTCGTTGCACGGTCTCGTCGACCGTGGCCCGGATCTGCTCCGCCGCGTCGCGCGCCACCGGCTCGACGTGCTCGCGGATCATCTCGAAGAAGTCCTCGCTGCCGCCCCAGGCGGAGCTGGCCGCGTCGTACACCGCGGGCGCGAGGTGCAACACGGCGGCGGAGATCTCGTCGTCGCGCAGGGTCCGCTTGAACTCGTCGTCGACCGGCAGGGCCAGGACCAGGATCAGCGCACAGCTGGCGATGACCAGACCGAACAACGCCCCCAGCACGGCACCACCCGCGCGGTCGAGCCATCCGGTGATCGTGAGCCGGACGATCTTCTGCGACAGCTGCGCCAACAGTCGCACCGCCACCAGTCCGCCGACGATCACCACCACCCACGATCCGAAGAAGGCCACGCGCGCGGGCATGCCCCACTGGTCGTGGAAGATCGGTTCGAGGTCGCCGGCCAGGCGCGAGGCGAAGAGGAACACCACGAGAAGACCCAGGATCTCGACCAGGCGCCGGACCACACCCTGACGCACGCCCTCGATCACGAACCACGTGATCACCACGGCCATGGCGACGTAGACGACGGTCATCCGGCCAGCTTCTTCTTCACGACCGCACTCACGCGGCCTCCGTCGGCGCGGCCGTCGGCACGGGCGATCGCCGCCTTCATCACGCGCCCCATGTCCTTCATCGACGACGCCCCCTCGTCGGCGATCACGGTCTCGACCAGCGACTCGAGCTCGTCGTCGCTCAGCGGTTCGGGCAGGTAGGAGCGCACGACCGACAGCTCGAACTCCTCGGCCGCGGCCAACTCGTCGCGTCCCGCCTTGCGCGCTTCCTCCAGGCCCTCCTCGCGCTGCTTGGCGTAGCTCAGGAGCACCCGCGTGACGCCCTCGTCCCCGGTGGCCTGCGGATCGTCGATCGCGGCCGACTTGACCCTCGAGATCAGCATGCGCAGCACAGCGAGTCGGTCCTTGTCGCGCGCCTTCATGGCGGCCTTCATGTCGGACTGCAGACGCTCGAACAACGAATCACTCATGACCTCTTCCTTCGTTCAGGGCCGCGGCCAGGACGATGGCCGCGGTCTCGGCGCGCAAACGGAAGGGTCCGAGCGTGATCGCCCGTGCCCCGTGTTCGCGCAGCCAGTTCTTCTCGTCGTCGCTGAACCCGCCCTCGGGACCGACCAGCGCCAGGTGCGGCGCGCGGTCCTCGAGCCCGAGTCCGGCGACGCGAGTCTCTTCTTCGACCTCGTCGGCGACGATCACCGTCGCGTCCGCCCCGTGGTCCTCGACCGCGTCGGCCAACGTCCGCGGCCCGGTCACCTCGACCCGCCACGACCGGCCCGACTGCTTGGTGGCGCTGTCGGCGATGCGCTGCCAGCGCTCGATCCTACGCCCGGCCCCGTCGGGCTTCCACTTCACGACGTTGTGGGCCGCGATCAGCGGCACCACGCGGTGGACTCCCAGCTCGACCATCTTCTCGAGCGCCACCTCGAAGTGGTCGCCCTTGAGCAGGGCGAGACCCACCGTCGACCAGGGCGCGCCCTCCTCGCGGGGGTCGCGCTCGGTCCGCACGATCTTCGCGTGCACCAGCTTCCGGCCCTCGACGCGGTCGATCTCGGCGTGCAGGAAACGCCCGGTGCCGTCGGTGCAGACGATCGTGTCGCCCACGCGGCGCCGCAGGACCTTGACCACGTGCTGGGCCTCGGCACCCTCGAGCAGGATCGACGAGCCGTGGATCTGCCGGGGCTCGACGAATTGCAGCTGCACGGTCCGCTCCTAGTCGTACACGCGGCGCCCGGGCTCCGGAACGCCCTTGGACAGGGCGTCGCGCATCTCCTCGAGTGTCTTCTTCTCGCCGCGTCCCAGCGACTGCGGCGTCCACCCGATGATGCGCACCAACTGGTCCCCGCGTCCACTGCCGTGCAGGTGCGGAATGCCCTTGCCCCGCATGCGGAAGACCTTGTGCGACTGCGTCCCCGCCGGGATCTTCAGTGCCACGCGGCCATCGACGGTGGGGACCTGCACCTTGGTGCCGAGTGCGAGGTCGACCGTGGACACGGGCACGTTGATCAGCACGTCGTCGCCGTGGCGCTCGAAGCGCTCGTGCTCGATCTCTTCGATCACCACCAGCACGTCGCCGGGAGAACCACCCCGGTCGCCGATGTCGCCCTCGCCCTTCAGGGTGAGGTAGTTGCCGGTGGTCACGCCGGCCGGGATCTTGACGGTGACCGTGGACTCGCCGCGGACGTGGCCGGTGCCGTTGCAGTCGCCGCAAGGGTCGGTGACCACGGTTCCCTCGCCGTGGCACTGCGGACACACCACCACGTTCATGAACTGACCGAGCAGGGTGCGCTGCACGCGGCGGACCTGCCCCTGCCCCTGACACTGCGGACAGGCCTGCGGCTTCGCGCCGCCGCGCGAACCGGAGCCCTGGCAGGTCGGACACGCCACCTGCTTGCGGAGCTTGATCGTCTTCTCGACGCCTTCGGCCACCTCCTCGAGCGTGAGCTTGACCTTGATCTGCAGGTCACGGCCCCGGCCGCTGCGCCGACGCCCTCCGCCGGCCGCTGCCTCACCGAAGATGTCGCCGAAGGCTCCGCCGCCGAAGTCGCGCATGAAGGCGCGCAGGGCGTCGGACAGGTCGAAGTCGTAGCCGCCCGCACCGCCGAAGCCGCCCGCACCGCCGAAACCCTGGTCGGCTTCGACACCCGCGTGGCCGAACTGGTCGTAGCGCTGCCGCTTCTCCGGGTCGCGCAGCACCTCGTAGGCCTCGGTCGCCTCGCGAAAGTGCTCCTCGGCCGCTTCGTCGCCCGGATTCTTGTCCGGGTGGTACTGCACGGCGAGCTTGCGGTACGCCTTCTTGATGGCCGACTCGTCGGCGTCGCGATCGACGCCGAGGATCTCGTAGTAGTCTCGCTTGCTCATGCACGGGCTTTCCGTGGTGGGTCAGCGGGCTCGCCGAACGTCCAAGAAAAGGCCGGCGAGTGCAAGCGCAACCGCCGGATGCCGACCAGGGACACACGAACGGCCCCGAGCGGACGCCCGGGGCCGTTCGAGGCGGCCGAGCCGGGCTCAGGACTCCCGGCTCTGGTACAGGGTCTGCGCGAAGCCGTGCGCGGCCTGCTGGAGTTCCTCGACGCAGACCTTCAGGCGGTCGTCCTCGGCACCCACCAGGGCGTCCTCGAGCGCGTCGCACAGGCTCTCGAGACCGCTCACCACGGTCGGATCGACCCCGCTGCGGCGCGCCGAGGCGATCGAGTCGCGCACGTTGAGCAACAGCGATTCGGCCCGGTGCTTGAGCTCGGCCCACTCGCGGCGCTGCACGTCCTCGTCGTGACGCTCCTCGGCTTCGCGGACCAGGCGCTCGATCTCGGCCTCCGACAGGTTCCCGGTCCCGCTGACCACCACGTTCTGTTCCTGTCCCGTCCCCAGATCCCGCGCCGAGATGTTCAGGATGCCGTTGGCGTCGATGTCGAAGACGACCTCGATCTGCGGCACGCCCTTCTTCGCCGGGGGGATCCCGCTGAGCTCGAAGCGGGCGAGCGTGCGGTTGTCGGCGGCCATCTCCCGCTCGCCCTGCACGCAGTGCACCGTCACCGAACTCTGATCGTCCTGCACGGTCGAGAACACCTGCGAACGGCGGGTGGGAACGGTCGTGTTGCGGTCGATGACCCGGGTGACCACTCCACCGAGGGTCTCGAGGCCGAGCGACAACGGGGTCACGTCGAGCAGGAGCACGTCCTCGACCTCGCCGTCGAGCACTCCGGCCTGGATCGCCGCGCCCATGGCCACGACTTCGTCGGGATGCACGCCCTTGTTCGGCAATTTGGCGAAGAGCTCCTCGACCGCGCGCTGCACGGCCGGCATGCGCGTCGCGCCGCCCACGAGGATGATCTCGTCGATCTGCATGGGCGTCATGCCGGCGTCCTCGAGCGCGGACAGGCAGCACTCGAGCGTGCGATCGATCAGGGGTTGTGCCATGCGCTCGAAGCGCGCGCGGGTCAGGGTCAGATCGAGGTGCACCGGTTCGCCGTCGACCTGCGCCACGAAGGGCAGCTGGATCTGCGACTCCAGCCCGGCACTGAGTTCCACCTTGGCCCGCTCGGCGGCCTCCTTCAGGCGGCCCTTCACGGAACGGTCACCGGAGAGGTCGACACCAGTCTGCTCGCGGAACTCGTCGACCATCCAGTCGATGATCGCCTGGTCGAAGTCGTCGCCACCGAGGTGGGTGTCGCCGCCGGTGGCGTGGACCTCGAACACACCCTCGCCCAGGTGCAGGATCGAGATGTCGAAGGTCCCGCCGCCGAGGTCGAACACGGCGATGTCCTGGACCTTGCCGCGGTCGAGACCGTAGGCGAGCGCGGCCGCGGTGGGCTCGTTGACGATGCGCAGGACGTCGAGGCCGGCCACGCGGCCGGCGTCCTTGGTGGCCTGTCGCTGGGCGTCGTTGAAGTAGGCGGGCACGGTGATCACGGCCTGCGAGACGTCCTCGCCGAGGACCTCTTCGGCCCGGTCGCGGAGCGTGCGCAGGACCATGGCGGAGATCTCGACCGGCGACAGGACCTGTCCCTCGATCTCGACGCAGGCCATGCCGTTCTCGCCCTTGACCACCTTCACGGGCAGACGGTCGACGTCGCCGGGCACCTCGTCGAAGCGCATGCCCATGAGTCGCTTGATGCTGAAGATCGTGGCGTCGGGTCGGGTGGCGAGCTGTCGCTTGGCGACCTCGCCCACCAGCCAGTCGTCGCCGGGGCCGAGACTGACCACCGACGGTGTGGTCCGGCTTCCGTTCGCGTTGGCAACGATGTCGGCCTGATTGCCCTCGAGGACGGCGACCACGCTGTTGGTGGTGCCCAGATCGATCCCGATGACCTTGCTCACTTCGCCCTCCGGTCCGGGTCCGTCGGTGCGGCCCCTTCGGTGTTCGCCGTTCGCGGGTCGTCACCGGGGGACCGGAGGGAGCCGAACCGGCCTACTGGGCGACGACCACCACGGCGGGTCGCAGGACCTGGTCCTCGATGCGATAGCCCGCCTTGACGACGTGGGCGACGTGCTGACTGGGCACGTCGTCCGACTCGATCTGCGACACGGCCTCGTGCACGTTCGGGTCGAAGGGTTCTCCCACCGCCTCGATCCGCGACACGCCGTTGTCGCGCAGCACCTTCAGGAGCTGGTCCTGGATGAGGTTCACGCCCTTGATGAACGTCTCGTCGGGGCCGCTCTCGGCCTGTTCGAACGCATCGAGGGCGCGCTCGAAGTTGTCGAGCACCTCGAGGAGCTGCTTGAGCACATCTGCTCTAGCAAGATTGATGGACGAATCGAGTTCGCGGCGGGCCCGCTTGCGGAAATTCTCCAGCTCCGCCATCGCGCGCATCCATTTGTCGCGATTCGCGTCGGCCTCGGCCTGCAGGCGTTCGATCTGCGCCTGGAGCTGGACCTCGCGGCTGACGGAAGGTTCTTCCCGGTCCTCGGAATCGTCCTCCGCCGGTTGGCCGAGGCTGTCCTCGAGTTCCGCGACCTCGCGGGCGTCGACCGAGTTGTCGCGCTCGGCCCCGGTCTGGTCGGACGCGGCGTCGTCGGGCGAGGCCTCGGCTCCGGGGGCGGGCTCGTGGGCCTCGTCGGTCGTCACCCGCTCGTCGGACGGGGCCTGCGCGTCGTCGCGGGGCTTCTTCGGATCGGGTCGATCGGACATGGATCGATTCACTCCTGGAAGGGATCGGGAGCCGCGGTCGTGATCACCGCTGGGCGCGCTCCAGATGGTGCGCGATCAGCCGGATCAGCCCCGCCGTCTGCACGTAGGGCATGCGGCGCGGGCCGAGAACGGCGAAGTAGCCGACACGATCGTCCACTTCGAAGCGAGTTGCCAGCAGCGAGAAGGGGTGCAGGGCGGGGATCTCGTTCTCGCGGCCGATCGTGAGGGCGAGCTCGCCCGGAGCGGCACCGGTGGTGCGCTCGAGAGTGTTCTGCAGAACCTCGCTCTGTGCGATCAGTTCCAGCAGTGCCTTCAGCCGTTCCGGGTCGGCGAACTCGGGTTGGACGAGGGCCTCCCCCAGGCCCTCGTAGGTGAACTGCAGGAGATCCCGGGCGTCGAACAACCCCCGGGCCAGCACGGCCACGTCGCGGGCGACGGCCTCGCGCTCGGTCGCCGGGTCGGGCAGGAGGTCGTCGAAGTGCATCCGCACGTCCTCGGGCCGCTGACCGACCAGGCGGTCGGCCAGGACGGCGCTGGCGGCGAACACGGTGTCGGGAACGATCTCGCGGTCGAGCCGCACCAGTTCGGTCCGCGTGGCCCCGCCCTCGAGCGAGATCAGCACGAACACGTGCTGCGAATCGCGGTGGTACAGATCGACGCCCACGATGCGCGGCGAGCGATCCCGCGGCCCGCCCAGGATGGCAATGTTGTGGCTGATCCGGCCGATCACGCGGTTGATCGCATGCAGCACCTGCTCCAGATCGGCCCCCGCCTCCACGATGGCCGACTCGACCTCCTGCATGGCTCGCGAATCGACCGGCTGGTCGGCCACACGAAGGCTGTCGACATAGGCCCGGTACCCCAGATCCGTGGGAATGCGCCCCGAGCTCGCGTGCGGCTGGATCAGGTGCCCCTGGCGCTCGAGCTCACCGAGCACGGAGCGGATCGACGCGCTCTTGATGTCGAGCATGCCGCTCGCTTCGATCATGCGGCTGCTGATCGGCTCGCGGCGCTGGATGAACAGCTGCACCAGCGCCTGCAGGACCTGGAGCTGTCGGTCACGGGCCGGACGCGGCATGGGCACCTCGGGGAAACGGGGCGTCTGCCGGGAACATAGGCACGGAGGGAGGGCTGTCAAGCGGGGGACTCGACTGCCAACTACGTGCAAGTGCCTGTCAATCGGTGAGTTGGGCGACGATCTGGTCCAACACCAACCACCCGGTGGGCGTCGCGGTCCAGCGGTCGCCGCGGCGCGCCAGCAGCCCGGAGCGGGCCGCTTCGTGGCACCAGCGCTCCCGATCGGCCAGCCAGGAGGCCGGTACGCCCTCGCGCCGACGCAGGCCCAGGAGGATGCGTTCGCGCCGCACCGCGGCGCGGTCGAGCCGCTCGTCGACCTCGGTGTCCAGCCGCCCCGCCTCGATCGCTTCGCACCAGGCCCGGGTGTCGCGGGGGTTCGACCAGCGGTGCTCCGGCTCGTAGGAGTGGGCCGACGGCCCCAGCCCGAGGTAGGGCTGTCGCTCCCAGTACCGGGCGTTGTGCCGGGCCTCGAACGCGGCCAGGGCGAAGTTCGACAGCTCGTAGGCCTCGAGTCCCCGCGCGGCCAGACGGTCGACCATCTCGAGGTAGCGGTCGGCCTGCTCGTCGTCGGGCGTCGGCTGCCAGCGGCCCGAGGCCACGTCGCGGCCGAAGCGCGTGGCCCGATGGATCTCGAGCAGGTAGGCCGACACGTGCACGATCGGCAGCGCGGTGATCGCTTCGATCGACGCCGCGAGCTTGCGCCGGTCGTCGGGCGGGGTGCCGACGATCAGGTCGGCCGACACGTTCTCCACCAGCGAACAGGCCAGGTCGAGTGCCCGCAGGTTCGAGCGAGGCGTGTTGAGCCGTCCGAGGAAGTCGAGCACCTCGGGATCCATGCTCTGCACGCCCACGCTGAAGCGGTTGGCCCCGGCCTCGACCCACGGGCGAAGGCTCTCGGGCCATGCGCTCTCGGGATTGACCTCGACGGTGACCTCGGCGTCGCCGTCCAGCCGCGGCGCCACGTCGTCGGCCAGCCACGTCGCGACGCGGTCGCGCGCGTCGGCGGGCAGTGCCGAGGGCGTTCCGCCCCCGAAGTACACGCTGGCCACCCGCTCCGCCCGACCCCGTTCGCGGTGCAGCTCCCACTCGCACACGACTGCCCGCGCCCAGCGATCGGGCAGCTCGGGATCGCGGTTCACGAAGCACGTGAAGTGGCAGTAGGGACAGCGCACGTCGCAGAAGGGAACGTGCACGTAGAGCGAATGCGAGGTGCTCACGGCGTCGTCCTCGCCCGGGTCCCCGTCAGTGGATCAGGTCGAAGAGCCGGGAGAAGCGGATGGTGTTCGCGTCGGGATCCCACGACCAGTAGATGAAGATCGCCTTGCCCCGGATCTCGGTGTGGTCGACGAAACCCCAATAGCGCGAGTCGCTGCTGCGATCGCGGTTGTCGCCCATCATGAAGTACTTGCCCTCGGGCACCTCGATCGGGCCGAAGTTGTCGCGGTTGGGGCTGATGCGCTCGCCGTCGGCGAACTTGGTGTAGGGCTCCTCCTGCCGCTCGCCGTTCACGTACAGGACCTTGTCCCGGTACTCGACGGTGTCGCCGGGCACGCCCACGCAGCGCTTGATGTAGTCCTGGCTCGGGTCCTCGGGGAAGCGGAACACGATCACGTCGCCGCGCTCGGGATCGCGGAAGCCCGGCAGACGGATGCCTCCGGTGAACGGGATCTCGGCGCCGTACAGGAACTTGCTCACGAAGAGGTGGTCGCCGACGAGCAGCGTGTCCTCCATCGAAGGGCTCGGAATACGGAAGGCCTGCACACCGAAGGTGCGGATGACCAGGGCCAGGGCGACCGCGGTGAGGATCGCCTTGCCGTACTCAAGCCAGACCGGCTCGCGCCGGCGGACCCGACGACCTTCGGACACCTCGCCGGCCTTGCCGGCGGGTGCGGCCCCCTCGGCCGCCTTCGAATCGGTCACGTGTTTCTCCTGCTCGCCCGGGCGGCGGCGTCGCGCATCGCCCATCGGTTCACCGTTCGACCTTGAGGACCGCGAAGAAGGCTTCCTGCGGGATCTCGACGCTCCCGACCTGCTTCATACGCTTCTTGCCCTCTTTCTGTTTCTCCAGGAGCTTGCGCTTGCGTGTGACGTCGCCGCCGTAGCACTTCGCCGTGACGTTCTTGCGCAGGGCCTTGACGTTCGTGCGCGCGATGACGCGACCGCCGATCGCCGCCTGGATCGCGATCTCGAACATCTGGCGCGGCAGCATCTCCTTGAGCTTGCGGCACAGATCGCGGCCCCACTCGTAGGCCTTGTCACGGTGCACGATCACACTCAGGGCGTCAACGGGATCGCCGTTGAGCAGGATGTCGAGCTTCACCAGGTTGCTCGGTTCGTAGCCCAGGTACTCGTAGTCCAGACTCGCGTAGCCGCGGCTCACGCTCTTGATCTTGTCGAAGAAGTCGACCACGAGCTCGGACAGCGGCATCCTGAAGTCGATCTGCACGCGCATCTGGTCGAGGTAGTGCATACCTGTCTGTTCGGCGCGCCGCTCGAGCGAGATGGCCATCATGCCGCCCACGTACTCCTTGGGCGTGATGATGCTGGCCTTCACGAAGGGCTCGGCGATGGTCTCGAGCGAGCCGGGCTCGGGCATCTCGGACGGGTTGTCGACGATCACCTCTTCGATCTCGCCGGTCTTCGTGCGCAGCTGCGCGTGGTACTCCACGTTGGGCAGCGTGGCGATCAGGTCGATGTCGTACTCGCGCTCGATCCGCTCCTGCACGATCTCCAGGTGCAGCAGACCCAGGAAGCCGCAACGGAAACCGAAGCCCAGCGCCGCACTGGTCTCGGGATCGAAGGTCAGCGCGGCGTCGTTCAGCTTCAGTTTCTCGAGCGCGTCCTTCAGTCCTTCGTAGTCGTCCGCGTCGACCGGGTAGAAGCCCGAGAAGACCATGGGCTTGGCCGGGACGTAGCCGATCACCGGTTCCTTCGCGGGGTGATCGGCCAGTGTGATGGTGTCGCCCATCTGCAGGGCGGCCACGCTCTTCGCGCCGGTGGCCACGTACCCCACCTCGCCCGCCTCGAGCGACTCGGTGGCGTACTGCTTGATACGGAAGAAGCCGACCTCCATGACGTCGTGCTTCTGGCCTCCGCCCATCATGAGGATGTCGTCGCCCGGCTTCACCACGCCGTCGACGATGCGGACGTAGGCGATGGTCCCGCGGTAGGCGTCGAAGATGCTGTCGAAGACGATCGCGCGGAGCGGTTCGTCGCGGTTGGGCTCCGGTGGCGGGATCTGCAGGACGACGTGTTCCATCAGCTCCTCGACACCCTCGCCGGTCTTGGCGCTCACGCGCGCCACTTCCTCGGGCAGACAGCCGATCAGGTCGCAGATCTGTTCGGTGACCTCGTCGGGCCGCGCGCTCGGCAGATCGATCTTGTTGATCACCGGCACGATCTCGAGGTCGTGTTCGACGGCCAGGTAGAGGTTGTTGATCGTCTGAGCCTCGACTCCCTGCGCGGCGTCGACCACCAGCAACGCACCCTCGCAGGCGGCGAGGCTGCGACTCACCTCGTGGTGGAAGTCCACGTGCCCCGGCGTGTCGATCAGGTGGAAGACGTATTTCTCTCCGTTGTTCGCGGTGTAGTCGATCCGTACCGGGTGGCTCTTGATCGTGATTCCACGCTCGCGCTCGAGGTCCATGGAGTCGAGCAGCTGGTCGCGCATGTCGCGCTCTTCGATCGCACCCGCGCGCTCGAGCAACCGATCGGCCAGCGTGGACTTGCCGTGGTCGATGTGCGCGACGATGCAGAAGTTCCGAACCTTGGCGGGATCGATGGACATGGTCACCTGGTGTGGGCCGCCGTGGGGTCGGCGGCTCGTCGAGGGGCCGGCGGAGAGGCCACCGGTCAGAAATCGAAGTTTAGCCGGAGCGCCAGGCCATCGCCAGAATCCCCGTCGCGTGTCCACTCCCGGTCGAGATCCGGCGTCGGCGGGTCGTCGTCGTCGAAACCGGCCAGTTCCACGCTCACGTAGGCGTCCAGGGCCACGATCAGGAAGCCGGCGGCGCTCCACCAGACGAAGTCCCGGGCCCGTTCGCGGTGTTCGGTGACGTACTCGTCGCGGGCGAGGCGGAAGGTCGTGCCGGGTTCCTCGCGGTCGCGCCGGACCGACTGCCGCTCCACCCGCCGCAGTTCCATGGCGATCGAGCCCAGGAAGTACATCTGGGTGGCGAACGCCACCGTACCCCAGAAGGGGACGTCGGCGTAGAGCTGGCCCCAGCCCGGGAAGACCAGCGACATGAAGATGGCCGCCTTGCTGCTGCGATTCGCTTCGCGCAGACCGTCGAGGGCCCGTTCGCGGCGGGCGCGCTCGGCGGCCTCGGAGGGATCGGGGGCTTCGGGGTCGGTGGTCGGGGGGTCGGTCTGCGGGTCCTCGGTCTGTGGATCTTCGGTCTGCGGATCCTCGGTCTGCGGTCCAGCGGTCTCGCCGGCTTCCGGGTCCGTCGCCTGGACCAGGATCCGGGCGCTCCCCGCGATCTCGTGGCGCGGCGGCGCGGCGGCGAGCGCGGCGGCCTGCACCGTCGCGGCGGGCAACAGCGCCGAAAGGAGGATGCACAGAAGTCGATTCACGCGTCGCCACCCAGCTCCGGCGTCCGCGCCACGATCGCGCGGGGATGATCCGGCGCCACCACGAGCTGCAGCGCCCGGGCCCGGATCCGGACCGAGTGTTCGCCCTTGGGCAGTTCGTGCACCTCGCCGTCGACGTGCACCCGCGTGTCGTGCGACAGCTGGATCCGGAAGTTGGTCAGTTGCTCGTAGGTCACCGACGGGTGATCGAGGTGACCGCCCCGTCGGGCTTTCGGCGCGAGCCACGGGATCTGCCAACGCGGCAGTGCCTCGACCATGCACACGTCCAGCAGGCCGTCGTCGACCTTCGCGCGGGCCGTCAGGCGGAAACCACCGCCGCTGCGATCCCCGATCGCGACCTCGATGAGCGTGGTGATCCACGTTCCCGAGCGCTGCATGCCGTCGACGCCGAGCGTGAGCGGTTCGTGTGTCCACCACGCGCGCAGTGTGGCGATCCCGTACCGCGCGATTCCGGTGAGCGGCCCGGTCCGGTGCGACCAGTAGCAGGTCTCGGCGCTCAACGCGAAGCCCACGGAGTTCAGGAACACGTACGGACCGAGCTGGCCGACGTCCCAGGGCAACGGCATCCCGTTCTTGATGCAGTCGAGACTGGCGAAGGGATCGGCCGGCATGCCCAGCTGCGCGGCGACGTCGTTGCCCGAACCGAAGGGAACCACGCCCATGGCCACACCCTCACGCCGGACGAGGGCCGCGCCGATCTCGTGGACCGTCCCGTCGCCCCCGATCGCGATCACCAGCGAGCCCGCGGGCAGCGGAAGGTCGGCCAGGACACGGGCCGCGTGTCCCGGCCCGTCGGTGATGTAGAACTCCATGCCCGGCCACAGCTGCACCAGGCGTTCGCGGAGTGGGACCAGCCGACGGCGGACCGCGCCCTTGCCCGCGGTCGGATTCGCGAAGGCGACGACCTTCGGTTCGTCCTCGGGCGTGCGGTCGTCGGTCTGGGTCTCGGTGTCCGGAGTCCCCGTCTCCGGCGTCCCGGCCTCGGGTGGTGCCGTCCCGGGCGGATCGAGCGTGAGCGTGTCTTCGGCCAACGCGGGACTCCACGGGATCGTGCGGACGGGCGCGCCGGTCGGGCTCCGTGGCGGGATGCGGGGTTGGCGGGAACGTGTGGGAATCGAACCCACCTCGGACGCGAACGCCCGACCGCAGGATTTGAAGTCCCCGGGGCCCACCAGGACCCATCCGCTCCCGCATCCCGTCCGACGCCGGGTAGCGGCAGTCTAGTGGGCGACCGGAAGCGATGCACGGGGAAAGTGGGAGTTGCGATGCGGTGGCGGCTTCCGCGGCGCAAGTGGGTTCCGAGGTGGAGCCGATCGCCCGCGCCGGCCGCGGGCTTCCGGAGCGGAAGCGGGGCGGGATCGAGGTGGTCACCAGGCTCGCGGCCGGCTTCGGCGGCGGAAACGCGAACCGGATGGGGACTCGTTCGCCGGGTCGAGCCGCCGGCTTCCGCGGCGGAAGTGGCTCTGCTCCGTTCGAGGTGATCGCGGGTGCAGTTCGCGGCGACGGGGACGTCGCGGGTGGTCTCGTCGTCGGTTCGGGGTTGGGTGGTTCGGGGTTGGGTGGTTCGGGGTTGAGTGGCTCGGGGTTGGGCGGTTCGGGTTTGGGCGGTTCCGTATGAATGGTCCCCAGGTTTGTTCGCGAGGAACTTGACAGGGTTTCGCGCGGACGGATCCCGACGTCGGGTGGTCCAGGATTGGTTG
>CAZQHE010000016.1:0-5436 GCA_964593155.1 uncultured bacterium
TGGACCGCTTCTACCGCCACCTGCGGCAGAAGACCGGTATCCTCATGGACGGCCGTCGCCCTGTCGGGGGCAAGTACAGTCACGACGCCGACAACCGACAGCCGTGGAAGGGCGATCCCCCGGCTCCCGAACCGCCCACCTTCCCGCGCGACGAGATCACCGACGAACTCGCCGTGTGGATCGAGCACGACTTCGCCGACCACCCCGGCCACCTCGATCCCGCTGCCGTGCCGAGCACGGCCGACGACGCGCGCCGGGCCTGGGACTGGGCCCGCGATCACGCGCTGCCCGTGTTCGGTCCCTTCGAGGACGCGATGAGCACGCGCAGCTCCACACTCTTCCACACCCGGCTGAGCACGTTGATGAACCTGCACCGGTTGCTGCCGCGCGAGGTGCTCGACGGGGCGGTCGCCCTCGAACTACCGCTGGCGAGTCAGGAGGGCTTCGTTCGGCAGGTGCTCGGCTGGCGGGAGTTCGTGCGCCACGTGCACCGCGAGACCGACGGCTTCCGGCATCTCCCGACGCAGGACGTCGAGGTCGCGGTCGAGCCGGGCGACGCGGGCTGGTCGGCGTGGAGCGGCGAGGACTGGCCGCGCATCGAGGCCGACTCCGAACCCGACGGCGGGGCGTGGCCCGATTTCTTCGGTGTCGCCGACGAATCCCTCGCTCCGGCCTGGTGGGGCGTTCCCTCCGGGCTGGCGTGCCTCGACCACGTGGTCGGCGACGTGTGGCGCGAGGGCTGGAGCCACCACATCACCCGACTCATGGTGCTGAGCAACCTGTCGACCCTGCTCGACTTCGACCCGCGCACGCTCACCGACTGGTTCTGGGTGGCCTACACCGACGCCTGGGACTGGGTGGTCGAGCCGAACGTGCTGGGCATGGGCACCTACGCGGTGGGCGATCTGATGACCACCAAGCCCTACGTCAGCGGCACGCCCTACATCCACCGGATGAGCGACTACTGCGCGGACTGCGCCTTCGACCCGAAGAAGAACTGTCCGATCAGCAACCTGTACTGGGCCTTCCTCGAGCGCCACGGGGCGCATTTCGAGGGCAATCATCGCATGGCCATGCCGCTGCGCTCGTCGGCGAAGCGGAAGCCGGCGAAGCGCGAGGAGGATCGCCGCGTGTTCGAGTTCGTGCGACAGCGCCTGCTCGCGGCCGGAGCCGTGAGCCCGTCCGATCTCGACGCGGTGCGGCGCGGCGAGGAGGTCACACCGTGAACACACCGCTCTGGATGCGTCGTTGGCTGCAGGCCGCGGCGATCTACAACGTTCTCTGGGGCGCCTGGGTCGTCCTGTTCCCCGGTCACTACTTCGGGCTCGTCGGCATGGATCCGCCGCGCTACCCCGAGCTGTGGCAGTGCGTGGGTATGATCGTGGGGGTCTACGGACTCGGATACTGGGCCGCGTCACGCGATCCCCTGCGTCACTGGCCGATCGTGCTCGTGGGCCTGCTGGGCAAGATCCTCGGTCCGGTCGGATTCGTGCAGGCGATCGTGCAGGGCTCGTTGCCGCTGGCCTTCGGCGCCACGTTGATCACCAACGACTTCGTGTGGTGGATCCCGTTCTCGGTCGTGCTATGGCGGGCCTTCCAGGCGTCCGGGCGCCCCGATCCCGATCCGCGAGCGGAGGGACTGGACGTCGAGACCGCACTCCGCACGGTGCGGACCTCGCACGGCCGGACCCTCGACGAGCATTCGCGGGAGGCCCCGCACCTGGTCGTGTTCCTGCGGCACTTCGGCTGCACGTTCTGCCGCGAGGCGCTGGCCGACCTGGCGCGTGAGCGGGCGGCTCTCGAGGCTCGCGGGACGCGTCTGCTGCTGGTGCACATGGCCACCCCGGACGATGCCGACACTCATCTGGCCCACTACGAACTCGACGACGTCGCCCACGTGAGCGATCCGACCACGGTCCTGTACCGCGCCTTCCGCCTGCGCCGGGGAAGCTTCGGCCAGCTCTTCGGCCTGCGGTCGTGGACACGCGGCCTGGTGGCCGGCCTGCTGCGCGGGCACGGAGTGGGCCGGCTCGTGGGCGACGGCTTCCAGATGCCCGGGGTGTTCCTGATCGACGACGGAGTCGTGGTCCGCGAGTTCCGTCACCGCCACGCGAGCGAAGTCCCCGACTACGAGGAACTGGCCACGTGCCCGATGCCAGCGTCACGCTGAGTCCGCACCACGTCCTGCTCCTGCACCTGGCCGTGACGGCCTTCCTGTGCGGCCTGATCTGGGTCGTGCAGCTGGTGCACTATCCGATGTTCGACCGCGTGGAGCGTGGGGGCTTCGCCGCCTTCGAAGCAGTGCACCAGCGTCGGATCTCCTGGATCGTGATGCCGGCGATGCTACTCGAGGCAATGACGGCGGCCTGGTGGGCGCTGGCCAGCTGGCGGTCCGACGAGCCGCTGCTCGCGGCCGGGATCAACGCCTTGCTGGTCGTCGTGATCTGGGCGAGCACGGCCTGGTTGCAGGTGCCGCAGCACGCGCGCCTGGCCGAGGGCTTCGACCGCGACGCGCACCGACGGTTGGTGGCGAGCAACTGGCTGCGAACGGCGGCCTGGTCGGCACGCACGGTCCTCCTGCTCGCGGTCGCCTGGCGCGGGATCACCTGATCGCGTTCAGCGCGCCGTCCACCACCCGTTCAGTCCCGTCAGGATCATCTCCACGGCGAAGGTCCCGACCACGAGCGCGGTGATCCGTCCGGTCGCCTCGATGTAGCGCTCGACGAGGGGTTCGTTGCGCGGACGTACCCAGTCGTGCAGACGCTTCAGGGCGAGTACGATCAACGTGGTGAGCAGGACGACCACCACGATCACGATCGGGGCCATCACGGGACCCAGGTTCTCACCCGCCAGCACGCTGGCGCCGATGGTCCCCGGTCCGATCATCACCGGCATCGCGATGGCCCCGGCCACGTGCGCGCCCTCACCCCGCAGTCCGGGGATCGCTTCGTTGCCCTCGAAGACGAAGCGCAGGCCGATGATCAGGAAGACGATGCCACCGAAGACCTGGAACGAAGCGAAGCGCGCCTGCAACAGCTCGCGGAAGATGGCGTCGCCCACCAACGCGAAGACCACGAAGACCCCGGCACTGATCACCGTGGCCCGGAACATGATCCGGTCGAAGAGCTGGGCCGGGACCTTCTCGAACAGGTCGATCAGGTAGACCACCAGCAGGAAGGGGTTCAGCAGCATGAACAGCAGCAGGGCCGGCTTCAGGGTCTCGAGCATCGGCTCTCCGGGCGCGGCGGGCGCGGACACGGGGCGCGCATCGGGCCGGACGGCCCTCGTCCCGCCACAGCGAACACCCCGCGACTTTCCGGCGCAAGATCGAACGTGAGAGCTCGCACGGTCCGGTGGGATCTCCGCGTCGCCGGTGGGTCGATCCCCGATGGCCGATCGTTCCCCGGCGGAACACCGTGGATCCGCACCCAATGCGAGGAGTCCCCCGTGCTCGGCCTGATCGGTGTCGCCGCTCTCCTGATCGTCCTCGGCATCTCGCTCTTGATCACGCGGGTCGCGGCCACGGCCCTGAGCATGACGGGCCTGTCGCACCAGGCCGCGCGCTTCCAGGCCCGCAGTGCCTTCACCGGCACCGGCTTCACCACCGGCGAAGCCGAGAGCGTGGTCGAGCACCCGGTGCGCCGGCGTGTGATCATGTGGCTGATGATCGTGCGCAGCGCCGGCCTGATCTCGATCATCCTGTCGTTGATCCTGTCCTTCGTGGGCAGTGGCGGCACGAGCGATCGGCTCGACCGCCTGCTGTGGATGATCGGCGGCGTCGTCCTCCTCTGGTCGCTCGCCAACTCGAAGTGGCTCGACCGGTACCTGCAGCGCTGGGTCCGGCGGGCGCTCACCCGCTGGACGGACCTCGACACGCGCGACTACGAGGAGCTGCTGGCGCTCTCGTCGGGCTACACCGTGACCGAGTTCGTCGTCGAGGAGGACTCGTGGGTCGCCGGCCGCACGCTCGACGACTGCCAGCTCGCCGAGGAGGGGATTCTCGTCCTCGGAATCCAGCGCAACGACGGCCGGTACGTGGGAGCGCCGCGTCGCGACACGAAGATCAACGGCGGCAACGTCCTGATCCTCTACGGACGCGAGGAGCAGCTCGAGGACCTGCAGGAACGTCGCTCGGACGCCCAGGGGGAGGAGTCGCACCGTCGCGCGGTCGACGAACAGCAACGGCAACAGGCGGAGGAACACCGCCAGGACGTCGAGTCCGAAGAGAGCTGAACCGAGATGGGGGGAGCCCCCCGTCCGTCTCCGAGCCGACCCGGGATCCGGCACTCGTGATCTGCGGATGGGTACGGAACGCCCTCGGACCGACCCTGCACGAACACCACCCGTGGCGTTCCTCCCCTCGACGATCGATGTCAGCGGAAGTGTGGAGGTCGCCGAAAGACCGTGAGAAACGAAGGGAGACCCCCATGAGAGCGATCACGACGATCGTTTCCACGTTCCTGATCAGCGCATTCCTCGCCGCCCCGGCCGCCGCCGAGGAGAATCCCTACGCGATGGCCGACAACGCCTGGATCAGTATGAGCGGCGAGGTCGAGGCGGTGGATCCCGACGAGTTCGTGCTCGACTACGGCGACGGCAGCGTGATCGTCGAGATGGACGACGGCGACCGCGACGCCGATGCCTACAAGCTCATGAAGGGCGACGACGTGACCGTGTCGGGTCTCGTCGACGACGACTTCTTCGAGACCACCACCATCGAGGCCAGCAGCGTGTACGTCGACAAGCTCGGGACCTACTTCTACGCCAGCGCCGTCGACGAGGAGGACGACTTCGTCACCATCCACACGCCGGTGATCATGTCCGAGACCGTGGTGCAGGGCACGGTGAAGGAAGTGAACGACGAGGAGTTCGTCGTCGACACCGGGTTCGACGAGCTGACCGTCGAGGTCGAGGAGATGGCCTACGATCCGCTCGACGATCAGGGGTACCAGAAGGTCGAGGCCGGGGACGTCGTGAGCGTCACCGGAGACATGGACGACGACTTCTTCGAGGGCCGCGAGCTGGTCGCGGACACCGTGACGGTTCTCACGAACCGTTCTTCGTAGCGCGGGTCAGGCGATCCCGTACGGCGTGCACCTGTTCTTGGGGCCGGGGGATCCTCCTCCGGCCCCACGTTCGTTCCGAGACTGTGATCTCCCGACAGCGATGATGACATTGGACTAGTCCGCACCGGAACCGTGGCCTAGGCTCGAGCGCACCCTCTTCCCGCACCGTCGTCCTCGCTCGCCCCGGGGACGCACCGGTGGGGCTCCGGCCCACGAGGGACGTTCTCGCCAACCCCGTCCCGGGATCCAAGGACCTGCCATGAACAGACGAGAGGCCGCCAAGGCCTACTGGAAGGCCAACAGACGGTTGATCGCCGTGCTGTTGCTGATCTGGTTCGTCGTGTCGTTCGGTTTCGGCATCCTCTTCGCC
>CAZQHE010000016.1:5446-41928 GCA_964593155.1 uncultured bacterium
GCTGTACGACGAGCGGATCGGGCACCTGCCCGCGAGTTTCTGGTGGGCGCACCAGGGAGCGATGATGGTCTTCGTGGTCATCATCCTGGTGTACGCCCTCGTGATGGACCGTCTCGACCGCAAGTACGGCGTGGGCGACGACGAGGGAGGCCCACGTTGAGTGTCGAGGCCTGGACCTATCTTCTCGTCGGACTGACCTTCGGCGTCTACATCTTCATCGGCTACAGCAACCGCGTCCGCGACACCAAGGGCTTCTACGTCGCGGGCCGGGGGGTGCCGCCGATCTTCAACGGAGCGGCCACCGGCGCCGACTGGATGAGCGCCGCCTCGTTCATCTCGATGGCCGGCATGGTCAGCTTCATGGGCTACGACGGCGCGGTCTACCTGCTGGGTTGGACCGGCGGCTACGTACTCCTGGCGCTGTTGCTGGCGCCCTACCTGCGCAAGTACGGTAAGTACACCGTTCCCGACTTCGTGGGGGACCGCTACTACAGCAAGACGGCCCGCATCGTCGCGGCCATCGCGGCCTTCTTCGTTTCGCTGACCTACGTGGCCGGGCAGATGCGGGGCGTGGGCGTGGTGTTCAGCCGCTTCGTCGGCGTCGAGGTCTGGGTCGGCGTGATCATCGGCATGGTCATCGTCGGCTTCTTCGCCGTGGTGGGAGGCATGAAGGGGATCACCTGGACGCAGGTGGCGCAGTACTTCGTGCTGATCATCGCCTTCCTGATCCCGGCCATCGCCATCGCCATGAAGCTCACCGGTTCGCCGATCCCGCACGTCGGCCTGGTGACGAGCGACATCGCGCAGCGCCTGAACCAGATCCAGGTGGACCTGGGATTCACCGAGTACACACAACCCTTCCAGACTCGCGGCATGCTCGACGTGTTGTGCATCACCGCCGCGCTGATGGTGGGTACGGCCGGCCTGCCGCACATCATCGTACGGTTCTACACCGTGCCGAACGTGCGTGCGGCGCGCTACTCGGCCTTCTGGGCGCTGTTCTTCATCGCCCTGCTCTACACCACGGCACCGGCCCTGGCCCTGTTCGCCCGCTACAACCTCATCGAGACCCTGCACGACCAGCCCGTGGAGGAGGTCCAGGCCCTGGACTGGGTGCAGGGATGGGGCGAGACCGGACTGCTCGAGCTGACCGACCTCGACGGCGACGGCCGCTACGTGATGACGCCCGACGAGGCGACCAACGAAATCGTGCTGAACCGCGACATCGTGGTGCTCTCGACCCCGGAGGTGGCCGACCTGGCCCCGTGGGTGGTGGCCTTCATGGCCGCCGGGGGGCTGGCGGCCGCCCTGTCGACGGCGGCCGGATTGTTGATCGTGATCTCGAGCTCCTTCGCCCACGACATCTACGCCAAGCTCATCGCACCGGGCGCGAGCGAGCGACAGCGGTTGCTGGTGGGGCGGATCGCGATCTTCGGGGCGCTGATCATCGCCGGTTACTTCGGGATCGATCCGCCGGGCTTCGTGGCCCAGGTGGTGGCCTTCGCCTTCGGCCTGGCGGCGGCGAGCTTCTTCCCGGTGATCCTGCTGGGGATCTTCGATCGGCGGACCAACCGCGAGGGCGCGGTGTCCGGGATGATCGTCGGGCTCGCCTTCACGCTGTTCTACATCGTCGGCAACCGCTTCTTCGGCATGCCGACCTGGTTCTTCGGAATCAGCCCCGAGGGCATCGGGTCGATCGGCATGCTGCTGAACCTGCTGGTGACGATCGGCGTGTCGCGCGTCACGCCGGAGCCGCCGGCAGAGATCCAGGAGATCGTGGAGAACGTGCGCGTGCCCGGTGGAGCCGGCGCCGCCGGCGATCACTGAGGCAACATCGCGGCACGACGAGGAATCGCGGGGAAGCACGGCCCGGGTCGAGGGCCGTGCTTCCCGGGGTTCCTAAAGAAAAGGGCAGGAAGGGCCGATACCCGGGCGAACGCGTAACGACATCGTCCCTCGCTCGGATTCGCTCCCCATGCGTGTGCGCCGTCTACTCCTGCTGGCTCTCGCCCTCGTCGGCTCCCTTCGCCCGGATCCTTCGATCGCCGGGATCCGGGTGTCCGACATCGAGTTCCAGCAGTTGGACATCCGCGACGGTCTGTCGCAGAACACGATCACGTGCATGATGCAGGACCAGCTGGGATACCTCTGGTTCGGGACGCAGAACGGTCTCAATCGGTACGACGGGATCCGCTTCGAGCACTTCATGCACGACAATGCGGACACCACGGGGCTGACCAACGGCTACGTGTTGTCGTTGGCGGAGGATCGCGACGGCTCGATCTGGGTGGGGACCTTCCACGGCTTGTCGCATTTCGATCCCCGCACCGAGACCTTCTGCTCCTACATCGGTGGCGTGAACGCGGCGTTGCGGGGCAATCGCATCCGGGCGGTGGCCACCGCCCAGGACGGCCGGCTGTGGATCGGGACCGAGACCGGCGGTCTGCACTGGAAGAACGCGGGCGAACGTCGGATCCACGCCTTCGAGGGCACCGGAGACCTCGCAGCCCTCGGCGAGGAGGGCGCGGTGTACGCCCTGCTGGCCACGGGTGATGGCAGTGTCTGGATCGGCAGCCACGACGGACTCTTCGAGTGGAGTCCCGGGGCCGACGCGCCCCGACGGGTGGTCCTCGATGCGGACGTCGTCGTCCGGTCGCTGTCCGAGGGACGCGCCGGGGCGGTGTACGTCGGCACCGCCCAGCACGGCGTGTACACGATCGGGCCGACCTCCCAGACGATCACGCACACCGAACTTCCCCGCACCGCGATCTACGAAACCGAGATCCAGGGGATCAGCTCCTTCGCCGAGGACGGACTGGGTCGTCTGTGGATCGGCACGAGTCAGGGACTGCGCATCATCGACGACGAGGGCAATCCGCGGACCGTAAGGTACCGGCTGGCACCGGGAAGTCTGCCGGGCGATCAGATCACGTCTCTGATGCTGGATCGCTCCGGTGTCATGTGGGTCGGCCTGCAGACGGAGGGGGTCGCCCGCCACGTGCCGACCGAGCGGGGGTTCCAGACCTATCGTTTCTACGCCGAGGATCCGTCGCACCAGGGTGTGAACGTGATCCGCGCCATCCATCGCACTGCAGACGGTCGCGTGTGGATGGGAACCGAGGGCGGCGGGCTGATCGCCCTGGACCGGCCCAGCGGAACCGTCGAACAGTACCTTCCGGCGTCCGGCGGCGACGAACGCCTGGAAGCGGCCACCGTCCGTGCGGTGGAGGAGGACAGCAGCGGGAATCTCTGGCTCTCGGTGGTCGGCTTCGGGCTGAGCCGCTTCGATCCCGCGACGGAGACCTTCGAGCACTATCCGGTCGATGCGGACTCCGAGCATGGTCTCCGACACGCCGGATTGCGATCGATCGACGTCGAGGAGCCCGGAGTGGTCTGGGTGACCACCTACGGTGGGGGGCTGTACCGTCTCGACGTGCCCACGGGCCGGTACGAGGAATTCCGGCACGACCCCGAGGATCCGGCCACCATCGGAAGCGACCTTCTCTACTCGATCCATCGTGACCGCGAGGGGATGCTCTGGGTGGGTGGCGACGGGTTGAACCGGATCGACCCGACGACCCGCGCGGTGGAACGCGTGCGGCCCGTGGGCGACGACGGGGCGACCTTCGACGGCCACATCCTGCTCTCGATCCACGAGGACGGTCGCGGCGACCTGTGGCTGGGCAGCAACGGAGGCCTCTACCACTTCCACCCCGACGGCGGCCGCTTCGAGCGTTACACCGAGGACGACGGCCTGGCCGACAACGTGGTCTATGCCGCGTTGCAGGACGCCGCGGGACACCTGTGGATGTCGACGAACCGCGGGATCTCGCGTCTGGACCCGCAGCACGGAACCTTCCAGAACTACGACGTGCGCCACGGACTGCAGAGCGACGAGTTCAACGGCATGTCGTACTACCGCAGCGACGACGGCGAGATGTTCTTCGGTGGTATCGCGGGTCTGAACATCTTCCGGCCTGCCGACATGCGCCGCGACACCTTCGCGCCCCCGGTCGTCCTCACACACCTCGCGCTGGACCACCAGCGGGTGCGGCCGGGCGATCTGGTCCATCAGCGCCAGGTGCTGGAGCAGACGATCGGGTTCACCGACCGCATCACCATCGATCACGAGACCCACGTCATCGACGTGGGCTTCGCCGGACTGCACTTCGCCCAGCCCGAGCGGAATCGGTACCGCTACCGGCTGCGCGGTCTGAATGAGGGCTGGACCGAGGCCGGGTCGAGACGTCACGCCACCTTCATGAACCTGCCGCCGGGCAGCTACACCTTCGAGGTGCAGGCCGCCAACCACGACGGGGTCTGGAATCCCCGGGGCGATCGGCTCGAGATCGAGGTGGTGCCGCCGTTCTGGCTCACGTGGTGGTTCCGGATCACGGTGGTGCTCGGAACCGCGCTTCTCGTCGCCGGTGCCGTGTGGTGGCGCATCCACGCCATCAAGGCGAAGAACCGCGAACTCGAACTGGCGGTGGACGATCGCACCCGCGACCTGCAGCACGAGATCGAGGAACGGCGAGCGGCGCAGCGGGAGCTCGTGCAGGCCAAGGACGCGGCCGAGGCGGCGAATCGCTCCAAGAGCCAGTTCCTGGCGAACATGAGCCACGAGATCCGTACGCCCATGAACGGCATCCTCGGCATGACCCAGCTTCTTCTGGACTCCGATCTCGACGACGAGCAGCGTGACTTCACCGAGACCGTGTACGAGAGTGCCGACACCCTGCTCACGGTGATCAACGACATCCTCGACTTCTCGAAGATCGAGGCCGGGCGTCTCGAGGTGGAGCACGTGCCCTTCGACCTCACGCGCACCATCGAGGGCATCCAGAGCCTGCTCGAGATGAAGGCCGAGGACAAGGGACTCGAGTTCGGCTGTCGTGTCGACCGTGACGTGCCACGGCGTCTGGTCGGAGATCCGCTACGCCTGCGCCAGATCCTGCTGAACTTGCTGAGCAACGCGATCAAGTTCACCGAACGGGGCGGGGTGCGCCTGGAGACGCGGCTGGAGCAGGCAGACGACGACGAGTGCCGACTTCGTTTCGAGATCATCGACACCGGCATCGGCATTCCACCCGAGAAACTGATCGGACTCTTCGACGCCTTCTCGCAGGTCGACGCGTCGACCACGCGACGTTTCGGCGGGACGGGTCTCGGTCTGGCGATCTCGCAGGAATTGGCGCGGATCATGGGCGGCGGCATCTCGGTCGACAGCGTGGTGGGTCGGGGTTCGACCTTCGTCCTGGAGCTCGGGTTCGGCCGTGTTCCCGACGACGAGTCGCTCGACGACGACGCGGCTCCCGAGGTGCGTACGGCCCATGCCGCGGGGACCCGGGTCCTGCTGGCCGAGGACAATCCCGTGAACCGCCGCATCGCCGCGCGCATCCTCGTGCGCGGTGACTTCGAGGTGGTCGAGGCCGAGGACGGGGCCGAGGCCCTGCGGCTGCTCCGGGAGGAGGCGACCGACCTCGTCCTCATGGATCTGCAGATGCCCAACGTCGACGGCTTCGAGGCCACCCGGAGGATCCGAGCCGGCCACTGCGGATCGGACCGGGCCGGCGTTCCCATCGTCGCGCTCACCGCCCACGCCATGCAGGGAGATCGCGAAAAGTGCATCGCCGCCGGCATGGACGACTACGTGACCAAGCCGATCCGACGTCAGGAACTGATCGAGACCCTCGACCGGAACCTGAGGCGGGCGGAGGAACGCACGCCCACCTGATCCGGGCGTAATCGCGGTTCCGATCTCCTCGTCGCAGCAGGTAGACTTCCGGTCGTCCCCCCTCGACGAGGTCCTGCCGTGGATCCCATGGAGTTCCTGCTCGCCCACGAGCCCTTCGCCCGTCTGGGAGCGGAGGGACGTCGACGGATCGCGTCGGACCTGCAGGTCGAGTACGCGCGGGCCGGCGACACGGTGCTGAGCCGTGACGGCGAACCCGCGACCGCGTTGTACGTGGTCCGCAAGGGTGCGGTCCGGCTGGAGATCGACGCCCGGGTGGTCGACGAACTCGGCGAAGGCGAAGCCTTCGGATTCCCGTCGCTGCTCTCGGGATCGTCCCCACACTTCGACGTGGTCTGCACGACGGAATGTCTGCTGTACCGGATCCCCGGTGCCACCTTCCTCGATCTGGTCGACGTCGAACCCGCATTCCGCGATCACTTCCGGCGCGGACTCGCCGATCGACTGCGCCACGCCACCGAGGGCGAGGTCGTACCCCTGTCCGGCGACCTGGCGGCGCCCGTGGAACGGCTGATCGGCCGGGCCGTGGTCTCGGTGCCCCGTGATTCCACGGTGGGCGAGGCCGCTCGCAGGATGCAGGGCGAGGGCGTGAGTTCGGTGCTGGTCGAGGGGGACCCGCTCGGCATCGTCACCGATCGCGACCTCCGAGGTCGGGTTCTCGCTGCCGGTCACGGACCCGACACGCCGGTGACCGCGGTCATGTCGACGCCGGTCGTCACCGTCGACCACACGGCGCCGCTGATCGACGTGCTCGTGCAATTCCTCGATCGTCGTCTGCACCACCTGCCCGTGGAACGCGAGGGCGAGATCGTCGGGCTCGTCACGCACAGCGACCTCCTGCGCCATCACGTGAACAGCCCCTCGTTCGTGCTCCGGCGCATCCTCCGCGGCGACGGGACCGAGGATCACCGCGACCATCCGACGCGTGTCGCCGCGATGGTCGACGCCCTCACCTGGGGCGGGCTCGGCGCGACCGACGTCGCCCGTGTGGTGGCCTCGGTGAACGACGCGCTGGTCGAGCGCCTGCTGCGCGAGGCCGAGTCCGCGCTCGGGGCGCCGCCCTGCCGTTACGCCTGGTTGGTCTTCGGTTCGGAGGGCCGACGCGAGCAGCTCCTGGTGACCGATCAGGACAACGCCCTCGTCTTCGAGACCGACACGCCGCAGTGCCACGAGTACTTCTCCACCTTCGCCCGTCACGTGGTCGACGGTCTGCTCGCGGCCGGCTTCCCCGAATGCGCCGGTGGTTTCATGGCGACGAACTGGTGCCATCCTCTCGAAGAATGGCAACGTCGCTTCCGGCAGTGGATCGACACCCCGGAACCGCAGGCCCTGATGGAGGTCGCGAACCTCTTCGACTTCCGGTCGCTGCACGGCACCCTGTCGCTGGAGCCCCTCGACCGGGTGATCGCCACCGGCGGGGCGAACTCGACCTTCCTGTCGCAGTTGGCGCGCACGAGCCTGCGGTTGCGCCCGCCGATCGGACTGTTCCATCGCATCAAGCAGAGTCCGGAGGGGCTCGACCTGAAGGCCGCCGGGGTGATGCCGATCGTGGGTCTGGCCCGCGTGTACGGACTGGAGTCGGGCTCGCGGGAGCGCTCGACGCTCGATCGACTGGCCGTCGCCCGTGACGAGGGCACGCTGTCGCACGAGGGTGCCGACCTGCTGGCCGAAGGCTTCCGTTTCCTCCTGCAACTGCGGCTGCGACGTCAGCTCGAGGCGGTGCGAAGGGGCGAGACGCCGGACAACCGGGTGCGCATGGAGGACCTCGAGCGTGTCGACGCGCGCCACCTGAAGGAGACGCTGCTCGAGATCCGCTCGATGCAGCAAGCGCTGGCGCAGCGTCATCGCGTGGAGTTGCTCGGTTGATCCGGGAATGGTTCCGTCGTCGCCGGCGGCGTCCGTGGACCGAAGAGGTCCTCTGGGCGCTCGACCTCGAGGCCAGCGGTCTCGACGTTCGCCGCGACGTCATCCTCTCGGTGGGGATGGTTCCGATCCTCGAGGGCCGGATCCACTACGGACAGCGTTGGTACAGCCTGGTCCGGCCGCCCCTCGACCGCGAGCCCTCGGTCGAGGCGCTGCGCGTCCACCACATCCTGCCCGAGGAGGCGCGGGACGCTCCGCCGCTGCCCACGGTTCTCGACGGCGTGCTCCGGCGTCTGGGCGACGCGGTTCTCCTGGTCCACCACGCGCGGCTCGACGTGGCCCTGCTGAAGCGCGCCTGTCGCGAGTGCGATCGCGACTGGCCCCGCCCGCGGGTGGTCGACACGCAGGACCTGCTGTCGCGTCTGAGCCGGCGCCGCCGGATGCTCGAGCCCCATGCCGAGGCCTACGCGGCCGGGCTCGACGCGGCCCGGTCCGAGCTCGGCCTGCCCGCCCACGCCAGCCACCACGCCCTGGGCGACGCCCTGGCCACGGCCGAACTCTTCCTGACCCTGCAGCGCCGGCTCGACGCGAAGACGCTGCCCTGAGCGGACCGGTCACTTGCCGAGACGGGCCGAAGAGTCCAATCTCGTCCGCTCCCCCCGACCGGAGGTCGAAGCGTGAAGGTGAGTGTCCTGGGCGCCGGCAACATCGGCGGCGCGATCGCCCGTGGTCTCCTGGCGGCCCGTCCCGACGAGGTCCGGCTCACGTTGACGCGCCGGACCGTGCACGCGCTGGCCGGCTTCGACGGAACCGGCGTCACGATCACCGACGACAACGTGGCCGCCGTGGAGGATGCCGACGTCGTCTTCCTGTGTGTCCAGCCCGCACAGGTCCGCGATCTGATCGACGCGATCCGACCCGCGCTGGCATCACGACGGCCCGTGTTGGCCTCGGTGGTCACCAACGTCACGCTCGACGAACTGGCGGAGTGGACGGCCGTCGACGGGCTGCCCCTGTTCCGCGTCGTGCCGAACACTGCCGTCGCCGTGCGTGAGTCGATGACCTGCGTGTCGACCCGCGGCGCGAGCGACGATCAGGTCGCCACCGTGGTCGGCCTGATGGAGAGCGTGGGTCGGGTGATGGTGATCCGTGACGATCTCATGAACGCGGCCACGGCTCTGTGCGCCTGCGGGATCGCCTTCGCCATGCGCTTCGTCCGTGCCACGTCGCAGGGTGGTGCCGAGATCGGTTTCCACGCGGACGAAGCCATGACCATGGCCGCGCAGACGATCAAGGGAGCGGCCACGCTGGTCACCGAGCTCGACCAACACCCCGAGAGCGCGATCGACCGGGTGACCACGCCCATGGGATGCACGATCGCCGGACTGAACGAGATGGAGTACGAGGGCTTCTCGTCGGCGGCGATCCGCGGGATCCGTCGCTCGCACGAGAAGGCCTCGCAGCTCGAGCACTGAGGTCGGGCCGCGCCCCTAGCTGCGTCTCTGGCCGCGCCGCCGCAGCGTGGCCGCGCGCTCGTGTGCGGCCAGGCCTTCCATGCGGGCGAGCGCGGCGGAATCGGCCGCCACCCGGTCGACGTCGGCCCCGTCGTCGGCCTGCATGAAGGTGTTCACCTTCACGAAGTCGTAGACGTTCAGGCCACCCTTGGCCCGAGCGCTGCCGCCCGTGGGCAGCACGTGGTTCGGGCCGGCGCCGTAGTCGCCCAGCACTTCGGCCGCGCCGTCGCCCAGGAAGAGCCCGCCGTAGTTCTGCAGGCGCTCGAGCGCGGTCTCCGTTCTCGCGGCCATCCACTGCAGGTGCTCGGGGGCCACCACGTCGCACAGTTCCAGCGCCTCGTCCGTGTCGGTCGCGCGGACGGCGTAGCCGTTCTCCAGGGCGGCCGTGGCGATCTCGGCGGTGGGCAGCTCGCCGAGCTGCCGCTCGATCTCGGACTCGATCGCCTCGATCACGCCGTCGTCGAGCGCGAGCAGCGCCGGGACGGCCATGACGTCGTGTTCGGCCTGACCGAGCAGGTCGGCAGCCGCTCGGACGGGATCGGTCGAGGCGTCGGCGACCACCAGCAGTTCGCTCGGGCCGGCCAGCGAATCGATCCGCACGCGCCCGGCCACGAGCTGCTTTCCGGCAGTGACCCAGGCGTTGCCCGGGCCGACGATCACGTCGCAGGCGGGAACGGTTTCGGTGCCGAAGGCCATGGCCGCGATCGCGTGCGCGCCGCCGATGGCCAGCAGGCCGTCGGCCCCGGCGACGTGGGCGGCGGCCAGGGTCACCGGCTGCGGGTTCGGCGAGCACACCAGCACGTGCGGCACGCCGGCCGCGCGTGCGGTGACCGCGGTCATCATCACCGTCGACGGCAGCGGGAAGCGACCGCCAGGGGCGTAACAGCCGGCCGTGGCCACGGGGATCACGCGGTGGCCCATGCGCATGCCGTGGGCGTGGACCTCGACGTCGCGCAGCGCCTCGCGCTGCCAGCGCGCGAAATCGTCGATACGCTCGGCCGTGCGGCGCAGCACGCCCTGCGCGTCGGCGTCGAGGGTGTCGAAGGCCGACTGGAGTTCGGCCGCGCTGTGGATCATGGGGGCGTCCTCGGCCAGGCCGTCGAACTGCGTGGCGTAGCGGCGGAGCACGGTCTCGCCGCCGGCGCGGACCTTGGTCACGATCTCACGGGCCTGTTCCAGGATCTCGGCCGGCACCGGATCGCGCGGCGTGCGGCGGAGGTCGGCGGCGTCGACGCGGCGGAGGACGTGGCTGGCGGTGGTCATGGGGTCACTCTCCCGTGGAATCGGATTCGCGGCGTTCGCGGAGGGCGTCCATCGCGCCCGGCTTCGCGTTGCCCTTGCGGCGCTTCACCTTCCACTCGCGGCGGTCGAGCGCGCGGCCGACGTCGGCGTGGTCGGCCCCGGCGCGGGCGAGCGCCACGTGGGTGAAATAGGTCAGATCGGCGGCTTCGGCGATCACGTGGTCGCGGTCGCGGGCCTCGGCCAGCTCTCGCGCTTCTTCTTCGAGTTTGGCCGCCAACAGGTCGGGGTGGTCGAGCAGGCGTCGCGTGTAGCTGCCGGTGGGGGCGTTCTCCAGCCGGGCCCTCAGCCGGCGTCCCAGGCGGGGTACGCCGTGGTCCTCGCCCCAGCAGGTGCGGGTCTCGTGGTGGCAGAAGCCGGCGCCGCTCTGCCGCACGGTGAAGCGCAGTGCGTCGCGGTCGCAGTCGAGGTCGATGCGCAGCAGCTCCTGCACGTTGCCGCTGGTCTTGCCCTTCTCCCAGAGGCCGCGCCGGCGTGAGTGGTAGGTGCCGGTCATGGTGTCCAGGGCGTGGCGCACGCTCTCGAGGTCGCTGTGCACGAGTCCGAGCGCGACGCCGTTCTCGTCGCAGACCACGGTGGGCCACGGACCCTCGGGGTCCTTCGCCAGCAGGGGCGCGAGGAAGCCGTCGGCCAGCGGGATCGCTCCGGTGTACAGCGCCATGCCGATCTGCACGTCGATTCCCAGGGCGTCGAGCTCGGCGATCTCGTCGAGCCGGGCCACGCCGCCGGCCACGGTCAGGCGGCAGTCGCCGGCGGCGTCGCGCAGACGGCGGGCGAAGTCGAGGTCGAGCCCTTCCATGCGGCCCTCGCGTTCGACGAAGGTCACGAGGAAGTGCCCCACGTGGTCGCGCAACTCTTCCATGCGCTCGACCACGCCGGTGCCGGTGCTCTTCGTCCAGCCCTCGACGACCACGTCGCCGTGGACGGCGTCGAGGGCGGCGCAGGTGCGTTCGCGCGGCAGCTCGCGCAGGATCTCGGGACGGGCGGCCGTGCCCAGGATCACCTGTCGCGCGCCTCGGTCGAGCCAGTGCAGGGCGGTGTCGACGTCGCGGATGCCGCCGCCGACGCGGCAACGGGTGCTGCGCAGCAGGGGCTCGATGGTGGCGGCGTTGGAGCCCTTGCCCATGGCCGCGTCGAGATCGATCACCGCGATCTCGCCGACCGCACCGAAGCGGCGGGCCAGCGGCGCCGGGTCGCCGGCGTCGAGCTTCTTCTCCTTGCCGCCCACCAGCTGGACGGCGTGTCCGTTCTGCAGGTCGATCGATGGAACGATCATCGGCGGACCTCCACTCCCAGGCCGGCGAGCTCTTCCTTGATCGAGGCCACGGTGGTGTCGCCGTCGTGGAAGATCGACGCGGCCAGCACGGCGTCGGCGCCGGCGGTGACGGCCTCGGCCATGTGCTTCGCACTGTCGGCGCCGCCCGATGCGATCACCGGCACGTTCACCGCGTCGCGGACGGCGCGTAGCAGGTCGAGGTCGTAGCCCTCGCGCGTGCCGTCGCGGTCCCAGCTCGTGAGGAGGATCTCGCCGGCGCCCATCGCCTCGCCCTGCGTCGCCCACTCCACCGCGTCGAGCGGGGCCTTGCTCGTGCCCGAGTGGGTGCGCACGACCCAGTGGCCGTCGCTCTCGCGGCTGGCGTCGATGGCCAGCACCACGCACTGCACGCCGAAGCGGTCGGCCAGGTCACCCAGCAGCCCGGGACGGGCGACCGCTGCGCTGTTCACGCTCACCTTGTCGGCGCCGCTCTGCAGCAACTGGCGGGCGTCGTCGACCTCGCGCACGCCGCCCCCGGCGGTGATCGGAATGCTGATCCCTCGGCGCACGTCGCGAATGGTCGGGTTCTGGTTGGCGCGGCCCTCGACCGTGGCGCTCACGTCGAGGATGCAGATCTCGTCGGCGGTCTGTTCTTCGTAGGCGACCGCCTGCTCGGCGGGGTCGCCGGCGTCGCGCAGGTTCTGGAACTTCACGCCCTTCACCACGCGGCCGTCGCGGACGTCCAGGCAGGGGATGATGCGCAGGGTGAGCATTCAGAGCGTCTCCCGGGTGCGGACGATCCAGCCGCGCAGCAGGTCGAGTCCCCACGCGCCGCTGAGTTCGGGGTGGAACTGGCACGCCATGATCCCGTCGCGCGCGACGGCGGCGACGAACGATCCGTCGTAGTCGCAGGTGGCCACGCTCCAGCCCTCGTCCTGCAGGGCGTCGATGGCATCGCCGGCCACGCGGTAGCTGTTGGCGAAGTATGCGTGTCCGTCCTCGATCCAGTCGGCGCCGGTCGGCGCGTGGACGCGGTTCCAGCCCATGTGCGGGACGCGGACGTCGCCGGAGAAGCGGCCCACCACGGCGGGCAGGGCGTCGAGGCCTTCGGTTCCCTCGCCCTCTTCGCTCTTCGTGCACAGAAGCTGCAGGCCGATGCACACGGCCAGCGTGGGCCAGCCGGCGCGCAGGCGTTCGCGCAGGGCTTCGACCAGCGACTGTTCGTGGAGTTGGCGCATGGCGGCGTCGAAGGCGCCCACGCCGGGCAGCAGCACGCGGTCGGCGGCGAGCACGTCGTCGGGCTCGGTCACCGGCACCGGATCGAGGTCGATGCGGCGCAGCGCGGCATCGACCGAGCGCGTGTTGGCGCTGCCGGTGTCGATCACGGCGATCTTCACGCGAGCACGTCCTTGGTGCTGGGGACCTCGGTGCCGTCGACGCGCACGGCCCGGCGCAGGGCCAGCGCCGTGGCCTTGAACGCGGCCTCGACGCGGTGGTGGTCGTTGCGGCCCTTCAGCACGTCGACGTGCAGGGTGAAGCGTCCGCGGATCGCGAGCGACTCGAGGAAGTGCGTGAGGTTCTCGGTGGCGACGTCGCCCAGGCCCTCGCGGGTGAAGCCGATGCCCACGCTGGCGTGCGGACGGCCGCTGAGGTCGACCACGGACCGTGCGAGTGCTTCGTCGAGGGGAGCGTAGGCGTGGCCGAAGCGCCTGATGCCGCGCTTGTCCCCCAGCGCGCGCTCGATCGCCTCGCCCAGGGCCAGGGCGCAGTCCTCGGCGGTGTGGTGGTCGTCGATCTCGAGGTCGCCCTCGCAGGCCAGCGACAGGTCGAAGTGCGCGTGCTTGACCAGCGCGTGGATCATGTGGTCGAGGAAGCCCAGGCCGGTGTCGACGTCGGCGCGGCCCACGCCGTCGAGGTCGAGCGAGAGGTCGATCCGCGTCTCCGCGGTCTCGCGTTGCACGGTCACGGTCCGTTGGCTCATGGCAGCATCTCCTGCAGATCGGCCAGGCGATCGAGAACGGTGAAGGCGCCGGCGTCGTCGAGCGACGCGAGCGACACGGCGTCGCGGCGGCTCGGTGCCCCGATGCCGATCGGCAGCACCGAGGCCGCGCGGGCGGCGACCAGGTCGTCGGGAGTGTCGCCGACCATCCAGGCCGTGCGCACGCCCAGTTGCGACAGGGCGAGTTCGACGGGTTCGGGATCGGGCTTGCCGCGGGCGACGTCGTCGACGGTGACCACCGCGTCGAACAGATCGAGGAGTTCGAAGCGCTCGAGGAACCGGATCGCGTCGCGCCGCGGACGCCCGGTGACGATGGCCATCGGCATACGTGCGCGCAGCGACTCCAGGATCGGCCGTTCGACGAGCAGGGTCTCCTTCTCGTGCAGACCCGGCCGGCCGTCGGTGCCCTGGTAGTGGCGCTCGAAGCGCTCGACGACCTCGTCGTAGTCGACGGCGACGCCGGCCTCGGTGAGCAGGCGCTGGGTCACGCGCCAGTCGTTGTTCGCGTTGCCGGCGGCCTTCATCTGCGCGATGCGCTCGCGGTCCATCTCGAGGTCGAACTCGGAGAGCGTGGCGCGGATCGCCTCGCGGTAGCTCTCGCCCTCGTCGGCGATCACGCCGTCCATGTCGAGCAGCAGGGCCTCGGGGCGCAGCAGCGAACCGAGGGCGCGGTCGAAGCGGGCGAAGGCGCGGCGGTCGGCGGGGCAGCCCAGGCGCACGAAACCGTCGAGCTCGGGATGGCCGGGCCAGGTGCGGATCTTGATCCCCATGCACTGCAGGCCGTGGTCGACGCGGGCCGGGTCGTCGGTGGCGGCCAGCACGAAGTTGGCCTGCGAGGGCAGTGGGCGCAGGCCGAGCTCGGCGGCGCGCCGGGTCAGGGCCTCGCGTTCGTCGCGCACGGACGCGACGGTCGACTCCATGGCCCCACGGGCGTTCTCCAGGGCCGCGCGCGCGACCTCGACGGCGATCTGCGACACGGCGTAGGGCGGTCCCGCCGCGCGCAGGGGCGCGACGCGTTCGGCCGCGCCCAGCGCGAAGCCCACGCGCAGGCCGGCCAGGCTCCAGGCCTTCGACATGGTGCGCAGAACGACCACGTTGGGAAGTCGTAGCGCGCGCCGGGTGAGATCCTCGTCGGCGAACTCGGCGTAGGCGTGGTCGAGGACCACCAGCACGTCGGGGTGCGCGGTGGCCACGCGCTCGAGTGCCTCGAAGCTCGCCACGGCACCGGTCGGGTTGTTCGGACTCACCATGGCCACCATGCGCGTGTCGCCGTCGATGGTGTCGAGCACCGCGTCGACCGGCCAGGCTCCCTCGGGCCACGGCACCCGGACCACGCGCCCGCCGGCCAGCGTGGCGTAGCGCTCGAACATCTCGAAGCTCGGCGACGGCAGGATCAGCGATCCACCGCCGGACAGCGCCACCCGGCACAGACGGTCGATCGCGTCGTCGGCGCCGGCGGTCATCAGCAGGGCCTGGGGTTCGACGCCGAAGTACGCGGCGAAGGCCCGCTCGGTCTCCGCGCCGTCGGGGTAGCGGCGCAGCACGTCGCCGCCGACGTCGCGCAGGGCGTCGAGGATCGCCCGCGCCGGCACCGGGCCCTCGTTCGCGTCGAGGCGCAGGTCGACGTGGGCCGGGATGGTTGGCCGCACGTAGGGCCGGCTCACGTCGACGTGGGTCTGCGAGGTCGCTCGGTCCATCGTCACACCTCAGGGAACGATCTGCGCGAGACCGCTGACCACGATGTCGGTTCCTCCCCGCGCCTTGATCACGGGGATCAGCTCGGCCAGACCCTGGCGCGGCACGGCCGCCTTCACCGCGAAGCCGGCCTCGTGGTGCAGGCGCGACACGGTGGGCTCGCGCATGCACGGCAGCACGTCGATCACCGCGCCGAAGTCGTCGTTGCTCACGTTCAGTTCGATCATCACGCGCTGTCGTGCCTCGATCACCGAGGTCAGCAGCAGGACGAGGTCCTCGACCATGGCCCGACGGTCGGGATCGTCCATGACCTCCGGGTGCGCGTACATCCGCGTGGACGAGGTCATGATCTCGTCGACGATGGTCAGACCGTTGGCGCGCAGGGTCGACCCGGTGGCGGTGTTGTCGACGATCACGTCGGCGTCCTCGGGCGGGAAGACCTCGGTGGCGCCGTAGCTGCGCACGAAGCTGGCGTCGAGTTCGGCGCGCGCGATCCAGTCCTGGGTCAGACCGGTGTACTCGCTGGCCACGACCAGGTGCTCTTCCGGTAGCGCGCCGTCGACGAGCATGGTGGTCGGAGCGGCGGCGACGATCCGCACCGGATCGAGGCCCGTGTCGAGCAGTTCGACCAGGTCGAGGCGCTTCTCGATCACCCAGTCCTTGCCCGCGAAGCCCACGTCGCGCGAACCGGCGTGGAGCATCTCCACGATGTTCTGCGGCTTGAGCATCTTGGCCTCGAATCCGGGCAGACTGACGGTGGCGCGGTAGCCGCGGGTCTCGAGTCCGACCCGGATACCGGCGTCGGCCAGGAGCTTCAGCACGTTGTCCTGCATGCGGCCCTTGGGCAGGCCCAGGCGGATGGTCGCCTCCACGGTTCCCTCCAGGGTTCGGCGGCGTTCGGGCCGCCGGGGTGAGCCGGAACTTCGTCGGGGGCGCTCGGGCGGGCGGCAGAGTTCACCGAAGCACGAACGCCGGCCCGGGAAGGGGCCGGCGTGTTCGGTTTCGGTGCGCTCGACGGCGGCGGACCAACACCTAGACGACGGACCCCTCCCGGGTGCCGTGATGGTGGTGATGGCCGTGATGGTGCCGCGGGAACATCGATCGCTCCGCTCGAGGATTCGGGGCCGGACGGGGGTCCGGCGACCGGATCAGTGAAGCCCCGGCGCGGCGGATTGTCAAATCCGGGATCGTGATCGGATCGATTCCCGGTGGCCCGCCGGCCTTGCTGGCCCGCGGCCGCCCGCGTAGTCTCGCCCGCATGAAAGCGATCACCATCCGTGAACAGGCCCCGAAAGGGCCGGTCTCCCCGAACGTGTCCGTGGTGGACGACTGGGCCGATCCCGGCCCTCCCGACCGCGGCGAGCTGCTCGTGCGCACCGAGGCCAGCGCCCTCAACCACATGGACCTGTGGGTGGGCATGGGTATTCCGGGCGTCGAGATCGAGTACCCGCACGTGGGCGGGGTCGACGGCTGCGGCACGGTCGAGGCCGTCGGGCCGGACGTCGACGAGACCTGGATCGGCCGTCGCGTGGTGCACAACGCGGCCGTCCGCCTCGATCGGCCCGCGCGTCCCGGAACGCCCACCGAGGCCGGCATCGCCCCCGACGTCGAGCTCATCGGCGAGCACTCCCACGGCACCCATCGCGAGAGCTACCGGATCCCGGTACGGAACGCGGTCGACGTGGGCGATTCCGATCCGGTGGCGGCCGCCGCCTACGGCCTGACCGCGCTGACCGCCTATTCGAAGATGGTCACGAAGGGACGGGTGCGTCCCGGGCAGACGGTGCTGATCACCGGCATCGGCGGCGGCGTGGCCACCGCCGCGCTCGGCCTGGCCCGCTGGGTGGGCTGCACGACGGTCGTCACCAGTCGTCATCGCTGGAAGCTCGACCGCGCCCTCGAACTGGGTGCCGACCACGGCGTGCTCGACGAGGGCCAGGACTGGTCGCGCGAGGTGCGCGGTCTCACGGACAAGCGCGGCGTCGACATGGTCGTCGACACCGTGGGCGGGCCGCTCTTGAAGCCCTGCCTGCGCGTGCTCGTCTCCGGGGGTGCCTTCGTCACCGCGGGCGCGACCGCCGGCCCGGTGGCAGAGATCGAGCTCGCCCGCGTGTTCTGGAAGCAACTGCGCGTGCTCGGATCGACCATGGGCAGCAACGACGAGTTCCGCGAGGTCATGGCCCTGTTCCGGGCCGGCCACGTCGCACCCGTCGTCGATCGCGTGTTCCCCCCCGCCGAGGCCCCGACGGCGTGGGAGCGGCTCGAGGCCGCCGATCAGATGGGCAAGCTGGTGATCGACTGGCGCTGAGCCACCGCGGAAGGCGACGCATGGACATCCGGGGACGGTGGGCGCTGGTGACCGGCGCCAGCAGCGGCATCGGCCGCGACGTCGCGCGCGAACTCGCCGCGCGCGGTGCGCACTGCGTGCTGGTGGCCCGCCGCGAGGACCGCCTGCGCGAGACGTCGCGCGATCTCACCGAACACCACGGCGTCGAGGCCGAGATCGAGACGGCCGATCTCGGCGCGCCCGGCGCGGCGGCCGAGCTCTTCGCCCGGCTCACCCAGCGCGGCCGGAGCATCGACGTGCTGGTGAACAACGCGGGCTTCGCCGTGCACGGCGACTTCCTCGGTCAGGACGTCGACCGCGTGAGCGAGATGATCCGCGTGAACGTGATCGCGCTCACCGAACTCACGCATCTGTTCGCGAACTCCATGGCCGAGCGCGGTGGCGGCTCCGTGCTGAACGTCGCCTCGATCGCCGGTCTGACGCCGGTGCCCACCTACGCCGCCTACGCCGCGACCAAGGCCTACGTGGTGAGCCTGAGCGAATCGCTGGCCCACGAACTCGCGCCGCGGAACGTGCGCGTGACCGTGGCCCTGCCCGGCGTGACGTGGACCGAGTTCTTCGAGGTCAGCGGTCAGAAGACGACGTGGTTCGGCCGGATGACCGGCAAGAAGAGCGCCGACGTCGCGCGCATCGCGGTCGAGGCGCTGCTGAAGGGGCGCAGCTCCGCGATCACCGGCTGGCGCAACCGTCTGACCATGGCCCTGTCGGCCCCGGTTCCGCGTCGACTGAAGGCCTGGGTGACCTGGCAGCTGAACCGCAACGACTGAGTGGTGGCTCGAAGATTGTGCACTACGCTGGTGGCCGGACCGTTGTCACGGATCCGGGACACGAACTGTCACCGAGTGTTCACGATTCGGGGGCACCCGGTGGCGCGACGCCGGGATGCACAATCTCCGAGGCACAACCCTCCAACCGATTGGTCCATCGTGCGCAAGACCGCGATTCCGATCCTCCTGCTCCTGACCTCGATCCTCGCCGCCCCCGCCCACGGGCAGCTGCTCGAGGACGAACGCAACACCATCGAGGTGTTCCAGCGCACCTCCGACTCGGTCGTCTTCATCCGCAACGAGCTCGTGCAGCGGAACTTCTGGACCGGCGACGTCATGCGCCGGCAGGCCGGCACCGGATCGGGCTTCGTGTGGGACCGCCAGGGGCACGTGGTCACCAACTACCACGTGATCCGCAACGGAGAACGCTTCTTCGTGGTGTTCTCCGACGGGGCCGAGTTCGAGGCCGAGGTCCGGGGCTTCGATCGCAACAAGGACCTGGCCGTGCTGCGCATCGACGCGCCGGCATCGCGACTGCGTCCGATAGAACCGGGCGACAGCGACGAACTGCTGGTGGGCCAGAAGGTGCTGGCCATCGGCAACCCCTTCGAACTCGACCAGACGCTCACCACCGGTGTGGTCAGCGCGCTCGGTCGCGAGATCCGCTCGGTGGCCGACGTCCCGATCACCGACGTGATCCAGACCGATGCTTCGATCAATCCGGGCAACTCGGGCGGGCCCCTGCTCGACAGCCAGGGACGCCTGGTCGGGGTGAACACCGCGATCATCAACCGCACTGGCGCGAACGTGGGCATCGGCTTCGCGGTTCCCGTGAACACCGTGCTGCGGATCGTGCCGCAGTTGATCGAGACCGGTCGCGTGAGCCGGGCCGGACTCGGAATCAGCGTGGTGGGCGATCCCATCATGGTCCGGCTCGGACTCGAGGGCGTCGGCGTGCGCGAGGTGGCCCGGGGGACGCCCGCCGATCGGGCCGGGCTACGGCCGTTGCGGCGGACGCGCGACGGCCGGCTGGTGGGGGACGTGATCGTGGCGGTGGCGGGTACGCCGGTCAGCCGCTTCGACGACCTGTACAAGATCCTCGATCCCTACGAGCCCGGCGACCGGGTCGAGATCGAGGTCCTGCGCGATCTCGAACGCCGCGAACGCATCGAACTCGAGCTGACCGACATCGGTCCGCGGCGTTGAGCGCACCGCGCTTGATCGCCCACTGCGCGCGCGGTTAGGATCCGTACGGCCCGGGATCGACCATCCCGGGCCGTTCGTGATCCCGTGGATCCCCCGGAAGCCGGTGCGAATCCGGCGCGGCCCCGCCACTGTGAGCGGCGACGAACCCCGGAACACGCCACTGGTCCGTGCGCACGGACCGGGAAGGCCCGGGCAGTAGGACGACCCGCGAGCCAGGAGACCGATCCCGGGACAGACCTGAACGTCCTTCGTGGGTTGAGGACTCCAGGCCCGGCCGTCCCCTTCGGTCGCGTCGTGCCATCCGAACGTCCTCGGCTCCACGCCAACGTGGAGGCCGATCCATGGCTCGTGTTCTTCTCGGTGCGGCCGCGCTCGCGGCCGTCGTTCTCCTTCCTTTCGCTGCTGCCGCGCAGATCACCGACACCGGCCAGCAGAACCCCGAGGTGCTACGCACCAACGGGCAGATCTCGATGTGGGCCGACAGTGTCATCGACTTCGTGCGCGGTCCCCTGGACTACGCCGATCCCTCGCTCGGCCTGGCGTCGTTCGGCAGCCCGACCGACGTGCTGGGCGACGCCGGTTCGCCGTTCAGTCTGGGCGACGGTGGATCGATCACGCTGGGCTTCCCCGAGAGCATCGTCGACGGCCCGGGCGTGGACTTCGTGGTGTTCGAGAACGCCTTCGCGTTCGGCGGCGAGGTCTTCGCCGAGCTGGCCTTCGTCGAGGTGAGTTCCGACGGCGCGACCTTCGTGCGGTTGCCCGCGATCTCGCGGATCGACCGCGAGATCGGCGCCTTCGAGGGGATCGCCTCGACGGAGACGTACAATCTGGCCGGCAACCACGTCGGCGGAACCGCTTTCGACCTGGACGACCTGGCCGATCACCCGCTCGTCGTGGCCGGAGACGTCGACCTGCAGGCCATCGCGTACGTGCGCGTGGTCGACGTGATCGGCGACTGCGCGAACGGATCGTCCTTCGACGCCCTGGGCAACGCGGTGTGCGACCCCTACCCGACGGCCTCGGCCAGCGGGGGCTTCGACCTCACGGGCGTGGCCGTCATGAACCCGCCCGGCCCGGTCTCTGCCGACCGCGCCAGCTTCGGCGCGCTCAAGGCCCGCTTCGGCGATCGCTAGGGCCGTTGTCGCGCGGGGGCCGTCGGCCTAGACTGGTGGGACAGACCGCATCCGTATCCTGCCCTCTGCCGGAGGCCCCCGTGCTCTACGACAGCATTCTCGAAGTGATCGGGAACACCCCCCTCGTCCGCATGCACCGCGTGGGTGCGGCGCTCGAGTGCAATCTGTACGCGAAGTGCGAGTTCCTGAACCCCGGCGGCTCGGTCAAGGACCGCATCGGCTACCAGATGGTGATCGACGCCGAGAAGCAGGGGCGGATCAAGCCGGGCGACACGCTGATCGAGCCCACCAGCGGCAACACCGGCATCGGCCTGGCCCTGGCGGGGGCGGTGCGGGGCTACCGCGTGATCATCACCATGCCCGAGAAGATGAGCCGCGAGAAGCAGGTGGTGCTCGAGGCCCTGGGCGCGAAGATCGTGCGCACGCCGACCGAGGCCGCGTGGGACTCGCCCGAGAGCCACATCGGCGTGGCCAACCGCATGCAGAAGGAACTGCCGAACGCGCACATCCTCGACCAGTACAGCAACCCCAGTAATCCCGAGGCGCACTACGACCGCACCGGGCAGGAGATCATCGACGACCTCGACGGTCAGGTCGACATGGTGGTCATCGGCGCCGGCACGGGCGGTACGATCACCGGTGTGGCCAAGCGGCTCAAGGAACACAACCCCGACTGCATCATCGTGGGCGCCGACCCCATCGGCAGCATCCTCGCCGGGGGCGACCACGTGGCCTCGTACAAGGTCGAGGGCATCGGCTACGACTTCGTCCCCCAGGTGCTCGACCGCGACCTCGTCGACGTGTGGGTGAAGACGAACGACCGGCAGAGCTTCCTCATGGCCCGCCGCCTGATCAAGGAAGAGGGATACCTGTGCGGGGGCAGTTGCGGCGCGGTGGCCGTCGCCGGCCTGCAAGAGGCCAAGCGCCTGAAGCCGGGCCAGAACTGCGTGCTGATCCTCGCCGACGGCGTCCGCAACTACATGACGAAGTTCGTCGACGACCAGTGGATGCGCGAGAACCGCTTCAGTGGCGACGACGTGATCGAGGGTACCGTGGCCGAGATGACGCACTCGAAGAACGGTCGCACCCTGATCACGCTCGACCAGCAGGAGAGCCTGACCCGGGCCATCGACCTCATGCGCAACGAGGGGATCTCGCAGATCCCGATCACCGCGGACGGTCAGCTCTCGGGGCTGCTCACCGAGAAGGACCTGCTCGAGTTCCTCACGAGCGGCGAGCGCGATCCGAACGTGCACCTGATCGACGTCATGCGGCGCTCGGTGCCCACGGTGCTCGAGACCACGCCGCTGAGCGCGCTCGACGAGATGCTCGACCTCACGGGCAGCGTGGTGGTGGTCGACGAGAACCGGCATCCGCAGCACATCCTGACGAAGATCGACCTCGTCGAGTGGCTCGTGCACCACTGAGCGGGCCGGCCGCGGCGTCCCCTGTCGCCGTGCGGTGACGATTCGCCCCACTCCGGCCGGGGGCGGTTGACGCCGCCCCGGCCGATTCGTCATCTTCGATGAAGGCCGTGCTCTGCCAGCGGCCGTCGCTCCCCTGATCCGTGCGCCCCGAGCGCGGCTCGCCCGCCGCTCTTCGGCGCGCGCGACCGCCGAGCCCCCGCAATCCAACGGGGCCGGGCCCTGCGTCGCGGCCCCGGGGAGTGGTGTCCCATGCGTGTCGTCCTGATCGTCCTGTTGTTGTCCTCCCTCTTCCTCCAGGCCGGGTGCGCGGCCTTCGGTGTCGCGACGCGCGGTGATCTCGAGGAGGAACGCCGTGCCGCGCGCGCCCGGGCCGAACAGTTGCGCGAGGAGAACCGGATCCTGCGCGATCGCATCGAGCGTCTCGGCGCGACGATCGAGGTGACCGGGCGTTCGATCGCCGAGATGGAATCCACGCTGCAGGGCTTCGAGGACCGCGCCGCCGAGCAACGGCAGCGGATCTGGTCGCAGACCGGCGACCTCCAGGTCCGCATGGCGGCCATCGAGGACCGCCTGGGCGCGGCGACCAGTCTGTCGGACTCCTTGCGCGGCGACGTCGACCAGGCGACCCGGGCGGCCCAGGCGGCGAGCACCGAGGCCTTGACCGTGCGCCAGGACCTCGACACCGTGGCCGAGACGGCCGAGTTCGCGAGGTCGCGGAGCGAGACACTGCTGCGTGCCTGGCTCGAGCAGCTCCGGGCCGAACGCGAGCGTCTGGAGCGGCAACTCGGCGCACTCGAGGCGTCGCTGGCCCAGTGGGAGTCGGAGGTCTTCCGTCCCGAGGGCCGGCCCCTCTCCGGGCCGACCGATTCCGAGATCGAGGTCTCCGGCGGCGCCGAGGGCGGTGCGGCCGAGTCCGAGGAGAGCGCCGCGGTGCGCTGAACGGAGCGGTCACCGACCGTTCCGGCCTCATCCACCGGAGGGTGGGTGCCGAAGACACCAGAGGGCTCGATGGAAGCATCGGGCCCCGAGAGGGAACACCATGTCGCGCCGAACTCTCCGGATCGTCCTGTGGGGCGTCGTGCTCGTGCTGGGACTGGTCTTCGTCTGGGTCGCCCCCCGCGTCCGCGCCGGCGACACCGGCGAGAACCGGGCCCGCGTCCAGAAGATGTACGCGGACTACCGCGAGGACTCCTTCTCCGAACTGCCCGATCTGACCGTGGCCGAGGCCCGATCCCTGGCCGACAGCCTGGCCGCGACGGCGAGCCCCGACGACGACGTGATCTGGCTCGACGTCCGCGACGCGCGGGAACGCCGCATCTCGGGTCTGCCCCACGCCGTCGATCAGCAGACCTTCGTGCGCAACCGCGACGACTGGGCCGACCGGCCGGTGGTGGTGTACTGCACGGTGGGCTATCGCAGCGGTCTGTCCGCGCGCGAGCTGCGGCGGCGGGGGATCGAGGCCTGGAATCTGGCCGGTGGGATCCTCGCCTGGGCCCACGAGGGAGGGCGTGTGCTCGACGGCCGGACCGGGGAACCGACCCGGCGCGTACACGTCTACGGGTGGCGGTGGAACCTGCTGCCCGAGGGCTGGAAGGCGGTGTGGTGAGCCGTCCCGAGCACCCGCCGCTGCGCCGATCGGCCCGCGGCGACGCCCTCGCCGGCGAGGCCGGCGCACGGTTGCGCGAACTGGCCCGCGACGACCTGCCCGACGAACGCGACCTGACCGCGCTGTTCGATCTGGTCGATCGCTTCCACGCCGCCGTGTTCGAGGCCTCGCCCGCATTGCGCGTGCGTTGCGGGCGCGGGTGCTCGAACTGTTGCTCGCAGATGGTCTTCGACGTCCACGCCTTCGAGGTCGAGCGCATCGGCCGACGACTGGTGGAGCAGGGGCGGGCCGATGCGGTGCGCGCGCGGCTCGAGCAACGCCGCGAGGTGTACGACCGGGTGCGGCGCGACCATCCGCGCCGCCACGACGAGGACCTCGACACCTGGATCGAACGCATCGCGATCGAGTTCTGGAGCGAGGACGAGCCCTGCGCGCTGCTCGACGACGACGGTTCCTGCTCGGTGCACGACGTGCGGCCGTGGTCGTGTCGGCGCAGCTTTGCCGCGAGCGACCCCGAGCTGTGCCGTGGCGAGCACGCCCGCGATCCCCGCCGTCGCTTCTTCACCCTGGCGCCGGACGAGGGCTTCGACGCCGGCCTGCAGGACCTCGACCGCTTCGCTCGCTACGACGTCGACACCGATCAGCTCGACCTGGCCCTGCTGCGCTGGCTGCGCGCGAACGCGGCTACTCGACCAGGCTGACCTTCCCGAGCGACCGCTCCCCGTCGAGTTCGACCACGTACAGGTAGACGCCCGAGGCGACGGCGCGACCGGCCGTGTCGCGGCCCGACCACGGGATCGCGTGCAGTCCCGGTCCCAGGCGCGTGTCGGCCAGGGTGCGGACGTGCCGCCCGCGGCTGTCGTAGAGGTCGATCCGGACCCGCGTCGAGCGGTTCAGCTCGAGCTCGATGCGTGTCTCGGGATTGAAGGGGTTCGGCCGCGCCCCCCGCACGACACCCGGCCCGCGCGGTGCCGGCGACGACGTTCCGTCGGCGCTGACCGTGAGCAGCAACGGCGCCCGCAGCGGTTCGATGCCGGGCGCGGAGAACACCACCAGCTCGGCCGCATACTCGCCGGGATCGAGGCCCTTGGCGTCGAAGTCCAGTTGCAGCGCCGTCTGCTGTCCCCCGGGGATCGATCCGGTCGCGTTGCCGACCGTCGCCCAGTCGACGGGGTCGACGATCGAGAACAGGGAGTCGGTCACCGCGAAGACCGCGGAGTCCGCGGCGTCGCGCACCCGGAACTGCGCGGTGAAGGTCCCCGGTCCGGTCACCGTCCAGGGGAAGGATCCGTCGTTGGGCGTGCTCGCGGCCAGCGTCTCCCAGGTCTGCCCGGCGTCACGCGACAGGTCGAGCGCGACCTCGCCCTCGAGGGCGGCCACCCATTCCACTTCGAATTCCTCGCCCACCGCCAGCGGTTCCTCGGGTGCGGAGATCTCGAGGAACGCCGACTGCGGCCCACGGAGCAGCACCGCCGACGACACGGTGCTCGGACCGCTCCCGAAGCCGTCGCCGACGAGGCGGTAGGGGACCACCAGGTCGCCCTGCAGACGCAGGTCGAATTCCACGGTCACCGTGGCCGTGCCGACCTCGCCGTCGCGGATGTTCCCCCACGCTCCGTCGGCGTCGGACCACACCAGGACGGCCCCGTCGCCGGTGGCCTCGTTGCTGACGAGCCGGCGTTGTTCGGATCCGAAGAGATCGGTGCTCGACACCACGCGCACGCCGGCCGGGAAGTCCAGCTCAACCGCCTGCAGCCACTCGAAGTCGGTGCTGGCGTTGTCCACGCGGACCTGCAGGACCTTCCTCGACGCGGGATGGTAGCGATCGATACCCACGTCCAGGGTGGAGCCGGCGATGCTGCGGCTCACCGCTGGAGCGACCGGCTTGACGATCATGGCCTGGTAGTCGAGTACCGAGCTGGCCGGACCCTCGTTGAACAGCGCCACGCTACGACCGGCCTGGTTGCCCGAGGAAATGCGGAAGCGCACCTCGTCGGCGTCGAGCGCGGGCCGGGCTTCGGGGCGGCGGATCTCCTCGCCGACCTCGATCTCGTAGACCGCCGTTCCGGCGCCGAGGGTGCCGTGACCCAGAACCAGTGTGACGGCCTCGACCTCGGCGAGCGGGGTCGACAGCTCCACCGTCGCCTCCGCGGCGAGGTCGACGTCCTCGGTCGTCCACGCTCCGTCGCGGCGCTCGATCACCGCACGGGCGCGCAGCGGCGAGGTCTCCGAAAGCTGCGGCGTGATCGTGACCACGCCGGGTTCGCCGGGGCTGAATCCCTCCACGCGCAGGAAGTTCGCGGCCAGGCGTTCGACGCTCCCCGAGAACGACGTCGGAACCGTCGAGCGCTCCTCGGTGAGGGGCGCGGTGGGGAAGCCGGCCGCCTCCTCGTAGCCGAACTCGGGCCGCGCGCGATCGCCGGTCACCAGGTTCCACGTGGCGAAGTCGATCCAGCTCTCGGCCACCGGCCGGTCGAACAGTTCCAGGGTCCAGTCGTAGGAGTCCATGACTGCTTCCTGGGGAGCGTCGGCTCGACGCACCCAGAACGAGACCACGCTCTCGATCCCGAAGCTCTCGCTCATCCAGTGCTGCCAGATCGATTCGGCGTAGGCGCCGCTGCCTCCGTCGTCGAGGGGCGCGGTGGGTGCGGTGATGGGACTGCCGAAGGTGAGGTAGTTGTAGAAGTCGTTCACCTGGTCGTAGACCACGTCCTCGGTCCACGTGGCGTCGATCTCGATCCACAGTCCCGGTTCGGTCCAGCCGTTGTTCGCGAACTGGCTGGCGTGCTTGAGTTCGTGGGCGGCGGTGACCTTCGCTGCGCCCCACACGTTTCCCTCGGGATCGTCGTTCGGCGGGAAGTTGAAGAAGTTGTGGTGGACGGTGATGAAGGTGCCCGCCGAGCCGACGTCGGTACGCTGGGTGAAGCCGTAGGCGCCGATCCGCCGGAGCACCACGCGGTAGGGACCTTCGCTGATGTCGGGAGCGGCGAAGCCCAGTTCGGTGAACTCGCGATCCCAGGATTGCTCGAAGTACAGACCCACGCGATCGACGAAGTCGGGCACGCCGTTGGCCGGGTCCACGTCCTCGGGGGGAACTGCATCGGCGCCCGAGGTCTCGTACTCCACCCGGAAGCGTCCCTGCGGGCTCAGCGAGCTCTCGGCCGTCTCCGACGTGGTCTGCGGCGTGAGCCAGGCGTCGAGGGTCGCGCGTTGTGGCGCCGACAACTCGTCGCGTCGTGACCGGGCCTCGGCCACGAGGAGGGTCGCACAGCGCACCGGACGGTCGACGCCCGCGTCGCGGTACAGGGCGGGGAGCGACTCCGGCTCGAACACGCGCTGCAGTTGCAGCATCAGCGCCTCGGTGTCGTCGAGCCGGCCGGACGCACGATCGGCCTCGATCGCGACCAGTGCCGGGTCGCGATGCACGTGGTGGTTGCTGTCTGCCGCAGATCGGCCCGGGAGCAGGGCGAACAGTGCCAGGGCGAGCGTGACGGCCGGAAGCGGGGCACGCATCCGGAGGGAGCCTCCTGTTCGGGTCCACACACGTGGGTGGGGGTGTGCCTCGGGACTCGATCCTACCACACCGGCCGGGGCGGTGCAGATCGTGCGGCCTCCACGTTGCCGGGTGGTGGTCGATCGTGCCTCACCACTGCGCGGAGAGGGCGAGCGCGGGCTGTCCGTCGGGTGCGATCGTCGGGGCGATCGACAGCCCGGTGGCGCCGGGGCTCTCGTGACGGCGGTAGACGAAGCGCGCCGCGGCGATCCCGCTGATCGATCCGATCCACACGTCACTCGCCCAGTGTGCGTTCGAGTACAGGCGTTGCAGGCTGACCGATCCGGCGATCGTGTAGAGGGGGATGGTGGCCCACCACCGGTCCACGTGCAGGCGCACGACCTCGGCCGCGGCCCACACGCTGGCGGCGTGTCCGCTGGGGAACGAGGTCCCGCCGTTGAACTCGAAGTAGTAGGCCCCACGTCCTTCGTTGGGGCGCCGGCGCCCGAGCACGATCTTGCCGGCGTTGCGCAGCGCACCGCTCATCCACTGGGCCTCGAGGATCTCGGCCCCCATGCGCATGAGCGGGGGCACGTTCGCCGCGTAGCCGACGACCATGGCGCCGGCGTAGTAGGGCCAGGTCTTGCCCATCAGTCCCAGTCGGCCGAAGCGGTCACCGGTGCGTCGGGTGAGATCGAAGATTCCCTCGCGCTCGTTGCGCTGGGCGAAGTCGTCGATGTCCTCGTCGAAGGCGAAGAGCACGCCACCGACGGCGAGGACGAGGCCGAGGTTCCGCAGGTCCTCACCCGTCATCCGGCCGGGAGCGGTGACGAGGGCCCAGGCGTCCTCGGTGAGGATGCGCAGGCCGCGGCCGGCGTCGCGCAGGGGTTGGCGGTCCGCGCGCGCCTCGATCGCGGAGCCCAGGAGCAGGCTGGCGGCGATCCACAGGGCGCAGACGGACGACGGGCGGAAGCGCGGTCGGGGCATCGTCGATCTCGGCAGGGGAGTCGGGTCGGCAGACGCCGGCTTGACCCCCGACGTCGACCTCGCCACATTGAACGGCGTCCGGCGGCGATTGTGGTCGAGTGCGCCGGCCTACGTCCAGTGAAAGGTCCCACGCCGTGATTCGTTCCCTCGCCCCGTGGCTCGCACTCCTGGTCCTGGTGTCCGGTCCTCTCGCGTTCTCGGGTTGCGGCGGCGACGACGACGGCGTCGACGTGGTGGATCCGGGCGACGACGACCCCGGCCCGCACGACGGTGAGGACTCGATCCTCTTCCGCGTTTACGTCGACACGCCGTCCGGCGGCGAGGATCTTCGCTGGGTCGGCACGCCCGAGGGCCCGGCCGAAGAATCCCCCGAGACCACCGATCAGCCCTTCGTCCCCTTCGGCCGCAGTTTTCGGATCGAATGGGAGCCCGACGCGGCCGTGGCCCCCGTCGTCGGCACGCGTTTCCGCGTGTACGAGACCGAGGAACAGGACTTCTTCCTGCCCGACGCGGGACCCGACTCGGTGGCCTACGACGACACGCGATCGTTCCGCTTCGCCAACGCCACCCCACGGTCGGCGATCGATCCGTCCGACTGCGGCACCGGACCCGACTGCTTCGGCGACCTGCGCTTCCCGTCGGGGGCGCGCTTCCTCGAGGTGCGGTCGATCAATGCGAACGGTCGGGTGATCACCAGCGGTCAGACGCTGCGCTTCGACGTGAACTACCCGCCCACCGTGGAACTCGTGGAGAGTCCGGCCGACCCCGACAGCACCGCGGCCTCTCCGGCGTGGACCCTGGCGCTGGAGGGGGGCGGCCGGCTGGAGCGGGCCCTCGTGCCCGGCGACACGATCCCGTCCGGCGCCGAGGTCCGGGTTCGGCTGCGCGGGCAGGACCGTCTGCCCGGTACGACGCCACCCGACAGCCTCTGCTGTGACGCAAGGCTCGACGACCAGAGTCCCGAGGTCCGTTTCAAGGGGTTCACCCGATTCACGGTCCGCGAGGACGACGGCTTCCCGAACACCTTCAACACCTTCGCCGGTCGGGTCACGCCCGACTCGGTGCTCGTGGTGAACGTCGGTCCCGCCGACTACGAGCTGAACCTCGTGAGTGTCGACGAACACGGACGGCAGAGCGATCCCGTCACCCTGTCCTTCGTGGGCGGCTACGAGCCAGGCGCTCCGCGTGTCGAGCCGAGCGACGGTCAGCAGATCGTGCTGCGGCCGCCCGACCTGGGCGACCCGGCGGAGGACTACCAGGTCCTCACGAACGCGACTCGTGGTTTCGACGCGGCGTCGGGTCGCTGGAGCGAGTCGGTCGAGGAACAGCGATTCGGCGGGACGGTGTTCCGGATCCCCATTCGGATCGAGGCCGATCCCGATCCGCGGGTGCCGCCGGTGAGCCCGCAGATCCCGGGTCTGCTCACGGGAGTGCCGCGCTCCTTCGCCTACACCATGGTGTCGGAGTTCGATTCGACCAATCGCTTCGCGCAGGGAATCGGCGATCGCGACGACCTCTTCCTCTCGGCCACGGGGCCCCGGGTCCTCGAGCTGGCGCTCGCACAGGGGGATCGCTTCCAGGGCATCGAGATCTTCGTGCCCGATCTGTTCTTCTCGAATCCCGGGCTGTTCGACCCCGAATTGGCCGAGCCGGGAGGCCCCGCCCCGATCGAGGAGTGGCGGCCGATCGCCGAGCGGATCCGGGCGGACCTCGGGCGCTACGAGTTCTTCGCACGGGCCTCGACCACGGCGTTCGATTCGGAGCTCGTGCAGCGGCCCCCGGCCCCACGGGGTGCGGACACCAGTCTGCAGGACTTCGTGGTCGACGAACTGGAGCGCTTCGGCCGCTACAGCCCGCCGAGCGAGACCGAGTTCAGCGTGCGGGTGGAGGTCGAGACCTCCACCGGACCCTTGCTCTGGCCGCCCGTGAGCGACTGAGTCCGGACGCCCGGCGGTTGCTCTCGGCCGCGGGCGGGGCTACAGTCCCGCTCGTCGTCTCCCCGGGCGCGCGGGTGCGCCCGGCCCGCCGTCGCCCCGTGCCGAGGCCCTCCCATGTCCGAATCCACCGACCGCGCCGAACGCGTCGAACGCCCCCGCGTGGCCGCTCTCGACGAGATCCTGGGCGTGGCCCTGCCCGTGCTCGACGACGGCTTCGTGCGCGTGGTCGACTACATGGGTGACGACGGTTCGATCGTCCAGGCCGCGCGCGTGAGCTACGGAAAGGGCACCAAGAAGGTCAGCGAGGACCGCGGGTTGATCCGCTACCTGCTGCGGCACCGTCACACCACGCCCTTCGAGATGGCCGAGATCAAACTGCACGTGCGCGTGCCCATGGACTGCTGGCGGCAGTGGATCCGGCACCGCACGGCGAACGTGAACGAGTACAGCACGCGCTACTCGATCGCGATCGAGGCGAGCCAGACCACCGCGCCCGACGAGTGGCGCCAGCAGGCGGCGTCGAACCGGCAGGGCAGCGAGGGTATCGCCGACCACGAACTCGGCGAGAAGCTCAGCGCGCAGGAGCGCGAGCTGCAGGACCACGCCCGCCGCGTGTACAACGAACGCCTCGAGCACGGCATCGCCCGCGAGCAGGCGCGCAAGGACCTTCCCCTGTCGACCTACACCGAGGCCTACTGGAAGGTCGACCTGCACAACCTGTTGCACTTCCTCGCCCTGCGCATGGACATGCACGCCCAGGAGGAGATCCGCGAGTACGCCACCGTGATCGGCGAACGGATCGCCAGCAAGTGGGTACCGCTGACCTGGGAGGCCTTCGAGGACTATCGCCGCGGCGGCGCCTTCTTCAGCCGTATCGACCGCGAGATCCTGCGCCTGGTGGTGCAGGGTGATCGCGATGCGGCGACACGGCGCGCCGAGGAGCTGGGCATCCTGCGCTGGGGCGAGAAGGGTCCGAAGCGCAACCGCGAACGGGCCGAACTCGAGGCCAAACTGGCCGACCTGGGACTGGCCGTCCCGTGGGCCGATCGCAGCGGCCCTTCCTGATTCCGATGCACGCCGGTTCCCCCACGGGACCGGCGTTCCCACGTGGGGCTGCGGCCCCGCACCGACCAACGGAGAGATCACATGGCGAAGAAGCGTACGAGCCGTCGCCGCCGCGCGCCGAAGTGGCGGATCGAGCAGGACTCGATGGGGAAGATGAAGGTTCCTTCGTGGGCGCTGTGGGGAGCGTCGACACAGCGGGCGAAGGACAACTTCCCCGTGAGCGGGCGCGTGGTGCCCGTGGAGGTGGTGCACGCCTTCGGGCTGCTGAAGGAGGCCTGCGCCCGGGCGAACATGGAGCTCAAGCGGATCAGCGGGCCCAAGGGCCGCGCGATCGTCCGCGCCGCGCAGGCCGTGGCCGAGGGTGAGCTCGACGACCACTTCGTCGTCGACGTCTTCCAGACCGGCTCGGGCACCTCGACCAACATGAACGCCAACGAGGTGATCGCCAACCATGCCTCGCTCGAGGCCGGCGAGGAGATCGGCAGCAAGCGTCCCGTGCATCCCAACGACCACGTGAACATGGGGCAGAGCAGCAACGACACCTTCCCCACCGCCATGCACGTGGCCGCCGCCCTGGCCCTGGCCAACGATCTGAAGCCCGCGCTCGAGCGCATGCACGAGGAGCTGGTGACGAAGGCCGAGGAGTGGGACGACATCACCAAGATCGGCCGGACCCATCTGATGGACGCCACGCCCATACGCGTGGGCCAGGTCTTCGGCGGCTACGCCGAGCAGGTGGCCAAGGCCATGGAGCGCTGCGACGTGGCGATCGAGGCGCTGGGCGAGCTGGCCATCGGCGGCACCGCCGTCGGCACCGGCATCAACACCCACCCGCAGTTCGCGAAGAAGGTCTGCCAGCAGCTGAGCGATGCCACCGGCCTGACCTTCCGCGAGGCCAACAACCACCCCGAGGCCCAGGCGGCCAAGGACGGCTACGTGGAGGTGAGCGGCGAGCTGCGCACCATCGCCGTGAGCCTGAGCAAGATCGCCAACGACATCCGCTGGCTCGGCAGCGGTCCGCGCTGCGGTCTGGGCGAGCTGAGCCTGCCCGCCACCCAGCCCGGCAGCTCGATCATGCCCGGCAAGGTGAACCCCGTGATCTGCGAGAGCATGATCCAGGTCTGCGCCCGCGTGGTCGGCAACGACACGTCGGTCACCCTGGGCGGCTTCGGCGGCGTGGGCAGCATCCTCGAGCTCAACGTGGCCATGCCCATGATGGCCGACGCGGTGCACGAGAGCATCAAGCTGCTCACCAACGGCTGCGACATGTTCACCGACAAGCTCCTGCGCGGCCTGAAGGTGAACCGCAAGCACACCGAGGGCCTGATCGAGGGCTCGCTGATGATCGTCACCAGCCTGGCCCCCGTGATCGGCTACGACCAGGCCGCCGCCGTGGCCAAGGAGGCCCACCGGAAGGGCAAGACCATCCGCGAGATCGTCCTCGCCCTCGAACTCCTCGACGAGGAGCAGCTCGACGATCTGCTCGACTTCGACGCGATGACCCGCCCGCACCGTTAGCCGCGGGTCCGTCGCCGGTCGACGTGACGAGGCCGGTCTCCGGAGGGAGGCCGGCCTTCGTGTGGGTGCTGGTCGATGTGTGGGTGGCGGCCTTCGTGGCGGTGGGGTCGGCGGTGGTCATCGCGGGGGAAGTGTTCGGTGCGGGTGACGGTTGGGGATGTTCCGCGCGGGAACACGTCTGCTTCCGCGGCGGAAGTGGCGGGTTCTCGTCCCGCGCTACGATCCGAGCAGGCCGCGGAATGCCGCGTGGTTCCGCCGTCCCTGTGCCCCGTGATCGGGAACGGCGAAGACGATCCGCCGGAAGCGCGGAGTGGCCGCGCTCGTCCGTAGTGCTCGCTGAGCGGCTTCGGCCACCATCGCGGGATCGTTCCGGAACGCACCGCATCCCCAGGCACCCAGCACGAGGGCGTCGTGGCCGGCGTGCGCGGCGACGCGGAGCACGCGGTCCCACCGCCGTTCGAAGGTCGGAGCCAGCGCGCGGAGTCGTTCGATGTCGTGCGACGGGATTCCGCCGCGGTTCGGCGCGGGTGCGGTGACGATTCCGACCTCGACCGGGCGTGCGAGCCATGGCTCGGAGGACCCCAGCCGGAAGAAGGCCACCCGCGGAGAGTGGATCACGTGGTCGGTGTACAGCGTCGACGGGTGGACCCGGTTGGCGTCGTAGTAGTCGGGCTGGAGCAGCAGGGTGGGGAACAGCGTACTGCAGCGGCAGAGTTCCTCTTCCTGGGCGCGCGAGCCACTCAGGAAGCCGCCTCCGGGATTGCGGGCCGCGGCGAAGTTCAGCGCGGCGGTGTCGAAGTCGGGCGCGAGGCGGGCGCAGGCCTGCTGCGTGGTCTCGTCGGTCACCTCGACCGTCGGACCCGGGTCGGTCGCCGTCTGCCCCGCCGGTGCGTCCAGCGCCAGGAGGTCGATCTCGTCGGGGGTGAAGGTCCGCACCCCGGCCTCGCTCGCGCGCAGCGATGCCGTGAGATCCACCCACAGGCCGTCGGAGGTCTCGTAGCCACCGGCCTCGATCACCTCGAGCACCTCGCGTGCGGTGGGGTGGACGTTCTTCATGTCCATGCGTCACCCACCAGCTCGGAACCGCGCCTTCACCGTCCCCCACGACGCGTCTTCCCGCCCCACCGGTCCGCACTGCGACGGCTCGAGGGCATCGGGGACGATCGTGCATCCCTCCACGTTGCCGAGTCCGCAATCGATGGTGCCGGTGATCGAGACCACGGTCGGCGTGTCGATCAGGTCGTCGGCGGGATCGAGGGCGATCGGCAGCATGTCCCAGCAACCGTCGGGGCAGGGCTCGAACACCGCAGGGAGCACGGCGGACGTGATCCGGCCGATCCCGAGCACGGGATCGCCGCAGATGGCGTAGTCGATCGGCGAGACGAGGTCGAAGGACGAGGTCCAGGTCGGGAGGTCGTCGCCGTCGGCGTCGAGGCCGATCGCGCGGTAGCGGTGGGCGGCGCCCGAAGCGGCCGTGGCGTCTTCGAACGTCAGGGAGTGCATGCCGGTCATCAGGACTTCGAACCCGACGCGTCCGATCGGCACGGGGTCGCCGCAGTCACCGAGGGTGTTGCGCTCGAGGCGGACGCCACCGACGGCGTCGTCGAAGTCGTCGGCGATGGCCAGCGTGACCACGATCGTGGTCGGTGCGTCGACCGCGCACCAGACCTCGACCTCGAGGGTGTTGGAGGTCGGGGGGTCGACCACCACCTGGGCGTCGACGGGCGCGGTCCAGCCGACCAGCAACAGAACGGCCAGGGACGTGAGACGTCGCATGGGGATCTCCCGCGAAGGGGGGCGCGAGACGAAGGCCGGGCAAGACGAAGGCCGGGAGATCGTAGCACGATCGGGACGACGCCACGACGGCCACCCCCAGACGACGACGGCCCCGGAGCCGTGCCCCGGAGCCGCCGTTCGGATCCCTCTGCGAGTGCTGCGTCAGGAGCCCGCGCCGAGTGCCACGAAGGTCCGGTTCGTGGCGGCGGGCAGGTTCCACAGCAGGTCCTCGCGGCCGTCGCCGTCGAAGTCGCCCACCCGCATCTGGTACTGCTCCCACGACACGGCCTCGGGATGTTCCATGGGCACCGTCGTGAACAGGAAGTTCGAGGTCTCCGTCGCCAGGCCGACGTTCAGGGCCAGCCGGGTGCCGTCGCGCTCGATCAGGACGAGATCCTGGCGGCCGTCGCCGTCGACGTCGGCCAGACGCGCCTCGAGCGGGCGCGTCCCCCCGACGTCCTCGACGTAGGCGAGGGGGCCCCTCTGCCATCCGCTGCCCGAGCCGTAGCTCAGATGCACCGGGACGCGGCCGACGGTCAGGTTCGGCCACACCAGGTCGTCACCCGGGCCGGCACCCACGTTGCCGATCAGCGTCGAGTAGTTCTCCCACCCGTCGTTGCTGCGCTCCACGTACGGCTGCCAGTCGAAGCGACCCTCGGTGTTGCCCAGGCCGTAGTGGATGCCGTTGCGCGTGGACTCGGTGATGTTGAACACGATGTCGGTGCGGCCGTCGGCGTTCACGTCGCCCACGAGCACGTCGTAGCCGTCCCAGATCGATCCGCGGTCCTGGAGGTCGAGGAACTCGAACGGACCGGATTCCTGCCCGCGGAACACGTAGGTGCGGTTCGGGGCGGCCAGCGTGTTGAAGATCAGGTCGTCGATCCCGTCGCCGCCGACGTCTCCCACGAAGACCCGGTAGGAACCCCAACCAGTCGCGGGGTGCTCCTGCTGCGCGCCGAAGGTGAAGCCGCCGTCGTCGTCGGACAGTCCGACGTAGGTCACGTTCCGCGTCTCGGTCGAGTTCCACGCGATGTCGTCGAGGCCGTCGCCGTCGAAGTCGCCGACGAAGGGCTCGAAGGTCGCCCATCCCTCGCTCGGCGTCTCCGGATGCGTGACCGGGATGCGCTCGGAGAACGTCCCGTCGCCGTTGGCGATCGCCACGACCGTCTCGTTCAGCGACGCGCTGGTGTGGCAGAAGGCGATGTCGTCGACCCCGTCGCCGTCGAAGTCGCCGACCACGGTGCGGGCCGGTGTGGTGATCGACTGGTTGGCGATCTGCTCGTCCTGGAACACGAAGGGTTCGCCCGACGCGCCGACCGGTGTGCACTCGCGGACCGTGTACTCCGTGGCCTCGGTCACCTTCGCGATCTTGCCGTCGAGCGTGCGGAAGATGAAGCTCAGCGGGACGGCCGTCGAGAGCTGGGCGCTGCGCGTGAAGTAGGCGCCCAGGTCGTTCTCGCGGATCATGTCCTGCGTGGCCTCGGCGGGCCCGCCCACCGACACGATCGAGATCTTCGCGGTCTCGAGGATCGTCTCCTGCTTGGCTTCGAGCGATCCGGACGCGCTGCCCCCGATCGAGTTGTACGACGCGCGGATCGAGCTTCGGATGTCCTCCTCGCTGGCCGTCGACGTCACCGACATCATCATCATGCGACCGTAGACGACCTCGGCGAGGTACACGGGCACGTTGTTCGCGTTCATCAGGCCCTGGTCGGCGTAGAACTGCAGCCGGTCCTCGGTGAAGGCATCGTTGAACCAGCCAGCGGGCGACGAGGGCGGCGGGACCGACACGGTGTACATCTTCTGCACGAACTTCGCGGTGACCGTCGTCTCCGACACGCGC
>CAZQHE010000016.1:42028-43906 GCA_964593155.1 uncultured bacterium
GAGTCGTCGTCGTAGCTGTTGCCCTGGATGAAGGCACCCGGCCAGAGGATCGACTCGTCCGGGGAGAGCATGACGATCTCGTCGGGATTCGTCGTGATGCGGTACGGGGTCTCGCGGCAGACGTAGCGGACGTTTTCCGGAGGGGCGACGGTGCCGTCCTCCTGGATCTCCTCGACCTCGACCTCGGTCGAGCCGAGCTCTTCGGTCTCGCCGGTCGGGTTCGCCGGCTCGTCGGGTCCGTTGTTCGCGTAGTCGTCCCAGGCGGGCATGCGGCCGAAGAATTCGTTCGTCTCGCCCACCGGCTGGCCGCCGCCACCGGGGCCGGACGGGTCGTCCTCGGAACAGCCGGCGATCGCGAGCAGGGCCGCCAGGCCGAGGAAGAGGGGTGTACGTGCGGATCTCATGGAAGTTTCCTCGCATCGGGGTACCGTGGGCGCTCCCGGACGAGCGCCTCCGACCCCAGATGCGAGAAGACGGGCGGCGGCACGCAACGGAGTGGGTCCGCCGCGCGATCCCTACCCGTCCGGAGCCCCCACCCGGCCCCCGACCTCGCGGGCGCGCCGGGTCCACTCGTCGTCGGCTCCGTGGCGGTCGGCGAGCTGCCCGACCAGCCCGTCGAGCTCCTCGGCCGCATCGCCGGTCCGCCCCAGCCCGGCCAGCGCGTCCGCGCGCAGGGTGCGCAGCTCGAGGATGCGCGCGTGGGTGGGTTCGTGCTCGGCCCGGTAGGTCACCAGGGCCGAATCCACGAGCGCGAGCGCCTCGGTGGCCTGGCCCACGTCGAGCAGGCACTCGGCGAGCCGGAATTGCGCGTCGGCGAAGAGCTGGTGGTCTTCTCCCAGCACGTCGCGACGGATGCGCAGGGACTCACGCGCGTGCTCGACCGCGTCGTCGAAGCGTTCCTGGGCCCGGCGCAGTGCGGCCATTCCGTTCAGCGCGCGGCTCGTGTACATGTGGTCGGTGCCCAGCACACGGAGCATGATCTCGTGCGCGGTCTCGATCAGGGGCGCGGCGACGTCCGTCTCGCCGGCCTCCAGGTGCGCGAGCCCGAGCATGTTGTAGGCACGGCCGACGACGGCGTGGTCGTCGCCGTGCATCTCACGGCTCACCTCGAGCGCCCGGGCGAGATAGGGCTGCGCCTCCTCGTAACGATCGAGCCGCAGGTTCACCCCGCCCAGGTTGTTGAGGTGGTACACCAGTTCCCACGGGTTCTGCTCGTCCGCGGGCTGGGTGACGAACAACTCGTAGGCCGAGCGCAGCCACCGTTCGGATTCCTCCATCCGATCGAGCTTGCTGAGGACGTAGCCGATGGTCCCGCGCGTCCAGGCGATCTCGGCGGTCCGCGGCTCCTCGGCCGCCTCCTGCAGGGCGAGCGCCTCCTTCAGCAGGTCGATGGCCTCTTCGATCCGCCCCTGGGCCTGGACGTCGACCGCCAGGTCGCTGAGCATGACCGCGTAGGACGGCTTTGTGCGGGGGAACAGTTCGTCGTGGAGGGCCAGCGCCTCGCGCGCGGCGGCCTCGCCCTCGGCGTAGCGACCCTGGTCGTGGAGGTTGATCGCGAGCGACCGGTACGCTTCCAGCGTGAGGGAGTCGCCCCGCGCCGTGCCGATCTGCTCGAGGTCGTCGATCGCCTCGACCAGGAGCGATTCGGCCGCCGTGTACAGACCGAGCTGATGCTGGACGAAGCCGATCGTGTTCAGCAGGGGGCCGCGCAGCGCGGGTCGGCCCTCGAGGTCGCGGCGTGCGCGCTCGGCGCCCTGGCGCAGCAGTTGGCGCGCGCTGAGGTCGGCCGCGTCGCCCAGGACAGGTTCTTCCTAGTTTAACAGCTAGGTGAGGACCGTCGTTATCGAACGAGCCTGTTCGGCCTCCACGCGCGCGCGC
>CAZQHE010000017.1:0-32755 GCA_964593155.1 uncultured bacterium
CTCGCGGAGTGACTGTGGGATTCGGTGTCGAGGCAAGGCTGCCTCCTTAGTTCCGGATGATAATACTCAGAGTCTCTCGGGTCCTTAGTCCCGGCACTTCCTCGTTACCGCCTTGAGGACCACACACGCCGTCAATCGAAACGCCACTCAATCCGTCCGCTCAATCACCAACCAAACCGTAGCCACACTCGCAACGATCGCCGAGATCTCACGAAGCGTCTCCAGCCTGGTCGGCCCCTCATCAGGCTCTTTCACCGGCACCACCACCGTAGACCCCGGCCTGACCTCCGGATCCCTCCAGAACCTCCGGATCGGCCGCGACATCCCGTTGGCGTACACCACATGCGTCCCCCACTTGTCCGCCCGCTCGGCGTACCCACCCGCGCGCGACACGTAGTCGGACAACCCCAACCCGTCTTCCCACACGACACTGGTCGAGAAGTTCACCGCCCCGACCACCTTCACCGTGTACGGCTCCGGCGGCACCACGATCTCGTCGCCGGCCTCGAGGATCAGGTCGTGCTCGTCGCCGGGCTTGTCCAGCGCCTTCTCCAGATCCAGCGCCACGTTCCCGATCGAGTCCTGCGACCGCTCCAACCGCGCTCCGGCCAGATACGCCGTCGGCTTCAAGCCCCCGGCCCGCTCGATCACCGAACTCAAGCGCTCGTCCGGACTCTCGAGCGAGTACTCGCCGGGATACATCACCTCGCCGCGCAGCTGCACCGTCCGCTGGGTCTGCCACCACGGCAACCGGCGGACCCGCACGCGATCGAAGGGCTCGAGCTCGAACGATCCGTTCACCTCGAGCCAGTCGTCGCCGAGCTCCACCATGATCACGTCGATGGTCCGCTCGGGCGGGCGTTCGCTGTCGGTCTCCCGCAACGCCTCCACGCGAAGCCGCGCCACCTCGGCCCGCAGCCGGTCGGCCGACTGCCGCAGTCCCCCGGCCTTCAGCACCACGTCGCGCAGGGTCAGGCCCTCGCGCCAGTCGAAGGTCCCGGGCGAGCGCACCTCGCCGCTCACGGACACGCTGAACCGGTCGTTCACGTCCCAGATCGAGTAGATGGTGAGCACGTCGCGCGGTTGCAACTCCAGGTCGCGCCCCGGATCGGAGAGCAGTTCCCCCAACGGCACGTCCCGGCTCCGATACGTCCCGTCGTCGTCCACGCGGTCCAACGTCGCACGTTCCAAGAGGGTATCGTCCCACAGCCCGCCGGCCCGTTCGACCAGCCCGGCCACGGTCTCGCCCTCCACGTACTCGTACCGGCCGGCGTTCTTCACGTTGCCCTGCACCTCGACCACGTTCAGCAGACGCTCGGGCACGCGGTCCACGCTCAGGCTGTCGCCGTCGAGCAGCATCGGGTTCGGGTCGGCCCCGAGATCGAGGTCGCGCTGCACGCGGTCGGGCTCGCCGGGCACACGTTCGGCCGGGGGCAGCACGCGGGTCACGTGCACGAGGTCGGTCACCGCGTCCACCGTGAACCCACCCGCATAGCGCACCAGATCGGCCACGCCCTCGCCGGGCTTCAACTCGTAACGCATCGGCCGCCGCACGGCCCCGCTCGCCCGCACCGTCACCTCGCGCATGGGCACGAACACGGTGTCGCCCTCGCGCAGGATCACGTCGCCGCTGCGCTCGCCGCGCAGCAGGTAGTCGTACAGGTCCACCGTGGCGACCTGTTCGGTGCCGCGCATCACGGTGACCTTGCGCAGGCTGCCCTGGGCATTCGGGCCGCCGGCGGCGTGCAGAGCCGTGAACACGGTCGACACCGAACTGAGTTCGTAGGCACCGGGGCGGGCGGCCTCGCCCACCACGAACACCCGGATGGCGCGCAGGCGGCCCAGGCTCACGTCGACGAAGGTCGTCCCGCCCTCGCCGCTGGGGTCGATGCCCGAGTACGAGCGGCTCAGTTGCTGGCGGATCGCCCGGGTCAGGTCCTCGAGCGTGCGGTTGGCGGCGCTGATGCGGCCGGCCCGGGGCAGGATGATGGTCCCGTCGCGGTCGACCACCCGCTCGTGGCGGAACTCCACCTCGCCCCACACGTCGACCACGATCTGGTCGCCGGGGCCGATCAGGTACTCGGCGGGCACGGGGCCGAAGCTCTGGGGCCCGAACATCGCCGGATCGCCGCGGAAGAAGTCGGCGCCGAAGAGGTCCGAGGGAGCCTCGTCGGCGGTATCACCAGCAGCCTCGGCCACCACGGACTCGGCCTGGGTCTGCGACAGGGGCAGCACCACGGCCGGCTGCTCGGGCACCTCGGTGCGGCCGGGTTCGGCCAGGGTGTCCTCGGGGCTCGCGGCCTCGCCCTGCTCCAGACGCTCGCGCAGCTGGGCGCGCTGTTCGGGCGTCAAGGACTGCAGGCGGCGCAGGTCCTCGGCGGACTGGGCGCCGGCGGGCGCGGCGCTCGCCAGCACGGCCACCAGGGCCAGGATGGTGCAGAAGGCTCGTCGGATCGGCCGGAGCCGTCGAGCGGGGAGGCTCACCGCGAAGTCCTCGGATTCGGGTGGTACGTCGCTTGCGGGCGCACGGTGCAGCCGGGCGCGAGCGGCCTGCGTGCGACCGTTGCGGCGCACCCTAGCGCAGGCCCCGATCACCGGCAACGCCTAAAGAAGAGGCCCGGTTTGGCCGTTTCCGCCCGATGGCGGTACACTCCCGGACCGATCCCCTGTCGCGCGCGGGGCCCGTCCCGCCGTGCCCACCTCAGCCCGGACCTGCACCACCCCATGACGGATTCCAGCCACGGGAGTGAGCACTACTCCCTCTCCACCCTCCGCCAGCTCGAGGCCGAGGCCATCCACATCATCCGCGAGGTGGCCGCCACCTTCGACAAGCCGGTCATGCTGTACAGCGTGGGCAAGGACTCGTCGGTCATGGTGCACCTGGCGCGCAAGGCCTTCCACCCGGCGCCGATCCCCTTCCCGCTGATGGTCATCGACACCACGTGGATGTTCCCGGAGATGTACCAGCACCGCGACCGCACGGCCGAGCGGCTGGGCGTGGAGATCCTGAGCGAGACGAACTGGCAGGCCAAGGAGCGCGGGGCGAACCCCTTCACCTGGGGCTCGGTGGAGTACACGAACGTCATGAACACGCAGGCCCTGGTGCGGGCCCTGCGCGAGCACCGCTTCGACGCGGCCTTCGGCGGCGCCCGGCGCGACGAGGAACGCTCGCGCGCCAAGGAGCGCATCTTCAGCTTCCGCGACGAGCACTCGCGCTGGGACCCGAAGAACCAGCGCCCCGAGCTGTGGGACCTCTACAACACGCGCGTGCACCGCGGCGAGTCGATCCGCGTGTTCCCGATCTCCAACTGGACCGAGCTCGACATCTGGCAGTACATCCTGGTCGAGAACATCGACCTGTGCGAGCTGTACTACTCGAAGCCGCGCCGGATCGTCCGGCGCGACGGGATGCTCATCCCCTACTACACGCCCGACGACCACGAGTACTTCGACCACCCCATGGAGCTGTCCGACGGCGAGCAGGTCGAAGAGGTGTCGGTGCGCTTCCGCACGCTCGGCGACTGGCCGCTGACGGCCGCCACCGAGAGCACGGCCACCACGGTGCAGGAGATCGTGGCCGAGACCATGATCGCGCGGCAGAGCGAGCGCTCCACGCGCATGATCGACTACGACCAGGACGCTTCGATGGAGACGAAGAAGCGGGAGGGCTACTTCTAGCATGAGCGACATCGTGGGCCAGGTCACGGTCGAGGAACTGCTGCGCCGCAACGAGGAATCCGAGCTGCTGCGCTTCTCCACCGCCGGCAGCGTGGACGACGGCAAGTCCACGCTGATCGGCCGTCTGCTGTACGACTCGAAGTCGATCTTCGAGGACCACATGGAAGGCGTCGAGGCGGCGAGCAAGCGCCTGAACCGCAATCTGGACCTCGCCCTGCTCATGGACGGCCTGAAGTCCGAGCGGGAACAGGGCATCACCATCGACGTCGCCTACCGCTACTTCTCCACGCCCACGCGGCGCTTCATCATCGCCGACACGCCGGGCCACGAGCAGTACACGCGGAACATGGTCACCGGCGCGTCGACGGCGAACCTGTCGCTCGTCCTGATCGACGCCAAGAACGGCATCACCACGCAGAGCAAGCGCCACGGCTTCATCGCCTCGCTGCTGCAGATCCCGCACGTGGTGGTCGTGGTCAACAAGATGGACCTGGTGGACTGGTCGCAGGAGCGCTTCGACGAGCTGCGCCAGGAGTACTCGGACTTCGCGGCGAAGCTCGAGATCGACGACCTGTCGTTCATCCCGGTGTCGGCCCTGCTGGGCGACAACGTGGTCGAGCGCAGCGCGAACATGCCCTGGTACCAGGGGCTGTCGCTGATCCAGCACCTCGAGCAGGTGCACATCGCCGGCGACCGCAACCTCATCGACCTGCGCCTGCCGATCCAGTACGTGAACCGCCCCAACCACGAGTTCCGCGGCTACTGCGGCACCATCGCCTCGGGCGTGCTGCGCCAGGGCGACGAGGTGATGGTCCTGCCCAGCGGCCAGACCTCGCGCGTGAGCCGCATCGTGACCTTCGACGGCGACGTCGAGTACGCCTACCCACCGCAGTCGGTCACGGTGTGCCTCGAGGACGAGCGCGACATCTCGCGCGGCGACATGATCGTCAAGCCGGGCAACCAGCCGCGCGTGGAGCGCCAGGCCGAGGCCATGCTGGTGTGGATGGACGAACAGCCCCTGCAGGTGGGTTCGCCCTACCTGGTGCGCCACTCCTCGGCCGAGGTGCGCGGCACCGTGGCCGAGCTGCGCTACCGCGTGGACCCGAACCAGCTGCACCGCGAGGACGCCGACGCCCTGGGCCTGAACGAGATCGGCCGCGTGGAGATGCAGTTCCACGCCCCGCTCATGCTCGACCGCTACTCGGAGAACCGGGCCACGGGCTCGTTCGTGCTGATCGATCCGCTCACGCACCGCACCGTCGGCGCGGGCATGATCGAGAAGGCGGGCCGCCGCGACGCGATCGCGGTCGCCGAACCGGCCAGCCGCAACATCACCCGCCACCGCGGCCACGTCACGCCCGAACGGCGCGACGAGCTGCTGGGTCACCGTCCGGCCACGCTGTGGTTCACGGGGCTGAGCGGATCGGGCAAGAGCACGGTGGCCTTCGCGCTCGAGAAGCGCCTGGTGGACATGGGCCACAAGGCCTACGTGCTCGACGGCGACAACGTGCGCCACGGCCTGAACCGCGACCTGGGATTCTCGCCGGCCGAGCGCACCGAGAACCTGCGGCGCATCGCCGAGGTGGCCTGGCTCATGAACGACGCCGGGCTGATCGTGATCACCTCGTTCATCGCCCCCTACCGCAGCGACCGGCAGCGGGCGCGCGAGGTGATCGGGCCCGACCACTTCTTCGAGGTGCACGTGGACGCCCCGATCGAGGTCTGCGAGCAGCGCGACCCGAAGGGGCTGTACGCGAAGGCCCGCCGCGGCGAGATCGGCGATTTCACCGGCGTGAGCGCGCCCTACGAGGCCCCGGAGGCCCCGGAGGTGCATCTGCCCACCGATCAGCAGTCGGTCGACGAGCTGGTCGATCGGCTGGTCGTGGCCCTGCGGCGGCGGGGCGTGATCCCGGAGGGAACATAGCCTTTTCGGCCTATATGTGGACATTATAGGCTCTTTGGCCTATCCATGGAGGTGTCCCGTTCCGGAGGTCCCTCCATGGCCCTCGACGTCCACCCGCCGGTCGCCGTGCTCAGCGGCGACGTGATCGCCTCCAGCACCCTGCCGCTGGACACCCGGCGCCACCTCGCCTCCATCCTGGCGGCGGCCACGGGGACGCTGCGCGACGCGCTCGGCGCCGCGGCCGTCCCCCTGCCCGTCGACGTCTACGGCGGCGACGCCTGGCAGCTGCTCCTGACCCGGCCGTCGACGTCGCTGCGTGCCGCGCTGCTGCTGCGGGCGATCCTGCGCTCCGAGCTGGCCGACGAACGCGGCGCCCCGGTCGACACCCGCGTGGTGATCGCCCGCGGCGGCGTGGACTTCGTCGCCGAGGACCGGGTGTCGCGCAGCGAGGGCGAGGCCTTCCGCCTGTCGGGCCGCACGCTCGCCGAACTCGGCCCGCGCCGGATGGCCTTCGTCCCCGCCGGACGCTCCCACCTCCACGACTGGGACGTGGTCGCCCGTCTGCTCGACGCGCTCGTCTCGGACTGGACGGCGAAGCAGGCCCGCGCCATGGTGGGCGCCCTGCAGGGCTGGCGGCAGGACCGCATCGCCGCGCTGTGGGATCCGCCGGTCTCCCAGCCCACGGTGGCCGGACACCTGCGCTCGGCCCACGGCGACACGGTCACCGCCGCCGTCGCGGCCTTCGAAGCCCGCCTGGCCTCGCTGGAGGACGACCCCTCGTGACCGACTCCTGGATCCTGCACCCCGGCCTGCCCCTGCTCGCCGCGCACGTGCTGGTGGACTTCGTGGTGCAGTCGAACCGCGACGTCGAGCAGAAGACCCGCCTGCACCCGTGGGCCTTCGTGCGCCACGCCCTGCAGCACGCCGTGGCGGCCTGGGTGTTCGTCGGCGCGTGGACGGCGTGGTGGATCCCGGCGGCCGTGTTCGGCGCGCACGGCGCGATCGACGTCGTCAAGGAACTGGTGCGTTCGCGCCTGCGTTCGAGCGGCCGCCTCGACGCGCCGTCGAACCTGCGGCTGTTCTCGGCCGACCAGATCGCCCACGTGCTGTCGCTGGTCGCCGTCGCCGTCTGGCTCGGCCCGCGCACGGCGGCGGCCCCGTGGCCGGCCGCGGTCCCGGTCGACGCGCTGTTCGTGGTGCTGATCGGTCTGGTCGTCTGCGTGCGCACCGGCAGCATCGTGATCGCCCTGGCCGTCCGGCGCTTCGAGGGGTCGCTGCGGCAGGCGCACGACGAGGCCTCCGACCGCGCCCTGGGCATCGAGCCCCGCGGCCTGAGCGGCGGCGGTCAGATGATCGGTGCGCTCGAGCGCGCGCTGATCTTCTTCTTCGTGCTGATCGGCCGGGTGGACGGCGTGGGCTTCCTGCTGGCGGCCAAGTCGATCCTGCGCTTCGGCGACCTCAACGCGCGCCAGCAGCGCGTCGAAGCCGAGTACGTGATCATCGGCACCTTCATGAGCTTCGCGTGGGCGCTGTTCGTGGCGTGGCTCACCACGCGCGCGCTCGCCGCGGTCGGCTGATCACACCGGCTCGGGCGTGCTGCCCGTCTCGCGCCAGAAGCTCGACAGCCAGCCCAGCGCGACGATGGTCCACAGCACCTCGGGCACGCCCGTGGGCAGCGTCCACTCGCCGGTGGTCGCCACCGACCACCACACGGCGTAGGCCCCGCCCATGGCGCCCACGAAGCTCCAGTGGCCGGGGTGCGGCCGGTCGCCCAGCCACGGCAGCAACCACAGCGCGTACCACGGGTGCAGCGTCGGGCCGATCACCAGGAACGCGAACAGCAGCATGGGAATCGACCGCACCACGGGCTCGTTGCGCAGCCCCGCCACCGTGCCGCCGATGAGGATCACCACGAAGGGCAGCACGCGCAGGACGTCGTCGGGGATGCCCACGTTGGCGAGCACGCCGTAGAGCGGACTGTTGAAGCTCCAGTTCGCCAGGTACGTGCGCAGACCCTCGAAGATGTCGACGCCGCCCAGCGTGAAGGGCACCAGGGCGAGCAGGGTGACCGCCACCGTGGTCGCAGCCATGCGCTTGAAGCCGCGGTGGGCCAGCCACAGGGGCAGCAGCAGCAGGGCGTAGTACTTGGCCAGCGCCGCCGCGCCGAAGGCCACGCCCGCGCGCAGGGGATGTCCGCGTTCCATCCAGAACACGCCCAGCACGAGCGGCAGGGCGGCCAGGGCCTCGAGGTGTCCGTTGGCGCCGGTCTCCCAGATCGCCAGCGGGCACAGGCCGTACACCGCCGCCGCGCGCCAGCCCCGCGCTCCGCGGCCGAACAGCCGGGCCACCGCCCCCATCACCAGCAGGTCGATGCCGGTCATCAGCAGGCGCCACCCCAGCACGCCGAGTTGGAGCTGCGCGGCGAGCCATCCGAGAGCCTGCGCGAGCGGCGGATAGATGGTGGGGACCTCGGGGTGGTTGACCTTCGCCGCCAGCTCCGGGGCGATCGCCTGGATCGCGGGGTCGGCCGGAGGGTAGGCGAAGGGATTCACGCCGGACGCCAGGACCCGGCCGTCGAGCAGGTAGCGGTAGAGGTCGTCGCTGAGCCAGGGCGTGGTCGGGACCAGCACCAGACGAGCGAGCAACGCCCAGCCGAGCAGCAGCCACGGCGAGCCGACCCAGTCGTCGTCGCGTGCGGCCAGGAACAGACTGAGGTAGAGTCCCCAGGCAATGGCGTAGCCCAGCAGCCATTCCCGGGTGTCGATCGGACCGGTCACGGACAGGGCCATGAGCGCGTACAGGGCCACCGACGAGATGCCGAGCGCCGCCACGAGCTTGTTCCGCCGCTGGTGGAGAACTACCATCCCGCCCGATCTCCCATGAACACCGACCTCGTCCTCGCCCTGTACGCGGCGGCCGTCGCTGGCCTGGCGGTGTTCGGACTGCACCGCCTGTGCCTGCTCCTGCTGTACGCGCGGGTCCGCCGGAGCGTGCCACCGGTGGCCGCCGCCGTCGACGACGAAGCGGCGCCGCGGGTCACCGTGCAACTCCCTTTGTACAACGAACGCTACGTGGCCACACGTCTGGTCCTGGCCACGGCCCGGCTCGACCACCCGCGCGACCGTCTGCACGTGCAGGTGCTCGACGACTCCACCGACGACACCACCGCCCGCCTCGCACGCCTGATCCGCCGCCTGCGCCGGCTGGGCTACGACATCGAACACGTCCGCCGGCCGCGGCGCACGGGCTTCAAGGCCGGCGCGCTCGAGTACGGCCTGCAGCGCACCGACGCCGACTACGTAGCCGTGTTCGACGCCGACTTCGTCCCCGCCCCCGACTTCCTGCGCCGCACGCTGCCCCACTTCGCCGACCCGCGGGTGGGCATGGTGCAGTCGCGCTGGGGCCACCTGAACCGCGAGCGCTCGCTGCTCACGCGCCTGCAGGCGGTGTTCCTGGACGGCCACTTCCACGTGGAGCACGTGGCCCGCAACCGCACCGGCCGCTTCTTCAACTTCAACGGCACGGCCGGAGTGTGGCGCCGACGGGCCATCGTCGAGGCCGGCGGCTGGGAGCACGACACGCTGACCGAGGACCTCGACCTGTCCTACCGCGCGCAGATGCGCGGCTGGCACTTCGTGTACCTCGACGACGTGGTCAGCCCGGCCGAGCTGCCCGAGGACATGAACGCCTTCAAGGCCCAGCAGCACCGCTGGGCCAAGGGCAGCGCGCAGACCGCGCTCAAGTTGTTGATGAAGGTCGTGCGCGCCCCGCTGCCGTGGCCGGTGAAGCTCGAGGCCGCCCTGCACCTCACCAGCAACTTCACCTACGTGCTCATGACCGGGCCCGTGCTGCTGTGGGTGCCCACGCTGGCCTCGGGCATCGCCGACGACGACCCGCGGATGCTGCTGCTGGCCGGGGTGATGGGCGCGACCACGACCTTCGTGCTGGCCTACTACCTGGCCGGGCAGCGCGCGGCCGGGCGTCCCACCTGGGCGGCGGTGTGCGAGCTACCGGCCATGCTGGCCCTGGGCATCGGCATGTCGGTGAACAACGCACGCGCGGTGTTCGAGGCCCTGGCCGGACACGAGTCGCCCTTCCTGCGCACGCCCAAGTCCGGCGGGCGCGACGGCACGGGTTCCGGGTCGTCGCTCGATCGCTTCGCCTACCGGCTGCGGGCACGCTGGCACACGTGGCTCGAGCTGGTCCTGGCCGGCTACTTCGTCTTCGGCCTGGTGGTCGCGGCGCAGGCGGAGAAATGGGTCGCCCTGCCCTTCCTGCTGCTCTTCTTGTTCGGCTTCCTGTACGTGGGGCTCGGCTCGCTGGGCCGGCGCACCGACGGTCTGCTGCGCGTGGGCTCGGCGGTCGTGGGCGTGGCCATGCTCGGCGCGGTGCTGTGGGTGTCGAAGGAGGTGCTCACGCGATGGCCGTGACGCTCGGGCGACGACCGGTGCTGCGGGTGGACCCCTGGATCGAGAACCAGCGGACCACCGGCGGCATGACCACGCGGCTGGGGTTCCCTGCGGCGGGCACCGGCGACGACGACGAACGCAGCCGCGCGCAGAGCCGCGCACTGCTCGCCCGAGGGCTCGGCCGCGCGCCGGACGGCGTGGCCTGGCTGCGGCAGGTGCACGGCGCCGAGGTCGCGCGGGCGTCCGGCGGCGGCCACCACGGCCAGGCCGACGCGCTGGTCACCGAGGATCCGTCGCTCACGCTGGTGGTGTCGGTGGCCGACTGCGCGCCGGTGGCCCTTTGGGATCCGAAGGGCCCGGCCTTCGGCATTGCCCACGCCGGCTGGCGCGGGACCGTGGCCGGAGTGGTCGAGGCCACCGTGGCCGCGCTGACCGAACTCGGCGCCGAACCCTCGCGCCTGCGCGCCTGGGTGGGCCCGCGCATCGGCCCCGACCGCTTCGAGGTCGGCCCCGAGGTGGCCGAACGCTTCGACCCGCACGACGTGCTCCCCCCGGACGGCGACCGGCGCGCGCGGCCCCACGTGGACCTCGGTGCGGCGATCGTCCGGCGTCTCGCCCGCTGCGGCGTCGACCCCGACCGTGTGCGCCGTAGCGACGACTGCACCTTCGACCGCGACGACCTGTACTGGAGCTACCGCCGCGACGGCGGCCTGTGCGGCCGGCAGCTGGCCTGGATCGGGCGGCGCTGAGCCGGGTTCGGACTTGGCGTCGCGGCCCGGCCGCAGCATACTGCGCCGCCATGGACAGAGGCACCCGACACGGGACGGCTCCCCGCCTCGGATCCCGACTCACGCTCGCGGTGCTCGCCCTGTGGGCCACCGCGGCCGGCGCACGCGACGCCGCGATCCCGGTCACCCCGCTGGATCCGCACCATCCCCTGCTCGTCGAGCCGCAGCGCCGCGGCGAACTGGGCGACCGCCTCGCGCCCGGGATCCTGGCCCTTCCATCCGTCGACGTCGGCGGTGGTTCCGCGGCGGCGCGGCTGTGGCGCGCCTGGCGGGACGATCCGATCGCACCCGACGGGCTGGGAGTGGGCCTGCAACCCCGCCTGACCTTCATCGGTCTCGAGACCGACCCCGAGGTCCAGCTCCGCCCCCTGTACGCCGACGTCCGCGACGGCGACGCCGTCGACCCCCTCGACCGCTGGCGCACCCAGCTCGTCGGTCGCGCCCGGTTCCACGAGCACGTCACCGCCGGGGTGCACTTCACCTTCGACTCGCGCGGCGACAACGACCCGCGCAACCGCACGCGGACCTTCAGCCAGCTCGACGCCAGCAACAACTTCGACGCCGCCTGGCTGCGCGCGCACTTCGACGGCGGCGCGCTCACGCTCGGCCGGGTGCCCTTCGCGTGGGGCCCGGAGCGGCTGGGCGGGTTGCTGGTGGGTGGCACCGGACCGGCGGTGGACCTGGTGCACGGGCGGTTGGACTGGGGCGACCACGTGCTGCAGGCCTTCGCGGGGCAGGCGTCGACCGAGGTCGTCGACGGCACGCCGACCCGGCGGTGGCTGTACGGCCACCGCTTCGACCTGTACTTCCTCGACGATCGGCTGCGCGCCTCGCTCAGCGAGACGGTGATCGCGGCGGGCCCGAGCGAGAGCCTCAACCTCCGCTATCTCAACCCCATACCGCTGTGGGCTCAGATCCAGGTCGAGGACGATGGCGACACCGGTACGCAGGTGAACGCGATCAACGCGGTCGACGCCACGTACCTCCAGCCCCTGGGCAGCTGGAACCTGCGCACCTACGGATCGCTCGCCGTCGACGACGTCCAGATCGATCCCGAGGGCCGCGAGCGCGATCCCGACCAGCTCGCCTGGACGGCGGGCGTGGACCTCGCCCGCGACGCCTGGCTGTTCGGCTACGAGTACCGGCGCATCGGCACCTGGACCTACCTGCACCGCGGCGAGGGCACCGACCACCGTCACTACCTGCGGCCGCTCGGCGCGCCGGAGGGCCCCGACACCGACCGCCATCACCTTCGGGCCGACTGGCGACCGGCCGCGGCCTGGCACGTGTTCGGGAGCTTCGAACGCCGCCGCCGCGGCGAGAACCGGATCACCACCGCCGCCAGCCGCCGCGGCGAGGTCGACCTCCCCTTCCCCCGCGGCACCGTCGAGAAGCGCTGGATCGCCACCGTGGGCGCCACCTGGCAGCGCCCCGGAACGCTGAAGGCCGCCCTGCAGGCGGCCTTCCACGCGATCGACGATCGCAACAACGTGTCCGGGGACGACGTGGACGTCTGGGAGTTCCGGGCCGTCGTCGACCTGGTCCTGCCCGCCCTGCGCTGGCGCGTGGGCGGCTAGTACCGGCTAGTACCGGCTCTCGATCAGCTCCGCCCGCTTCTTCTCGAGCGCCTTCAGACGCTTGAGCATCTCCTTCTTGAGGAAGTCGCGGTAGAGCGTCGCCCCCACGCAGCTGTTGTCGTACTGGAAGATGCTCTGGAACTCGGCCGGGGCCTCTTCGATCTTGGTGTTCGTGGTGATCGCCGTCTTGAACAGGACGTCCTTGCCGAAGATCTCCTCGACCTCGGCCACGAGCTTCTTGTTCGGCTTCTGTCGGGCGTCCTTCATCGTGACCAGGATGCCGAGGATCTGCAGCAGGTCGTTCGGCCCGTTCTGCACCGCCTGCAGATCGGCCTTGAGCTTGCGCAGGGTCGACACGCTCAGCCCGTTGATCGGCGTGGGGATGAGCACGTAGTCGGCGGCCACCAGGGCATTGAGCGTGAGCACGCCCATGTTCGGGGGCGTGTCGATGAGGATCCACCCGTAGCTGCTCTGGAGCTGGTCGGTGACCTTCTTCAGCCGGTCGAAGATCTGGGTCTTCGCCATGCTGTCGAGGTGCGGGCTCGAGGGCAGGGTCTCGATGTTCTCCTGGAACACCGTGCTGGTGATGCCGTCGTGCGGGGTGATCGCACGGCGGAGCACGTCGAAGATCGTGCGCGCGGGCGGGGTCCCGTCGATCTTGCCCAGCAGGGTGCTCGACATGCAGCCCTGGGGGTCCATGTCGATGGTCAGCACCGAGCTGGTGATGTCGCTGTAGCGCAGCAGACCGGCCGCGATGTTCAGCGCCGACGTGGTCTTGCCCGTGCCCCCCTTGGGGTTGACGATGGCGATCACATTGCTCATATCTTGGGAACGTCTCCTCGAATCACCGCGGCGGAATCGTCGAACTGTACGAATTCCAAGGATTTACCCGCACGAGTGGACGGTGGTCCACTGCGCGGGTACTTTAGACTCAACCCCCTGCCCGCGCAACCCGAACCTCCCCGGGCGCCGCCTCGTGCGAATCCGACGACTGTTCCCCTATCTGCGGCGCCACCGCAAGGCGTACGGGATCGGCGTGTCCGCCATCGTGGTGGGTGATCTGTTGCTCCTGGCCTCGCCCTGGTGGCTGCGCAAGGCCATCGACGCCCTGAACGCCGGCGACATGGCCGCCTCGCGCGACGCCGCCCTGGTCATGCTGGGCCTCACCGTGGGCGGCGGGGCGTGCAAGTTCGTCATGCGGCGGCTGATGATCGGGGCCAGCCGGTGGATCGAGCTCGATCTGCGGCGGGACTTCGCGGCCCACGTCTTCGGCCTGAGCGCCCGGTTCTTCGACCGCCACAAGGTCGGCGACCTCATGGCCCTGGCCACCAACGACCTGAACGCCATCCGCATGCTGATGGGCCCCGGGATCATGTACGTGATCAACACCTCGGTCACCCTGGTCGTGGCCATGGCGCTGATGTTCTCGATGAGCCCCACGCTCACCCTGATCGCCCTGGCGCCCCTGCCGATCCTGGCGCTGGTGGTGCAGCAGGCCAGCCGACTCACCTACAAGCGATTCTCGGCGGTGCAGGAGCAGTTCGGGCGGGTGAACAGCTTCGCCCAGGAGGCGCTCACCGGGGTACGCACCGTGAAGTCCTACGCCCGCGAGGACGACCTGGCCGGCCGCTTCGACGACGAGGCCCGCGACTACGTCGGCCTGAACATCCACTACTTCCGGGTGCAGGCGGCCATGTACCCGGTCATGACCATGCTGGCCGGCCTGGCCTCGGTGGCCGTGCTGCTCGGCGGCGGGCACATGGTGATCGGCGGCACGATCACGGTCGGGACCCTGGTGGCCTTCCTGGCCTACGTGGCGCAGCTCACCTGGCCCACCATCGCCCTGGGCTGGACCATCAACCTGTGGCAGCGCGGCCTGGCCAGCCTCGACCGCATGGGCCTGGTGTTCGACGCCGAGCCCGAGATCCGCCAGCCGGCCCGGCCGGTGGCCTGGCCGCGTGACCGGCGCGACGGCCGGGTGCGCTTCGACGGCGTCACCTTCACCTACCCCGAGGCCGATCGGCCCACCGTGCACGACCTGGACTTCGAGCTGGCCCCGGGCTCGTGGACGGCCGTGGTCGGACCCACCGGCGCGGGCAAGACCACCCTGCTGCGGCTGCTGTCGCGGCAGTACGACGGCTACGAGGGCACCATCGAGGTCGACGGCATCGACCTGCGCGAGATCGACCTGCACGACCTGCGCGCGGGTACGGGCTACGCGCCGCAGGACGGCTTCCTGTTCAGCGACACCCTGCGCGAGAACATCGCCTTCGCCGCGCCCGACCTCGACGACGCCGCCATCGAGGATCTCGCGCGCGTCAGCCGCCTCGAGCGCGACCGCGACAACTTCCCCGAGGGCTGGGACACGCCGGTCGGCGAGCGGGGGGTCACCCTGAGCGGCGGGCAGAAGCAGCGCGTGGGCATCGCCCGGGCGCTCGCCCCGCACCCGACCCTGCTGCTGCTCGACGACGTGTTCAGCGCCGTCGACACCGAGACCGAGGCGGAGCTGACCCGCGAGCTGCGCACCGCCTGGGACGACGCCACCGTGGTGCTGGTCACCCACCGCCTGCTGTCGCTCGGCGACGCCGACCAGATCCTGGTGATGGACGAGGGCCGGATCGTCGAACGCGGGACCCACGACGAGCTCCTCGACCGCGGCGGCCTGTACGCCCGCATGTACGAGGAACAGATGTCCGAAGCCGAACTCGACGCGCTGCGATGAGAGGGAGGACCGGACACCCGTGAGCTCGATCGCCGACGGATTCGAACAGGAGGAACAGGAGGACCTGCGGGTCTCGGTGACCGACCGTGGTCTGCTGTCGCGCCTGATCGCCTACCTGCGCCCCTACCGCGCCAAGGTGGCGATCGCCGCCGTGCTGATCGCCGTGGTCGCCGGCCTGGGCATCGCCGCGCCGCTGCTGGTGAAGATGGCGATCGACCGCGCGCTCGAGAGCGAGTCCACGGCCGCCGAGCAGCGCCGAATCCTGTGGCAGATCGGCGGTCTGTACGCCGCGGTGCTCGTGGTGACCGCCGCGGTGCACTACGTGCAGATCATGCTGCTGCAGACCATCGGCCAGAACGTCATGTTCGACCTGCGCCGGCAGCTCTTCCGTCACGTGGTGCGCCAGGACCTGGCCCTGTTCGACCGCCAGCCCGTGGGCCGGCTGATGACCCGGCTCACCAGCGACATCGAGGCGCTGAACGAACTGTTCACCAGCGGCCTGGTCACCGTGGCCACCGACGTGCTCACGCTCTTCGCGATCATGGGCGTGATGATCTGGCTCGACTGGCGCCTGGCGCTGCTGAGCTTCACGGTGATCCCGGTGCTGTTCCTGGTGGCCGGTTTCTTCCGCACGCGGGTGCGCCAGGCCTTCCGCAAGATCCGCGTACGCGTGGCACGCATCAATTCCTTCCTGCAGGAACACGTCGCCGGCATCTCGATCGTGCGCGCCTTCGGCCAGCACGACCGCCGGCTCGACCGCTTCGACACGCTGAACCTGGCCCACACCCGCGCCCACCTCGAAACGGTGGCCGCCTTCGCGGTGTTCTTCCCCGTGGTCGAGATCGTCAGCACCGCGGCCGTGGTGCTGCTGCTGTGGCAGGGCGGGCTGTGGGTCGAGGCCGGCACGGTCACGCTGGGCACGCTGGTGGCCTTCGTGCAGTACGCGCAGCGCTTCTACCGGCCGATCAGCGCGCTGAGCGAGAAATTCAACATCCTGCAGGGTGCCATGGCGGCCAGCGAGCGCGTGTTCGCCCTGCTCGACTCGACCTCGCGGGTGGTCGACCGACCCGAGACCGCGTCGACACCGAAGCGCGCGCGCGGCGACATCCGATTCGAGAACGTGTACTTCGGCTACGATCCGCTCGACACCCTCGAGCAGGACGGCGCCGCGCCGGTGGTGCTCGACGCCGGACCCGACGAGAAGAAATCGGTGCTCACGGGGATGGACTTCCACGTGCGCCCGGGCGAGCGCGTGGCCATCGTGGGCAGCACGGGCGCGGGCAAGACCACGGTGATCTCGCTGCTGCTGCGCTTCTACGACGTCGACTCCGGGCGTGTGCTCGTCGACGGAGTCGACGTGCGCGACTGGCCGCAGCGCGATCTGCGGCGGCAGGTGGCGCTGGTGCTGCAGGACCCGCGGCTGTTCAGCGGCACGCTGCGCGAGAACCTCACGTTGTGGGATCCGGCCTTCGACGAACGGCGTCTGCAGCGGGCGGTCGAGCGCGTGGGGCTGGATCGCCTCGTGAACCGCCTGCCGAACGGCCTCGACGAGGAGCTGCGCGAGGGCGGGCAGCGTCTGAGCACCGGCGAGCGTCAGTTGGTGGCCTTCGCCCGCGCGCTGGCCCACGACCCGCCGATCCTGCTGCTGGACGAGGCCACCGCGAGCGTCGACGGCGAGACCGAGGCGCGGATCCAGCGGGCGACCAACGAACTCATGCGCGATCGCACGAGCATCGTGATCGCCCATCGACTGGCCACGGTGCGCGACGCCGATCGCATCCTGGTGCTGCACCACGGCCGGCTGCTCGAGCAGGGAACGCACGACGAGCTGATGGCCAACGGCCGGCTCTACCGCCGGCTCGTGGAGATGCAGCTGGCCACCGCGCAGGCCTCGCGGCGGGCCTGAGCCCCGGCGATCAGAACGCCAGGGACGTGCTCACCGTGAGTTCGATCGCGCGGTAGGTGTCCTCGCCGTCGAAGCGGAACTGCGATGCGGTGTCGAGGGCATCCGCCTGCTGCTCGATGTCGGCCTCCAGGCGCGCCCGTTCGTCGTCGAGATCGAGCGAGGCCCACACTCCGCGGATCTCGACGTCGACCATCCACGTCCCCTGGCCGCCGATGCGATACCCCCCGCCCAGCACCAGGGCCGGGCTCGACTGGTCGAGCGCGTCGCCCTCCGAATCCATCGACAGCCAGCCGAAGCCTGCGAGCAGGTAGGGCGTCGACGTGGTCGGCTCGACCGACCACGTGCCGACGGCGTGGACCTGCGTGGTGAAGAACTGGTCCCACGGGACCTCGTCCACGTTGTCCTGCGTGGTGCGGCGGGTGGCCTCGACGTCGAGATCGCTCAGGCCGAAACTGAGGATTCCGCCCCAGGGACTCTGGTTCGAGAAGACCGTGAAGCGTGCGCCGAACTGCAGCGCGTCGGCCGGACTGTCGGCCTCGAACACGCCCGCCGACTCGACCAGGACCTCGGTTCCGCTTCGATCGGTCCCGCCCGTGGGCAGTTCCCACCGCCAGGTCGACCGGTCGTCGGCCTGCGCGCGGTAGATCCGATCGCCGGTCGACACCCCGCCCGTCAGGCCCACCGCGAAACGCCACTGCGCCTGCGCCGACGTCACGCCGGTCGCGCACACCGCGACCGCCACCAACACACCCACCAGGACACGCCGCATCAGGAACTCGATTCGTCGTCGGAGCGCTCGCGTCGCGCCCGCTCCAGGAAGGGTTCGAACAGGTCGATCGGCACGGGGAACAGCGTCGTCGAGTTCTGCTCCGCCGCCACGTCCTGCAGGGCCTGCAGGTAGCGCAGCTGCATCGCCGCCGGGTGCGCTTCGATCACGCTCGCGGCCTCGCTCAGCCTCTGGCTGGCCTGGAACTCGCCCTCGGCCAGGATCACCTTCGAGCGTCGCTCGCGCTCGGCCTCGGCCTGCCGGGCCATGGCCCGCTTCATCTCGAGCGGCAGGTCGACGTCCTTGACCTCGACCAGGCTCACCTTGATCCCCCAGGGGTCGGTCTGCTCGTCGATCACCGTCTGCATCTGCGCGTTCAGCTTGTCGCGCTCCGACAGGATCTCGTCGAGCTCGCTCTGCCCAACGATCGACCGCAGAGTGGTCTGGGCGAGCTGCCCGGTGGCAAAGAGGAAGTCCTCGACGTCGAGGATCGCCCGATCGGGCTCGACCACGCGGAAGTAGAGCACCGCGTTCACGCTCACCGACACGTTGTCGCGCGTGATCACGTCCTGCGGTGGGACGTCCATGGCCACCGTCCGCAGGCTCACCTTCTGCATGCGCTCGATGATCGGGACCAGGATGATCAGACCCGGACCGCGTGTTCCCACGTAGCGGCCCAGTCGGAACACGACCCCGCGCTCGTACTCCCGCAGCACGCGAACGGAGTTCGCGATCAACAGGATCAGCAGGACGACGACGATGCCGACGGCTGGTAACACGGTTCACCTCCCGGGTCCGGACCGGCGATCCCCGGACCCAACCTGCAGACAAGAGCACGTCGCGGGCAAGGGTCAGCCCGCGCGCACGGGCCGCACCACCACGGTACGGCCCTCGATGGCCTCGATCTCGACCTCTTCGCCCACGTCGACCGGCACGTCGCTCCGTGCGTCCCAGTGCTCGCCGTGCACGACGACCTTGCCCCGCCGTCCCTCCGCGATGGCCTGACTCACGCGTCCGCGTTCGCCCACCATGGCCTTCAGACCCGTGGACACCGGCCGCCGTTGACCGCGGATGGCGAGCACGGCGCACAGACCCATGAATCCGGTGGAGAACACTACGGCCGGGATGATCACACCCCAGCCCAGGCGCATCATGCCGTCGGGCCCGGGTTCGAAGAGCATGGCCGAGCCGAAGACCAGCGACACCACGCCGGCCAGACCCAGCAGCCCGAAGCTGGTGACGTAGACCTCGAGCACGAACAGCACGATCGCCAGCCCGAGCAGCGCCAGGCCGGCGGCGCGCACCGGCAGGGCCTGCAGGGCGAACAGGGCCAGCAGGATGGCGATCGCCCCCACCGTGCCCGGCAGGATCGCGCCCGGATTCGACAGCTCGAAGAAGATCCCGTAGATGCCCAGCAGCAGCAGCAGATAGGCCACGGTGGGATTGGCGATCAGGCCCAGCAACTGGTGCTGCAGGCCGGGCTCGAAGACCACGACCTCGGCGCCCTCGGTCTGCAGCGTGACCGTGCCGCGCGGCAGGACCACTTCGCGGCCGTCGAGTGCCGCGATCAGTTCCCCGCGCGAGGCCACCACGAGGTCGATCACGTTCTCCTCGAGCGCCTTCTCGGCCGTGATGTTCTCGGAGTCCTCGACGAAACGCGCGGCCCACTCGACGTTGCGATCGCGGTCCTCGGCGATGCCCTCCAGATAGGCCACCGCGTCGTTGGTGACCTTCTTGGCCATGGTCGAGTCCATGCCCGCGCCCATCATCTGCACGGGACTGGCCGAACCGATGTTGGTGGTGGGGGTCATGGCCGCCACGTGCGCGGCCATGGTGATGAACACCCCGGCGCTCGCCGCACGGCTTCCGGCCGGTGCCACGTGCACGACGATCGGCACGGTCGCTCCGAGCTGCGCCTTGATGATCCGCCGCATAGCCGTGTCCAGGCCGCCCGGCGTGTCGAGCTCGATGATCAGGGCCTCGGCGTCGGCGTCCTCGGCGCGCTCGATCGCGCCCACCAGGAACTGGGCCGCCACCGGGGTGATCGCGTCCTGCCAGCGCGCCACGTGCACCGTTTGCGCACCGGCGGGCACCGCCGCGGCGATCAACAGACCCAGGACGAGAATGGTCTTCACAGTCGCAGCTCACCTTCTCCCACGATCACCGCGGTTCCGCCCACGCGGACGCCGACGATGCGATCGTTCTCGCTCTCGACCTCCACGAACAGGCGGCTGGGCCGCCCGAGTTCGAGCCCCTGCTCCACCACCAGCTTCGTCAACCGCGCCGCGGGGACCGCGCGGTTCTTGACGACGTAGGCCCCGAGACACCCCGCGGCGCTTCCGGTGGCCGCGTCCTCGGGAATCCCGTAGCTCGGCGCGAACATGCGCGCGTGCACCGTGGCGTCGGAGTCGACGGTGTCGAAACAGAACACGTAGACGTCGCTCACGCCCAGTTCCTCTCCGAGCATTCGCAGGCGCCTGAAGTCCGGTTGCAGTGAACGCATGGCCTGCAGCGACCCCACGGGCACCACGTGGAAGGGAAGGCCGGTCGACACCACCTCGCAGGGCAGACCGGTGATGAGGATGTCGCGCGGTTCGATCCCCAGCGCGCGGGCCACCGATTCGACCTGGGCCGTCTCGGCCAGGAACACCGGGCGGTGCTGGCTCATGGTGGCCTGCAGCAACGAACCGTCGGCGGCGCGCTGCCTTCGTACGTGGATCTCGCCGCTCTCGAGTTCGAACAGGCAGTCGCCGTCGCGCGGCGGGGCGTCGGCGAACTCGTCGAGCGCGAAGGCGGTGCCGATCACGGGATGTCCGGCGAAGGGGATCTCGGCCTCGGGCGTGAAGATGCGCATGCGCACCGCGCCGTCCTCGCGCGACGGGTACACGAACACCGTCTCGCTGAAGTCGAGTTCGCGCGCGATCGGCTGCAACAGCGCTTCGTCGATGTCGGCCGCCTCGGGGAAGACCGCCAACTGGTTGCCACCGAAGGGGCGATCGGTGAACACGTCGAGGATCAGGAAGCGCATCGACATCGTCGGCCTGCCGTATACCTTGTGGGGCTCGGGGAACGTGGACACGCCGGGATCGCGCATCGTGCTCGCGCTCCGCCATCCGGAGGAGTCTAGCACGATGACCACCGCGTCCAAGGGCACAAACGATCCGCGGACCGCGCTGGGCACCGGCGAACTGCTGCGCTTCTACCTGCCCCTGGTGCTGACGTCCCAGATGATGACCCTGGGCGTCCCCCTCATCAATCTGGCGCTGACGCGGGCCGCCGATCCGCAGCTGCACCTGGCCGCCTACGGCGTCTGCTTCGGGCTGCTGGTCTTCCTGAACGCGCCCATGCTGGTGTCGCGCGACGCCGGGGCCGGCCTGGCCCACGATCGCGCGAGCTGGCGCCGGCTGGTGCTGGTGGTGATGGTCGGCGGCGCCCTCGTGGCCGGAATCGACCTCCTCCTGGCCTTCACCGCCCTCGGCGACTGGGCCTTCGGCCGGCTCATGGAGGCCACGCCGCGCGTGGTCGCCGAGGCCCGGGCCACCGCCGTCTCCCTGGCCCCGATCCCTTTGCTGGTGGGGATGCGCGGTCTCTACAGCGCACTCGCCCTGCGTGCCCATCGCACACGCCTGCTGACCCAGGCAACCTTCCTGCGCATGCTGGTGTTGGTGGGCTTCGTGTTCGTGGTGCTGCGCCTGACCGAACCCACCGCCCACCTCGTGGGCTGGGCCCTGACCGCGGGCATCGCGCTCGAGACCCTGTGGATCGGCTGGGTCACGCGGCCGCTGCTGCGCGACCTCCCGCTGCGCACCACCACCGGCGGCGCGCACGGCTACGGGCGGATCCTGTCGTACACGCTGCCGCTGGTACTGTCGGCCTTCGCGTGGACGGCACTGCGGCCGATCGTCAACGGAATCCTCGGCCGCACCGGCGACAGCGAGGCCGCTCAGGCCAGCTTCGGCGTGCTGCACCCGCTCGTGCTGCTCACCGGCAGTGCACTGTGGGCACTGCAGGCCACCCACCAGATCCTGGCCACCAGCCCCGAGCGCGCGCGCCGGGCTCTGCGCTTCGGCCTGATCACCACGGTGATCTGTTCGGCCATCGTGGCCGCCCTGGGATGGATCCCCCCGGTGCGCACCTTCCTGCTGACCGATGTCTTCACCCTGCCGCCGCGCCTGCTCGACTACGTGACCCCGGCCATGCTCATGCTGTTCGTCGCGCCCTTCATGCTGGGGCTGCGCGCGTGCACCAAGGGGTTGATCCTGGCCAGCGGACGCACCGGGATCATCAGCGCGAGCGCGGTGGCCGATCTCACCGTGGTGCTCACGCTGGGCGGTCTTTCGCTCGCCTGGTTCCCGAACGTCAACGGTGCGGTGCTGGGCATCGTGCTGGTGACGGCGGCCGAGATCACCGAGACGCTGCTGCTCGGTGGCGCGGCGTTGCAGCGCTTCGACCTCGCGCGTCGGCTCAGGGGCGTCGAGCCCGGACGAACGCGCTGACCACGGCGCCCTCGATCTCGTCGAGATGGTCGAGTACGCGCCGCGGACCGCCCTCGTCGAGCGGCACCGACGCCCCCATCTCCGCGATGTCCTGGCGCGCGTAGGTACGCGTGACCTCGAAGTCGACGTCGACGAAACCGGCCGCCTCGAGCTTCGCCCGGTAGTCGTCCATGGTCAGCGCTCCGCTCACGCAGCCCGTCCACAGCGCCACCGAGCTCTGCACCGCTTCGGGCAGCGGCCGGGTGAGCACCATGTCGCTCACCGCGAAGCGACCGCCACTGCGGAGCACGCGGTGGGCCTCGCGCAGCACGCGATCCTTGTCCCCCGACAGGTTGATCACGCAGTTGCTGATGACCACGTCGACGGTGTCGTCGTCGAGGGGAAGATCCTCGATCGAGCCCTGCCGGAACTCCACGTTGGTGGCGCCGGCGGTGGCGGCGTTGCGGCGGGCGAGCCCGAGCATCTCGTCGGTCATGTCGACGCCGTAGGCGAAGCCGTTCGGCCCCACGCGGCGGGCCGAGAGGAGCACGTCGATGCCGCCGCCCGAGCCCAGGTCGAGGACGACCTCGCCCGGAGAGAGCTCCGCGAGGGCCGTGGGATTGCCGCAGCCCAGCGAGGCCAGGCGCGCGGTGTCGGGCAGGCCGTCGAGTTCGTCGGAGGTGTACAGGTCGCGCGTGATCGGATCCACCGCCTCCATCGGTCCGGTCCCGCAGGATCCACCGCAGCAACTGCTGCTCTGCGCGCCGCTGCTCACCCGTTCGGCCGCCTGGCCGTAGCGTTCACGGACCACGTCGCGGACGTCGCCACCCTTCTCTGCACTCATCGTCGTCTCCTCGGGATCTCGGGTCGGGTCCACGTCTACGCGGACTCTGCGGTCGGCGTGACCGCGGTGTCGAAGCTGCGGGCGAAATCCCCGATCGCCGTCAGCGCTCCGGTGGTCACCCGGAAGTGCATCCAGCTGCCACGGCGCTCGGCCTCGACCAGCCCCGCCGTCCGCAGGCGGCGCAGGTGGTGCGAGATGGTCGGCTGGGACAGGTGGAAGGCGGCCTCGATCTCGCAGGCGCACAACGACCCACCCCGGTCGCGGAGCATGAGCAGAATGGCCAGGCGCGTGGGGTCGGCCAGGGCCTTCAGACGCGCGGCGAGGTCGGTGACCTCGACGGTGGCGTCGACCGGCGCGCTCGGCGGGCAACAGGCGGAGGACTTCGCGTTCATGACTGGGAAGATCGCACAATATCGATCCACGTCAATATCGAAACCGATCGATATTGGAAGCCCGGTACGAGAAAGCGGGCCGCCGCCGGCGACCCGCCCCCCCGTGAACACCGCTCTGGGCCGCGGGGCACTCTAGTACTTCGACAGGTATCGCTCGAGCTCCCACTCGTGCACCGTGCTGATGTACTCGGCCCACTCGGTGTCCTTGGCCTCGCAGTACTGTTCGGTGATGTGCTCGCCGAGGGCCTCGTGCAGGACCTTGTCCTTGCGCAGGAAGGTGACCGCCTCGTGCAGGTTCGCCGGCAGCTGGTCGATCTTCAGGCGCCGCTTCTCGCGGTGGCTCATCTCGAAGATGTTGCGGTCGACCGAAGGGCCCGGGTCGATCTGGTTCTCGATCCCGTCCAACCCCGAGGCCAGCATGGCCGCGAAGGCCAGGTAGGGGTTGCAGCTCGGGTCGGGCATGCGCAGCTCGCAGCGGGTACCGATCCCACGCCGGGCCGGCACGCGGACCAGGGGCGAGCGGTTCCGGTAGCTCCAGGCCACGTTGACGGGTGCCTCGAAGCCCGGCACCAGACGCTTGTAGCTGTTCACCAGCGGGTTGCTGATCGCGCAGATCGCGCGGGCGTGCCGAAGCACTCCCCCCACGTAGTACAGCATGGTGTCGCTGAGTTCGTGGTCCTTGCTCTTGGCGTAGAAGGCGTTCTTGGTCCCCTTGAACAGCGACTGGTGCACGTGCATGCCGCTGCCGTTCTCGCCGAAGATCGGCTTCGGCATGAAGGTGGCGTGCAGCTGGTGGTCGCGCGCGTACTTCTTCACCACCAGCCGGAACACCGCCGCCCGGTCGGCCGTGCTGAGCACGTCGGCGTAGCGGAAGTCGATCTCGTGCTGGCCCGGCGCCACCTCGTGGTGGGCGGCCTCCACGCTGTAGCCCATGGCCTCGAGCGCGTTGGTGATGTCACGCCGGCACTCCTCGCCGCGGTCGACGGGCAACAGGTCGAAGTAGCCGCCCGAGTCGTGCGTTCGCGTGGTCGGGTTGCCGTCGTCGTCGCGGTGGAAGAGGAAGAACTCGAGCTCGGGCCCGAAGTTGGCCGTGAATCCGAGCTTCTTGGCGTGGGCCATCACCCGGCGCAGGGCCATGCGCGGACAACCCTCGAACGGTGTTTCGTCGGGGTTGTAGACGTCGCAGATCAGCCCGGCCACGGTCCCCCGCTCGTCGGCCCAGGGAAAGACCACGAAGGTGTCCAGGTCGGGCTTGAGCAGCATGTCGCTCTCCTCGATCCGGGTGAAACCCTCGATCGAGGAGCCGTCGAACATGATCTCGCCGTCGAGCGCCTTCTGGAACTGCGACTCGGGGACCTCGACGTTCTTGATCGCGCCCATGATGTCGGTGAACATCAGGCGCAGGAAGCGCACCTTCTGGCGCTTGAGCTCGGCGATGATCTCGCGTTTGGCGGCCATGGATCCGTCCCTCGGTGGATGCGGGCGTCGGGGCCCGGGTCGCGGATGGGTCTCGGGGCCGGCACCGTGCCGCCCCGCACCACGCCGGCGCTCGCCGACGTGACTCGCCACAAATGCCGATTCTGCATTTCTGGCGTCGAGATTCGACTATTCTAACCCCTATTTCTGCACAGCGCACCTGTAAATGTGCATTTTCTGCAGATTTTGCTAACCGCCCCGGCTCCCGACGGCCGCGCCGGGCAGGCCCCCGCCACTTTCGGCTTGTTCGCCGCGAGGGCGCCGGCTTAGCTTCTGGCGGACTCGCTCCGCCACGGCCCGTGCGACGGCCGACGGCACAGGAGGATCCCACCCACATGGCAGCGGCCCAGAAGACCTACGTGGTCGACACCAACGTCCTGCTCCACGAGGCCCACTCCCTGCTCGCCTTTCCCGACGGCGAGGTCATCATCACCGTCGACGTGCTCGAGGAGCTCGACCAGTTCAAGTCGAAGCCCGACGAACTGGGCCGCACCTCGCGGCGCGCGGTGCGCCTGCTCGACGACCTGCGCACGCGCGGGCCACTGGCCCACGGCGTGCAGATGGACAACGGGGGCAAGCTGCGAGTCCTGATGACCGGGTTCATGACCGACCTGCCCATGAACATGGACCCGGAGATCCCCGACAACCGGATCATCGCCGCCGCCCTTCACCTGCAGCGCGAGAACGGCGGCAACGTGGTCTTCGTGAGCAAGGACCTGAACGCGCGGGTGAAGGCCACCGCTCTGGGGATCGAGAGCGTCGACTACTCCGGCGAGGCCCAGGTCGATTTCGAGGAACTGTACCGCGGCTACCGCGAGTGGGATCTCGAGATCGGGATGATCGACACCTTCTACCGCGAGCGCGTGATCCAGGCCCCCACCGATCTCATGCCGCACGAGTTCGTGCTGCTGCGCGACGCCCAGAATCCCAAGCAGACCGCCCTGGCCCGCCACGACCACGTGCACGGCACACTGGTGCCGCTGCGCTTCGACGACGCGCGACCCTGGAAGCTGTCGCCGCTGAACATGGGCCAGCACTTCGCGCTGGAACTGCTGATGGATCCCGAGATCCAGCTGGTCACCCTGGTGGGCAAGGCCGGCACGGGCAAGACCCTCATGGCCCTGGCCGCCGGCCTCGAGCAGGTGGCCGAGCGGGGCGTGTACAAGCGAGCGCTGGTGAGCCGCCCGATCATCCCGCTGGGACGCGACATCGGCTACCTGCCGGGCAGCAAGGAAGAGAAGCTCGAGAGCTGGATGGAACCGATCTACGACAATCTGCAGTTCCTCGTGGATCCCACGCTGGAGGCGGTCGGCGACAAGATCAACTACCTCTTCGACCGCGGCTGGATCGAGGTCGAGGCCGTCACCTACATCCGCGGTCGCTCGCTGCCGAAGCTCTTCATCCTGATCGACGAGGCGCAGAACCTGTCGCCCCACGAGGTGAAGACCATCGTCAGCCGGGCCGGCCGCGATTCCAAGGTGGTGCTGGCCGGCGATCCCTTCCAGATCGACAACCCCTACCTCGACGCCAGCAGCAACGGTCTGAGCGTCCTGGTGGAGAAGTTCCGGGACCAACCGCTTTTCGGTCACATCTGGCTGGAACGCAGCGAGCGCAGCGACCTGGCCAGCCTGGCCGCCGAACTGCTCTAGGTCCACGTCTCTAGGTCCACGTCCGACGCCCGCGGCCGCCCGCGGGACATCCGGCCCGGGAGGCCCCCATGATCCCCGTGCTCTTCGAGATCGGGCCGCTGAAGATCCACAGCTTCGGCGCCATGGTCCTCGTCGCTTTCCTCGTCGGCGCCAAGCTCGTGACCATGGAGCTCAAACGCCGCGGGCTGCAGCCGGACCACCTCGAGGGCTATCCCATGTGGGCGCTGATCGGCGGCATCGTCGGGGCGCGCCTGTACTGGATGGTCGAGCACTGGGACCGAGTGATGGCCGATCCCTTCGGCGGGATCTTCGGCGGGGCCGGGCTCACCTGGTACGGTGGCCTGATCGGCGGAGCGGCGGCCACGCTGTGGCTGGCCCACCGCAAGAAGCAGTCGCTGTGGAGGCTCTGCGACGCCTTCGCGCCGGGCCTGGCCGCGGCCTACGGCATCGGACGCATCGGCTGTCAGCTGAGCGGCGACGGTGACTACGGCCCGCCCTCGGACCTGCCCTGGGCCATGGGCTATCCCGACGGCGTGGTGCCCACCCCACCGGGGGTCACCGTCCACCCCACGCCGGTCTACGAGATCCTGATGATGATCCCCGTGGTCTGGCTGCTGTGGCACTTCCGCAAGCGGCCGGCCGAACCGGGGTGGCTGTTCGGTCTGTACCTGATCCTGGTCGGCGTCGAGCGCTGGATCAGCGAGTTCTTCCGCGTGCGCGGTCCCGACGACATGGTCCTGGCCATGAGCCAGGCCCAGTGGATCAGCATCGGTGCCGCGCTGTTCGGGATCTGGTTGATGCGGACCCGCCGCTCGGGCGAGGGCGCACCGCCCACCACCGCGTGATGGACGACTACGCTCTTCTCGATTCCGGACACGGGCAGAAGCTCGAGCGCTTCGGCCCGCACGTCGTGGTGCGGCCCAGTCCGCAGGCACTGTGGGCCCCGTCGCTCGACGAGGAGCGATGGAACGCGGCCGCGGCCCGCTACGAGCGCTCGTCGCGGGGCGGCGGATCGTGGACGCCGGCCGATGCCCTTCCCGAGAGCTGGGAGTGCGGGGTCGGCAGCCAGCGCTTCCACGTCAAGCCGACCGGGTTCGGGCACATGGGCGTGTTCGCCGAGCAGGCACCGTTCTGGGAGTGGATCGCCGCGCAGTCGGAACCCGGCCACGAGGTGCTGAACCTCTTCGCGTACACCGGCGGCAGTTCGATCGCCGCGGCCCGTGGCGGCGCCGCCGTCACCCACTGCGACGCGTCGAAGGGCGTGGTGCAGTGGGCCAGCGACAACGCCACACTGAACGGTCTGGCCGACGCCCCCATCCGCTGGATCATCGACGACGCGCTGAAGTTCCTGCGCCGCGAAAGCCGGCGCGAGCGGCGTTACCACGGGGTGATCCTCGATCCACCCAGCTTCGGCCGCGGTCCCAAGGGACAGGTGTTCAAGCTCGAGGACAGTGTCGACGAGCTGCTGCAGGCCTGCGTGGACGTGCTCGCCGACGACTTCGCCTTCGTGCTGTTCAGTGCGCACACGCCGGGCATCGGCGCGATCGCCGTGCGCAACCTGCTCGACCTGGCCCTGCGCCGTCGCTTCGGGGCCGGGGTCGACCGCGGCGGGTTCGGCCACGGCGAGATGTGGATCGAGAGCACCGACGGGACGCTGCCGCTGCCGAGCGGGACATGGAGCGCCTGGACGCGCGACGGCCGCCTCCCCTCGCCCGATCCCTGGGCCGCGGCCCGCGGCTTCGATCCCGGAGCCCGAGCGTGAGCGACGAGATCGTCACCTCCCTGCAGAACCCGCGCGTGAAGCAGCTGGTGAAGCTGCGCGAACCCCGCGAACGTCGCAAGACCGGCCTGACCCGGATCGACGGCGCCCGTGAACTGCTGCGCGCCCTGCAGGCGGACGTCGAGCCGTCGGGGGTGTACGTGTGCGAAGCGCGCCTGCGCGCGGGCGAGGCCACCGAGGCCGTCTCCCGCGCCCGTACGCGGGGTGTGCCGATCCAGCCGGTGAACGAGGCGGTGTACGACAAGATCCGCTACGGCGAGCGCGACGAGGGATTGTGCGCGGTTCTCTCGTGGCGTCCGGCCGCACTCGATACGATCACGCTCCGCTCCGAGGCCTTCGTGCTGGTGGTCGAGGCGGTCGAGAAGCCGGGCAACCTGGGCGCGATCCTGCGCACGGCCGACGCGGCCGGCGTCGACGCGGTGGTCCTGGCCGACCCGGCCTGCGAGCCGGCCAACCCGAACGTGATCCGCGCCAGCATGGGAACGCTGTTCACGCAGCCCGTCGCGGTGGCGTCGGCGTCCGACGTGATCGCCTGGCTCGGCGAACACTCCGTGCGCGCGATCGTCACGCGGCCGCAGGCCCCGGATGTCCACACCGACGTGGATCTCACCGGTCCGGTGGCCCTGGTCCTCGGCGCCGAGCACGCGGGCCTGAGCGCCGCGTGGGACGCCGCCGACGCCACCTGCGTGCGGATTCCCATGGCCGGGGTGTCGGACTCGCTCAATCTGTCCGCGGCGACCGCCGTGCTGGCCTTCGAGGTCGTGCGTCAGCGGTCGGGGCGATCGACCGCGTAGGCCACCGCCCGCCGACGCGACGCCGGCCAGCCGGGCAATCGCGAGGCCGGCACCACGAATCGACCGGCGAACCGCAGTCCACACTTCTGCAACACCCGGGCCGAGGCCACGTTCGCCTCGAGGCAGTGCCCGGTGATGCGCCGAACCCGCGGATGCGCGAAGCCCCAGGCCACGAGCGCGCGCCCGCCCTCGGTGGCGAGGCCCCGCCCCCACACCTCGCGGCGCAACCGGAAACCCAGGTCGAGCACGTCGGGACCGTCGGCGTCGGGGCGCAGGTGGAACCATCCGACGAAGGTGTCGTCGGCCGTCCGGTCGAGCGCCGCGAAGAAGCCGAAAGGCGAGTGGCCGAAGGTCTCGACCATGCCCGGCAGGATCTCGCGCCGCACCGCCGCCGCGTCGGGCGGAGGATCGGCCGAGACGTAGCGCCTGACCTCGGGGTCGGCGTCGAGCTCCACGAGCGCATCGACGTCGTGCGCATCGATCCGACGCAGACGCAAGCGCTCGGTCAGTGGTAGCGGCACGGGATCGGGGCCGGTGTCCACGTCTATGCGCTCGCCGGTTCCTCCTCGACCTCGACCGCGTAGTACTTCGCGTCGGGGTGGTGGAACACCAGCGCCGACACGCTCGCCTCGGGATCCATCATGTCGCCCTCGGTGAGCTGCACGCCGATCGACTGCGGCCGCAACAGATCGAACAGGGGTCGTTGCCCGGCGAGGTCCGGACACGCCGGATAGCCGAAGCTGTAGCGCTTGCCCTGGTAGTCGGCCTTGTAGATCTGGGCCGGGGTGATGTCGACGGGATCGGGGAAGCCCCAGGCCGCGCGCATGCCCTGGTGGACCATCTCGGCCGCACCCTCGGCGGTCTCCAGGGCCAGGGCCTGCAGGGCGTGGCTGCGGACGTACTCGCCCGCTTCCTTGGCCTCGGTGGCGGCGACCATGATCCCCTCGCCCGCGGTGGTCACGAACAGACCCATGGCGTCGCGTCGACCGTCGCGGGGCGGCAGGACGTAATCGCTCAGGCAGATGCCGTTCTCCCGCCGCTGCCGCGGGAAGCGCAGCCGCGTACGCGGCTCGCCGTGCTCGAAGACCACGATCTCGTTGCCGTCGGGCTCGACCTCGAACCACTGCCACACGGCGCGCACCTTCATCAGGCCGTCGCGGCACTCGGCCTTCACCGCGTCGACCTGTTCGATCAGCTTCAGGAGCTTCGGGTCGCCCTCACGCAGGCCGCGCTCGAAGCGACCGCGGTAACCCAGGTGCCGACCGTAGAGCATGGCCGGATTGATGTAGGACCACACCGTGTCCAGGTCTTCGTACCGTGCCTCGTGGCGGTCGAGGTCGGGCGGAACGGGCATGGCCACGTCGAGCCGCACGTTCGCGCTGCGTTCGCTGGTCTCGGGAGCGAGTTCCTTCTTCGGCTTGGCCACTGCCTTTCCGGACAGGGCCTCGTCCTGGCGGGCCACCTCGGCATCGGCACCCTCTTCGCGCACGCGGTTGAGGATGCCGAGACCGTCCATGGCGTCCTTCGCGTACAGGGTCGGCGCGCGGTACGCCGGCGCGATGCGGGTCCGCGTGAAGCGCGCGCTCAAAGCCGCCCCTCCCACCAGCATGGGCAGGTCGATGCCGGCCTCGTGCAGATCCTCGGCCGTCACCACCATCTGCTGGGCGCTCTTCACCAGCAGCCCGCTGAGTCCGATCGCGTCGGGTTCGTGCTCGCGCACGGCCTGGATCAGCGTCTCGGGCGGAACCTTGATCCCCAGGTTCACGACCTCGTAGCCGTTGTTGCTCAGGATGATCTCGACGAGGTTCTTGCCGATGTCGTGGACGTCGCCCTTCACCGTGGCCAGGATCACCTTGCCCTTGCTGGAGGTGTCGGCCTTCTCCATGAACTGCTCGAGGTGCCCCACCGCCGCCTTCATGGCCTCGGCGCTCTGCAGTACCTCGGCCACGATCAGCTGGTTGTCGTTGAAGAGCTTGCCCACGGTGTCCATGCCGGCCATGAGCGGGCCGTTGATGATGTCCAGCGGACGGGCCTCGGCACGCTTCGTCTCCAGGTCGTCGATCAGGCCTTCCTTGGTGCCCTCGATGATGTACTGCTGCAGCCGCTCGTCGAGCGGCAGGTCCTTCGTCGGCTGGTGCGAGCGGCTCTGCGCGCCGCGGAAGTGCGCGGCGAAGGCCGCGATCGGGTCGTCGCCGCGGTCGTACAGCAGGTCCTCGGCCAACCGCACCTCCTCGGGCGGAATGCTCGCGTAGCGCTCGAGCTTTTCGGTGTTCACGATCGCCATGTCCAGGCCCGCGCGCGTGCACAGGTACAGGAACACGCTGTTGAGCACCTCGCGGCCCGCGTTGGGCAGACCGAAGCTCACGTTGCTGATCCCGAGCACGGTCTTGCACTCGGGGAAGGCCTCCTTGATCAGCCGGACGCCCTCGATGGTCTCCTCGGCGCTGCCGACGTAGTTCTCGTCGCCGGTCGCGCACGGGAAGACCAACGGATCGAAGACGATGTCCTCGGGCCGCACGCCGTACTTCTGCGTGAGCAGGTCGTGGCTGCGCCGGGCGATCTCGAGCTTGCGCTGCCGGGTGACGGCCATGCCCTGCTCCGGGTCCTCGTCGATGCAGCCCACCACCAGGGCCGCGCCGTACTTCGTGGCCAGGGGCACCACCTGCTCGAAGCGCTCCTCGCCGTCCTCCAGGTTGATCGAATTGATCAGGGCCTTGCCCTGGCTGTAGGTGAGTGCCCGCTCGATCACCTCGGGGTCGGTCGAGTCGATCATCAGCGGAAGCTTGACCTTGCGGACGACCTGCTCGAGGAAACGCACCATGTCGTCCATCTCGTCGCGATCGGGGTCGGCCAGGCACACGTCGATCACGTGCGCGCCCGCCTTGCTCTGGGCGCGGGCGATCTCGCTGGCCTCCTCGAACTTCTCGTCGGCGATCAGGCGCTTGAACTTGCGCGATCCGATCACGTTGCTGCGCTCGCCCACCAGCAGGGGCCGGTTGTCCTCGTCGGCCTCGATCAGTTCGATTCCGCTGTACAGCGCACGGTGGTGGTCGGGCACGGCCCGGGGCGTCTTGCCCTCGACCATGTCCGCGAAGGCGCGGATGTGCTCCGGCGTGGTACCGCAGCAGCCGCCGACCATGTTCAGCCAGCCGTGGTCGACGAAGCGCTCGAGGACGTCGGCCATGGCCTCGGGCGACTCCTGGTAGTTGCCGTCCTCGTCGGGCAGGCCCGCGTTGGGCACGCAGCTCACCCGCGTGCGCGCCAGCTCCGCAATGCTGCGGATCGAGTCGGTCATGAACTCGGGGCCCGTGGCACAGTTCAACCCGATCGACAGCAGGTCGAGGTGCGACAGGCTGGCCACCAGGGCGTCGGCGGTCTGGCCGGCGAGCATGGTCCCCATGGGTTCGATGGTGCCGCTGATCATCAGAGGCAGCTGCTCGCCCGTCTCCTCGAAGGCGCGCTCGATGCCCAGCACGGCCGCCTTGACGTTGCGCGTGTCCTGCTGGGTCTCGACCAGCAGCAGATCGGAGCCGCCCTCGATCAGACCGACGGCCTGCACGTGGAAGTTCTCGACGAGCTCGGAGAAGGTCACGCCG